>JBKKDK010000079.1:0-8211 GCA_046708245.1 Arthrobacter sp.
ACCCAGCGCCACTGGCTCCGGCTCCGCGACGGAAAATGCCCCTTCCCCGGCTGCAGCAACCACTCCCTCGACAACGACGCCGACCACCTCCTGGCCTGGGCCGACGGCGGCACCACCGGCATCACCAACCTCGGACAACCCTGCCCCAAACACCACCGCCTCAAACACACCACCACCTGGACACCCACCCCAGCCAGCAAAGACCACCCGCCCGGCTGGACCTCACCCACAGGACGGCTACCCCAGCGAACACCAGGACTGGGAACCACCCCACTGGCCACCCCACACCCCAACCACGAACCACAACCCGGCCACCGACACGCTCACGGACGACATCCCGCCCGCATACATGTTCCCCGACCGTGGCCTGCCCCCGGACCCCGGACCCGACCCCGGCCAGGAACCGCCCACCGACCCCCTCCCGGACTGGCACCCCTTCTGGCCGCCGCCCCTCGACGACCCCGTGCCGGAAGGGCTCCTGGTCGGCACGGCGTAGGCCACGGCGTCGCGCACGGATTTAGGCCACCCCGTCTGGGAGTCACGGCCCCAGCTGCCCCGGAATTCCCCTAAGCTCTTCTGCATGACGAGCTCCGACCCCCGTTCCGGCGGCCGCCCGCCGCTGCCGCAGCAAGCCAACCCGAGCTGGATGGGGCACGTCCCGGAACAGCACTACCGGCCGGCACCAGCGAATTACCGCGATCAGCCCCGGCATGCACTGACCGCCGCATTGCCGGCGGCCCGCGCCGCCAGACGCTCCGCCGGAGCGATAGGACTCGTGGCGGCCGGCGGCGCGCTCGGATTCATCGGCCTGTTTATGGTGCTGCCCTTTGTCCTCGCGAACACCGGGGTCACGGGGTTTGTCATCGGCTTCGTGGCCTCGTTACTGCCGCTTGGCGCGGTGCTGCTGGCCGTGCGCGTCATCGACCGCTGGGAGCCCGAGCCCAAGCGGCTTCTGCTCTTCGCTTTTCTGTGGGGGGCGGTCGTTTCCGTTTCGGTGACCCTCCTGATCCAGCCGTACTTCTCACTCGCCGCAGGCCCGGCGTCGGGCCTCGACTACCGGACTTTTGCCGTCACCGTCCAAGCCCCGGTGGTGGAGGAGTTCGCCAAGTCGCTCGGCCTGCTGCTGTTGCTTCTCTTCGCGCGCCGGCATTTCGATGGCCCGGTGGACGGCGTCGTGTTCGCTTTCACCATCGCGGGCGGCTTCGCCTTCACGGAGAACATCCTCTACTTCGGCCGGGCTATCGCGGAGTCCAGCGACCCGGGCACGGATCTCGCGGTGGTTTTCTTCCTGCGGGGTGTTATGTCGCCTTTCGCCCACGCCATCTTTACCGGGGCCACCGGACTCATCATGGGCTTCGCCGCCCGGCGCTGGCACACCGGGCTGTCCGTGGCCGCGTTCGCCATCGGGCTGATCCCGGCGGTGCTGCTGCACAGCGGCTGGAACAGCATGGGCCAGGACTTCCTGGCCCAGTACATTCTGGTCCAGGTGCCGACCTTCCTGCTCGCGGTCCTGGTGATTGTGCTGCTGCGTGTGGCGGAGCGCCGGCTCACCCGCCAGCGGCTGCGGGAGTACGCGGCGGCCGGCTGGTTCACCGGCGCGGAGGTGGACATGCTGTCCACCGGGGCCGGCCGGCGCGGGGCGCTGCGCTGGGCCACATCCATCGGGCGGGGTCCGCAGATGCGGGCCTTCCTGCACGCCGCGACGCAGCTTGCCTTCACCCGGCAGCGCATCCTCAGCGGCGGGGACGTGCCAACGCACCAGCTGGAGGAACAGCACCAGCTGGCCGAGGTCGCGGCGCTGCGGGAAGCTGTCCTGCGCCGCTAGCGGTCGCCGTCAGCCGTACAGCTAGCGCCGATCCGTGAGTTCCTGCAGCAGCGCAAAGCCGTGGCGGTCCAGCGGGCCGGAGGACGCGGACAGCAAAACGACGCCGGTGCCGGCGTCGCGGTCCAGGCCGATCCAGCTGCTGAATCCGCCGGTGGCGCCGTTGTGCCAGGTGATGGACCGGCCTTTGGCCTCCAGCGTGATCCATGCGGCGCCGATGCGGACGGCCGGGCCGGCGAATCCGGCCACCGGGTCAAGGGCGGCCATGCCCGGGGCGGTGCCGTCCAAAAGTGCCCGGGTGAGCGTGGCCATATCCCGGACCGACGCCCGGATCCCGCCGGCAGGGGCCAGGGCTTCCCCCGTCCACGGTTGCCTGGGACGGCCGGGGCGGCCGGAGCCAACCAGCGCTCCCGGGCGCAGTTCGCCGGGCGTGGCCGGCAGATAAACCGAGGTGAGACCCAGCGGCGCACAAAGCCGCGCCGCAACGAGGTCACGGTAGCTCGTGCTGGCCGCGGCCGCGATGGCATGGCCGAGGAGTTCGAAGCCGAAGTTGGAGTACCGGGGACGCGGCCGGTGCAGCCGGACGGCGCGCGCCTGTGCCAGCAGGTCGCCGAGGCTCTCCCCGTAGGGGTTGGTCCCGCGAAGGAGAAATGAAAGTGTGCGGGCCAGCACCGAGGCCTGACCCGGACCACGCGGCCCCAGCCGCGGAAGTCCCGAGGAATGCCTGCTCACGGCCGCCAGCGTCAGGCCAGCGGCGGGGCAGCCATCCAGCGGCAGCAGCTCGCCCAGGGTGGTGTCCGGCCCAAGCTCGCCCCGGTCGCAGGCGTCGGCGTACAGCAGGCCGGTGATCCCTTTGGAAACCGAACCGATTTCGAAGTCGGCGCCGGGGTCGACGCCTATGCTTTCGAGCGCTGTTTCCCCGCGGGCGACGGTTGCCACAGCCAGGCGCGGGTGCCGGGACAGCCCGCTGCGCAGCGCCGCGGCCAGGGCGGGGTCGATGCTCATCCGCCCACCCTAGCGCCGCCGGTCACGCCAGACAACGAAAGGCGCCGGGCAGCGAAAGAGCCCCGCCAGCGTCAGCTGGACGGGGCTCTTTTCCGAACCGGCCGTGCTAGGCGAGCAGCGAAGGCTTCAGCTGCTGCAGCCGGCCCAGCAGGCCGTTGATGAACGACGGCGACTCGTCCGTGGAGAGCGTCTTGGCCAACGCCACGGCCTCGCTCACGGCGACGCCGTCGGGGACGTCGTCGTTGTAGAGCAGTTCCCAGGTGCCGATCCGCAGGATGATGCGGTCCACCGACGGCATCCGCTCCAGGGTCCAGCCCTGCGAGTAGGTTTCCAGGAATTCGTCGATGGCCGCCTGGTGGGAGACCACGCCTTCGACGATTTCAAGGGTGTAGGGGTTGACGATCTGGTCCGTCTGTTCGCGACGGGCCTTCAGTACATCGAACGCCGAGGCGGAACGCTGCTCCGCCTCGAAAAGAACTTCCAGGGCCCGGTTACGGGCCTTACCGCGGGCACTCACTAGTCGTTAACCCGGCCGAGGTAGCTGCCGTCGCGGGTGTCGACCTTGACCCGGGTGTTGTTCTCGACGAAGAGCGGCACCTGGATCTCGTAGCCCGTTTCCAGGGTGGCGGGCTTGGTGCCGGCGGAGGAGCGGTCGCCCTGCAGGCCCGGTTCCGTGTAGGTGATTTCGAGGACAACGCTCGGGGGAAGCTCGATGTAGAGCGGGTTGCCCTCGTGGATGGCGATGTTGACCATCTGGTTCTCGAGCATGAAGTTGGTGGCGTCGCCCACGGTGGCGCCGGGGACGGTGAGCTGGTCGAAGTCGCTCGTGTCCATGAACACGAAGTCCGGGCCGTCCTGGTAGAGGTACTGGTAATCGCGGCGGTCAACCGTGGCGGTCTCGATCTTGAGCCCGGCGTTGAAGGTCTTGTCGACCACCTTGCCGGACATCACGTTGCGCATCTTGGTGCGGACGAATGCGCCACCCTTGCCGGGCTTGACGTGCTGGAACTCAATGATGTTCCAGAGCTGGCCCTCAAGCTTAAGGACGGTTCCGTTCTTGATGTCGTTAGTGGTTGCCACTGTATCCTCTGGTTTCTTTTGTGACTGGTCTAGCTTCCAGCCGCTTATGCCAGGCAGGCATGCCATGCGGCCCGCCAGCGCGTATTTATCAAAAATCCAAGAACCATTCTACCGGGTCCGGCGGCCGGCCGCCTGTCGGGGTGCCAGGAGGGACGTGGCCGGCCGGCTCAGGAGGCGAGGTCCAGCACGTCCCGGGCCCGCTGCAGGGCCACCGTGGAGGCGTAGATCAGGGCTGCATCGGCGGCGCCGGCCACGCGGAGATCCAGTGCCGTGGCGAAGGACTCCACCGCGGCGGCGATGTTGCCGCCGGCGAAGTAGGAGCGGCCGAGCTGCTGCCGGATGACGGCCTCGTCCGGGGTGCCGCGGGTTTCGGTGAGCAGCTGGCGGAACAGCTCCACCGCGCGGTCGAACCGGTTGGTGACCCGCAGCAGGTCGGCCTCGAAGATGCGCAGCCGGAGCGAATCGGGGTCCTTGTACCGGGCTTCGGCAAGCAGCTCCGCGGCTTCGCCGGCGTGCCCCTCGACCAGGCGCACGAAGATGAGGTCGGCCGGGTCGCTGGAACCGGACAGCGCCCCGGCGCAGGCCTCCGCGTTGACGATCTCCGGCAGCAGGGTGGCCGGATTGATCCTGATTCCGGGGAACCCGCCGTCAGGCCATTCGCTGGTGCCAGCCTGCATCCAGTTCATCAGGAGGCGATCTCCTGGTAGGCGGCGAACAGCAGCGAGGTGTCCGGGACGTCGAGGATGCCGGGACGGGCCACGCCGTCGAGCACCACAAAGCGCAGCAGGTCGCCGCGTGACTTCTTGTCCCGGCGCATGCCGTCCAGCAGGGCCTGCCAGCGGTCCCTACGGTAGGTGATGGGCAGCCCAAGGCTTTCCAGGATGGTGCGGTGGCGGTCGGCGTCGGCGTCGCTGAGCCGGCCGACGCTGCGGGCCAGCTCTGCGGCGAACATCATGCCGACCGAGACGGCGGCGCCGTGCCGCCAGGAGTAACGTTCAACAAGTTCAATCGCGTGGCCCAGGGTATGGCCGTAGTTCAGGATCTCGCGCTGCCCGGTTTCTTTCAGGTCCGCCGACACCACCCTGGCCTTGACGGTGATGGCGCGTTCGATCAGTTCCCGTACGGTGTCCGAGCGGGGATCGGAGACGGCTGCGGGATCCTTTTCGATCAGCTCGAGGATGGCGGGATCAGCGATGAAGCCGCATTTGATGACCTCGGCCATGCCGGAGATGATCTCATTCTTCGGCAGGGTATCCAGGGTGTCGAGGTCGGCGAGGACCCCGGCCGGCGGGTGGAAGGCGCCGACCAGGTTTTTGCCTTCGGCGGTGTTGATGCCGGTCTTCCCGCCGACGGCGGCGTCCACCATGCCGAGCAGGCTCGTGGGCATGTGGATGACCTTGATGCCGCGGAGCCAGGTGGCTGCGACGAAGCCGGCGAGGTCGGTGACCGCTCCGCCGCCTACGGCGACGATGGCGTCCGAACGGGTGAAGTCGTTCTGCCCCAGCACCTGCCAGCAGAAGGAGGCCACTTCGATGTGCTTGCCTTCTTCAGCGTCCGGGATCTCGGCGGTCAGCGCGGTGAAACCCGCGGAGGCCAGCTCCTCCCGGACGGTGTCCCCGGTAAGCCGCAGCGCGCGCGGGTGGATGACAAGGACCCGTTTGACGCGCTCCCCCAGCAGGGCCGGAACGCCCCCGAGCAGGCCGCGGCCCACAACGACGTCGTAGTTCTCCCCGGGCGTGTGGCCGGTGACTTTGATAACGGTTGATTCGGTGATCACTTTTCAGCTTCCTTTGTCGCCGCCGGCGTGGCGCCTGCCGCGGTTTCCGCGGCGGCAGCACCACCCAGCGCATCTTCCAGCCGGCGTGCGAGGTCCGCAACGGATCCGCTCCGGACGTCGAGTACTATATCGGCCAGCCGCTCATAGACGGGCCGGCGGGTTGCGAACAGCGCCTGCCAGCGCTGCATTGCGTCGCCGGCCAGCAGCGGCCGCCCGGAGTTCCTGGCTATGCGCTCCGCTACCGTGTCCGCGTCGCATTCGAGGTACACCACGGTGCACTGCCCCAGGAGCTGCTGCGTTCCCGAGTCCAGCACCGCGCCGCCGCCAAGGGAGATGACCGTCGCGGCGTCCTGCGCGGCCTCAACGGCCTGGGCCACTGCCCGCGCCTCGAGTTCCCGGAAGGCGTGTTCGCCCCGGCAGGCAAAGATCTCGGCGATGGTCCCGTGGTTCGCAACCACGACGGCGTCGGTGTCCACGAACTTTGCCCGCAGCTGGTGGGCGAGCTGCTGTCCGATGGCCGATTTTCCCACGGCCATCGGTCCGATCAGTGCAATGGGACGGGCAGTTTTCCGTTTCGGCACTGCCGGCTTGTCTGCCGGCACTACTGGCCGATCGAGTCCAGGGCCGCCGGAATGCTGTCCAGGTAACCCTTGATGTTGCGGGCGGTTTCCTGCACCGAATCGCCGCCGAACTTTTCCGTGATTGCCTCGGCAAGGACGAGGGCCACCATGGCTTCGGCCACGACGCCGGCCGCCGGGACCGCACAGACGTCGGAGCGCTGGTGGTGTGCCTTGGCGGCCTCCCCCGTGCTTACATCGACGGTCTTGAGGGCGCGCGGCACGGTGGCGATGGGCTTCATGGCAGCGCGGACGCGCAGGACGTCGCCGATGCTCATGCCGCCTTCGATGCCGCCGGCGCGGTTGGACGTGCGGATGATCCTGCCGTCGGCGTCCTTGACGATTTCGTCGTGGGCGGCCGAGCCGCGGCGTGCGGCGGTGCGGAAGCCGTCGCCGACTTCGACGCCCTTGATCGCCTGGATGCCCATGAGGGCAGCGGCGAGCCGCGAATCGAGGCGGCGGTCCCAGTGGACGTAGCTGCCGAGTCCCGGGGGCAGGCCGTAGGCGAGCACCTCCACCACGCCGCCGAGGGTTTCGCCTTCCTTGTGCGCGACGTCCACCTCGGCCACCATGGCGTCGGAGGTTTCGCGGTCGAAGCAGCGCAAGGGGTCGGCGTCGAGGGCCAGGACGTTGCGGGGCACCGGCAGCGGGCGGCCTTCCGGAACGGCCACGCTGGCGATGGACACGGTGTGCGAGACCAGTTCGATGCCGAGCTGCTTGAGGAAGGCGGACGCGACGGCGCCGAGGGCCACGCGGGTGGCGGTTTCGCGGGCGCTGGCCCGTTCCAGCACCGGCCGTGCCTCGTCGAAGCCGTACTTCTGCATACCGGTGAAGTCTGCGTGGCCGGGACGGGGCCGGGTCAGCGGGGCGTTGCGGGCCTGGTCGGCGAGGATTTCGGGGTCCACGGGGTCGGCAGACATGATCTGCTCCCATTTCGGCCATTCGGTGTTGCCGACCTGGATCGCGACGGGCCCACCCTGGGTCAGGCCGTGCCGGACGCCGCCGAGGATGCTGACCTCGTCCTGTTCGAACTTCATCCGGGCGCCGCGGCCGTAGCCAAGCCGGCGGCGGGCCAGCGCTTCGGCGATCCGGGCGCTGGTGAGTTCAACACCGGCGGGCACGCCTTCAATAATTCCGACCAGAGCCGGACCATGGGATTCTCCGGCAGTCAACCAACGCAACATACAATCCATCCTGCCATGTAAGGCGCTCAGAACACCCGTCGGGGTGCCCCCACTGCGTCACACATCACATCTATGACTTCCGCGGGAACGGGGCCGCCAAGGGCGGTGAAGTGCCGCACCTGTTCGACCGCCTGGTAGATGAGCATCTCGAGGCCCGGGACCACGGTGCCGCCGGCGTTCTGCCAGGCCGCCGCGATCCTGCTGGGCCACGGATCGTACGCCACGTCCAGCAGCACCCCGGGGCGTCTGCCGCCGGTGCCGGGGCTGCGCTCCCCCGCAAACACCTGCGCCAGGTCCGCGGCCAGCGTGTCCGCGGCGCGCGGCGGCAGGGTGGAGATCACGACGTCGGCCGCGGCCACCTCTGCGGCCGCCCCGCCGATCGGCAGCACCCTGATGGGAAGTCCGACGGCGGCGGACGCGGCGCGCGCTTCGGCGGCGCGGGTCACGTCCCGCACGTAGACGTCGGCGCCAGGCGAACCCAGCTCCTTGAGGGCAGCGATGGACGCGGCCGCGGTTCCGCCGCCGCCGAGGATGCTGACCTCGTCCTGTTCGAACTTCATCCGGGCGCCGCGGCCGTAGCCGAGGCGGCGGCGGGCCAGCGCGTCCTGGACGTCCGCCGTGGTCACCTGCACCCCTGCCGGCAGACCCTCGAGGATCCCGACGAGAGCAGGACCGTGGGACTCCCCGGAGGTCAACCAGCGCAGCATGCGCCGATCCTTCCACGGG
>JBKKDK010000080.1:0-5021 GCA_046708245.1 Arthrobacter sp.
GCCGTACATGACGGAGTAGTGCGAGAGGTCTTTGCCCGAGTAGTGCGCGAGCGTCACGGACAGCTGGCTCGGATCGTAGTAGGTGATCTGCGCGCCGAGGCCCTGGGAAGCCGAACCGGCCTTGACGCAGACGGCCGTGATCTCAAGGCCGTCCGGGGCGGTGATTTCCAGCGACGCAATGCCGTTGGCGACGTTGATCCTGCCGGAGTCCCACGCCGGGCAGAGCTGCCCGACCGGCGGGGCAGCGTTGGCTGGCGCCAACCCCCCGCCCAGGAGGGCAAGTCCCGCGATGGCACCGGCAGCTAGCAATTTCTTCATGTCCTGCTCCTTCTCACGAATTGGAAACGGTCCCGGTGCCGTGTTCTATTCGTGGCACCGGTGTTTGGGTCGCGGAAAGTCCACAGCCTGCCATCCGGAGCCTCCGGACGGCAGCTGTGAGGTGAGACTTCGATTCCCCCGCCCAGCTGGCAGACCCCCGCAGCAGGCTGCGGAGCCTGCTGCGGCTGGAATGCTGGGGCCAGCGTAGGGTTGCCCGGCAGCGCAGTGCCCGAGTAGTTGTTACTCGCTTTCCCGGATTTTCCGGCAGAGGACTACTGGTTTCCCGCTACTCCGCTTCCACTGCTGCGGCGACGGCGGCCGCGACGGCCGGCGCCACCCGCGGGTCCAGCGGACTGGGCACGATGTAGTCCGCGGAGAGGTCCGCCTCGGCCAGCCCGGCGATGGCGCGGGCCGCGGCCAGCTTCATGGCCGGGGTGATCCGCCGCGCGCCGGCGTCGAGGGCGCCGCGGAAAATCCCGGGGAATGCCAGGACGTTGTTGATCTGGTTCGGGAAGTCGCTGCGGCCGGTGGCGACGACGGCCGCGTACTTGCGCGCGACTTCCGGCAGCACTTCGGGGTCCGGGTTGGAGAGGGCAAAGACGATCGCGTTGGTGTTCATGAGCAACAGGTGCTCCTCGGCCAGCTTGGAGGACGAGACGCCGATGAACACGTCCGCGCCGAGCAAAGCCTCGCCCGGCCCGCCGGAGATACCCCGCGGGTTGCTGCGCGCGGCGAGCTGTGCCTTTTTGCTGGCCGGGTCGGCGGCGATGTCCGTGCGGTCCTGGTTGATGACACCGCGGGAGTCCAGCAGGACGACGTCGCCGATGCCGGCGGTGAGCAGGATCTCCGCGACGGCGATTCCGGCAGCGCCGGCCCCGGAGATCACGACGCGCAGGCTTTCCAGGGTCCGTCCGGTGACCTTGGCCGCGCCGGTCAGGGCGGCGAGGACAACGACGGCGGTGCCGTGCTGGTCATCGTGCATGACAGGGCAGTCCAGTGCCTCGATGAGCTTGTCCTCCAGCTCGAAGCAGCGCGGCGCCGAAACGTCCTCGAGGTTGACGGCGCCGAAGCTCGGGCGCAGCCGGACGAGGGTCTCGACAATCTCGTCAACGTTGGTGGTGTTGAGCACGAGCGGGATGGAGTCGAGCTCGCCGAAGGCCTTGAACAGAGCGGACTTGCCCTCCATAACGGGCAGCGAAGCGCTGGCGCCGATGTCGCCAAGGCCCAGGACGGCCGTGCCGTCGCTGACCACAACCACAAGGCGCTGGGCCCACGTGAGGGTCTTGGCCAACTCGGGGTTGGCAGCGATGGCGCGGCTGACCTGGGCGACGCCCGGGGTGTAGGCGATCGAAAGATCACGCTTGCTTGCCAGCGGGACGGTGCTGGTAATCGAAAGCTTGCCGCCCTGGTGGGATGCGAAGATCTCCTGGTCGCTGAGCGCGGCTGCCTGTTCGGCCGGCGTAGTGGACTCGGCGGGATTGATCGTTTCAATGGACACGTCGTTGTCTCCTGGGGCTCACCGTGGGCACACGGAACATGGAAGCTCAAGCACCGGAATGCTCAAGACGGGCTGGCGGAACTGCGGCGGCGGCCCAAGGTTGGCGGGCCTGCAGCGGAGCTCCGGGAAGTGCTGGCGGCGGGGCCGCTCCGGTTCTGCAATCGTAAACACAGCCGGACGGCCCAAAAGTTCCAGCCGACACACAACGAGCCCTTGGTGAAACGTTTCTCCGGCCAATGACGCGGATCGCCGCCCGGAAAACGTATGATTTTGGCCCGTTACTGGACTAGACCGGTTACGCGGGTCCGCCGAAACGCGACAACAGCGAGCAGGCCTTTTTCAGGTCTTCCTCCGCTTCGAACAAAGACAGGCGGCGGCACCGGACCGACTGCACCAGGCCGGTGACCATCAGCAGCACGACGCGCGACACGGTGCTGTCGCCGCTGGCCGCCGTGACCGCCTTTTCCGCAAAAGCGTCGATCTCGCGCAGCAGGCGGGTGGTGTCCGTGTCCTTCACGTACACGGCTTTGCTCAGGCACTGCTCCACGGCCGGCTGCATCAGCCGCATGTGGAAGATCTCCATGGCCACCCCGACGAGGGCCTGCGCCGGGACGTGGCCTTCGGCAGAGGTACCGGAACGGGTTTCGGACCGGGTGTTCGGCGCAGGATTCGAAGGAGGCCGCTCCGCAGCGGCAAGCAGCTCCGAGAGCTGTTTGCGGTACAGGGCGAGTACCAGCTGGGTGGCGGAAGGAAAGTAGCGGTAGAGGGTTCCCAGCGGGACGTCGGCCTTGGCGGCGACTTCGGAGAGGACCACCGAGTCGAGGCCCTTCCGGGCAAATCCGGCAGCCACTTCAAGGATCCGGGTGTAGCGGAGGCGCTGCCGCGGCAGAGTGGGCGGAGGTGCCATCGGCGGCAGGTCTGAGTGAATTTCAGGCATCAGCACCGTTCCGGGGGTCGGTTGTTCTCGGCAGCCGGAGCGGTTCGTCCACAGGCATGCCGCGGCAATCCCGTCCACTATACGTCACCTCGCCGCGCCCTGGGCCGGCCCGGCCGGCCGCTGCGGGGGCCCATGCGCGGGAGGGCCAGCACTCAGTCGACGCCCTTGATCTTGACCACAAAGACGGCCCCCAGCAGGCCGATGACCGCGGCCGCCACATACAGCGAAACGTAGCCTCCCCACAGGGTCACGAAGGGAAAGGCGATGAGCGGGGCGAGCACCTGCGGCAGTGAATTGGCGACGTTGATGACCCCGAGGTCCTTGCCCCGGCTCAACGCCGTCGGCAGCACCTGGGTGATCAGCGCGAAGTCCACGGCCAGGTAGCAGCCGAAGCCGATGCCGAGCACGGAGGCTCCGATCAGGGCACCGGCCCAGGTCGGTGCGAAGGCCAGGATGAGCGAGGCCACCGCGATGATGGCCGAGGAGATGATGACCAGGGGCTTCCGCTTGCCCATCCGGTCGCTGAGCGGCCCGCCGATCACGCTGGTGACGATGACCATGACCGCGTACAGGCCGGTGAGGATGAGCACGCCGAACTCGGGCTCGATGCCTTCGGTTTCCTTGATGTGGACGGCGTCCTTGAGGAAGAACAGCAGGTACAGCGTCACCATGTGGTTGCCGATGTTTACCAGCAGCCGCGTCAGCCAGGCCCAGGCGAAGTCCGGGTAGAGGGCCGGGGAGATCCAAAAACCCCTGGCGAAACCGGCCAGGGTGAACGGGGGACGGGCCTGCGCGGGCAGCGGGACGTCGTCGTTTTTGAAGAAATACAGCACGACGCCGGCCAGCAGCGCCGCCGCGCAGACCAGATATCCGGCGGCAAAGTTACCCGTGACGGCGGCGGCGATCACCGCGCCGAGGAGGATCCCGACCGTCTGGCCCATGGCCGCCAGCCCGCCCACCGTGCCGCGCTGCGTGACCGGCACACGGTCCGGGATCGCGGCGGTGATGGCCGCGTAGGCGCCGTTGCAGCCGGCCTGCACCATGCACCAGAGCAGCGTCATGACCGCGACGTTCGGCGCCCCTGCCAGCGCGATGAGGGCAGCGGCGCCCAGGACCGCGCCGAGCAGCACCCACGGCACACGGCGGCCCAGCCTGGAGGTGGTGCGGTCGCTGAAGGCGCCGAACAGGGGGTTGGCCACCAGGGATACCGCGGCGCCGGCGCCGGTCACAAGGGCGAGGATGGCTTCCTTGTCCGCTTCACTGAACGCTGCCGCCTGCTGTCCGAGCAGCACCTGGATCGGGCCGAAGAACGCCGCGTTGATGCCGAGGTTCACCAGGACCACGCCCGCGGTCCAGACCGGACGGACCCGCCGCTCGGGTTCGGCGAGCGCCGCCGCGGGAGCTGCGCTCGGTAGGTCGGACAGGCTCATGTGGTTCCCCCCGGAACTGATGACTCAGGCTGAAGATCAGTGTGGTGCCAGACTATCGTGGGGATCACGATCCGCCGTCTATTTTCAGCCAGGGAGAACCAGTGGCCGCCTCCGTTATCAACACCGCCGACCTCTACGATGACCGGGGCGAGGAACTCAGCTCCCTGGCCGTGCAGTTCCAGTCCCTTGGCGGCCGGTCGCACTTCAGTGGGCCGGCCCGGACCATCCGCTGCTTCGAGGACAACGCGCTGGTCAAGTCCACCCTGGCGGGCCCTGGCGGCGGCGCCGTGCTCGTGGTCGACGGCGGCGGCTCGCTGCGCACGGCGCTGATGGGGGACCTGATCGCGGCGAGCGCCGTCACCAACGGCTGGGCCGGCGTCGTTATCAACGGCGCCATCCGGGACCGGACCGCCATCGCGGAGCTCCCGCTGGGCGTCAAGGCGCTGGGCAGCAACCCGCGCAAAAGCGCCAAAACCGGCGCCGGGGAGCTTGACGTGGAGCTGGAGATCGACGGCGTGACGGTCCGGCCGGGTGCCATGATCTGGTGCGATCCGGACGGCATCCTGGTCGAGCACTGACAGCGCGGCGGACGCAGCGCCGGCCGACATCTTTGCCGCAGCGGTGGGCGCGGGAACAAAACAGCACCTAAGATAGTTACCGAAAGCAACTTTCGTGCTTGATCCCAAAACTTCCCCTGGAGCAGTCATGTCCAAAACCAGCTCTGCGCGCGCGGCCGGAGAGGTGCTGACACACCGTCAGACCATCACAGTCATGGTGGGCCTCATGCTCGGCATGTTCCTGTCCTCGCTGGACCAGACCATCGTGTCCACCTCGATCT
>JBKKDK010000081.1:0-12988 GCA_046708245.1 Arthrobacter sp.
GCCAACACCATCCCCACCAACCCGTGGCGCAGCGCCATGGCACTGCCGCGTGAAGTGAAACTGACTCAGACCCCGGAAGGGCCCAGGCTCACCCAAAGTGCCGTCAAGCAGGTCGACAAGCTGGCCCAAAAGCCAAGCTACGTTGCCAAGGGCGGCTTGCCGATGACTCAAGGGACAACGCCGCTGCCCGCGGCCGCCTCCGGCCAGGTCCAACGAGTCGATCTCACCTTCGCTCCGGGCACGGCCCACAAATCCGGCATCACCGTGCTGGGCGACGGGACATCATCCACCGTCATCGGCTACGACGCCGCCACGCGGAAGCTCTTCGTTGACCGCACTAATTCCGGCAACACCGCTTTCCACCCGGCGTTCGCCTCCATCGAGGACGCCCCCGTCGCCGTGGACAAGAACGGCAACATCACCCTGCGGATCTACCTGGACCGCTCATCAGTCGAGGTGTTTGCCCAGGACGGCCTGCGGACCATCACCGACCAGGTGTTCCCCACCGCCGGAGCCGACAAGATGGCCCTCTTCGCCGAAGGCGGGGCCGCTCGGCTCAAATCACTCAAAGTGACACCGCTGGAGAAGGCAATGTTCCTCCCCGAAAAGAAGTAACCCTGGCCCACCGTCTGACCTGCTGCCCAAGGGGGCGGAGCCGAAGGGACTGCGTCCGGTGTTTCACCGGGCTCAGTCCCTTCGGCCTTTCCATGCTGCGGTGGCCTCACCGATGGCGGACACTCGAACTTCGTCGCCCGCGCCGGAAGAAGTCGTTGACAGCGGTGAAGTAACGCGCGTAACCTGAGTCACACGTTCCAAGTAACTCGCGTTACTCCCACGGACAGCAGCCAACGCGGAACGCATCCCAGACCCACCCGGCTGGCACTACGCCAGCGTTAACGAAGACCACCGGAGCATTCAATGGCGAAGAGCACCACCCCCAACAAGGCTGCGGCTGTGCGGCAGCGGGGCGTCACCATGAATGACGTCGCCCAGCACGCGGGCGTCTCCCGGACGGCAGTGTCGTTCGTGCTGAGCAACCGCCAGAACGCCAGCATTTCCGAGGAAACCCGCAACCGCATCAACGCCGCCGTGCAGGCGCTGGGTTACCGCCCTAACGCCGGGGCACGCGCCCTGGCATCCCAGCGCAGCGACTGGTACGGGATCGTCACCGAGATCGTGACGGCACCGTTCGCCGTGGACATCATCAAGGGCGCCCAGGACCAGGCCTGGCTAGACCGCCGGTTCCTGCTCATCGCCCCCTCCGACCAGGCCGATGCAGCAGGACCCAACAGGGGCATGGAAGATGCTGCGGTTGAAAAGCTGCTGGAACAGCGGGTGGAGGGACTTCTCTACGCTGCCACCTACCACCGGGGCGTGCATGTTCCGGAAAGCGCCAGGGAGGTGCCCACCGTCCTGATCAACTGCTTCGATGCAGACGGGACCCTGCCCTCGATCGTCCCCGACGAGCGCGCCGGGGGCCGGGTCGCCGTCGAACGTTTGCTCCAGGCCGGCCACAGCAGGATCGGAGTGGTCAACCTGGACCCTGACATTCCCGCCGCCGTCGGGCGTTTGGAGGGGTGCCGCGAAGCGCTGGCCGGTGTCGGGCTGGAACTGGACCCGGCGCTGGTGGTTTCCGGACATGCGACGGCGGACGGCGGTTACGAGGCCGCGTGCGAGATCCTCGACCGTTATCCATCCAACGAGGGCAGGCCAACCGCACTGTTCTGCCTCAACGACCGCATGGCGATGGGCGCTTATGACGCCATCAAGGAACGGGGCCTGACCATCCCCGGAGACATCGCCGTGATCGGCTTCGACAACCAGGAACTGATTGCGGCCTACCTCAGGCCCAAGCTGACCACGGTTGCGTTGCCATTCGAAAAAATGGGCGCCCTTGGAGTCCAGACGCTCGCCGCTCTTACAGCAGGACAGCCGATCACTGCCGACCAGCAATTGGTCGACTGTCCGCTGCTAGAACGCTCTTCGGTCTGACCACTAATCAATCTCGAAGAGCAACCCCTTACCCACCCCTTCACATTGCTGATGAAGATAGGAAAGAGATAACCATCATGACACAACCCCGATTCTTGAGGTCTGCCCGGATCACGGCGGCTGGGCTGGCGGTGGGCGCCATGCTGCTGACCGGCTGCGCGGCCACCGTCAACAAGCCCGCCGGCACCGAAGCCGGAGCAAATGCGAACGCGCTGCTCACCATCCCCCGCGAGGATATGGGCACGTTCGTCCAGAACTTCAACCCGTTTGCACCCACGGTGAACCCTATGGTCCAGCAGTCGATCTACGAGTCCCTCCTGATCTTCAACCCGGCCAAGGGGGACACGACGCCGTGGCTCGCCACCGAGTGGAAGGCTGCCGAAGACGGCAAGTCCATCACGTTCACCCTGCGCGATGGCGTGAAGTGGTCCGACGGCCGGCCCCTGGTGGCCGACGACGTCGCCTACACGTTCGAACTGCAGAAGAAGATCAAGGGCGGCTTTGACTACCTGGACAGGGTGGCCGCTGAGGGCACCAACAAGGTCACGTTCAACTTCAACAAGCCATGGTCACCGGCACTCTACGACGTCGGACAGCTCACTATCCTGCCCAAGCACATCTGGGCCGCGCTCGCCGACCCGGAGAAGGACGCCAACGCCAAGCCGGTCGGAACCGGCCCGTATACCGAGGTGGACAGCTTCCAGGCGCAGTCCTTCGTGCTGAAGAAGAACCCGAACTACTGGCAGCCGGAAAAGCAGAAGATCGCGGGCATCAAGATGCTCGCCTTTGCAGGGAACGACGGCGCCAACCTCGCCGCTGCGAACGGGGACGTGGACTGGGCTCCGCAGTACATCCCGAACATCGAAAAATCGTTCGTCTCCAAGGACAAGGAGCACCGCCAGTACTGGTTCCCGGCGACGGGCGCCATGATCAACTGGCAACTCAACACCGCCAAGGCCCCGTTCAACGACGTCGATGTCCGCAAGGCGCTGAGCATGGCTGTTGACCGGGACCAGGTCACCAAGATCGGCATGAGCGGCTACGCCAAGCCTGCCGACTGCACGGGCCTCTCGGGCAACTACGAAACCTGGAAGAACAAGGAGGTGACGGACAACTGCACCTGGACCAAGTTGGATGTCCAGAAAGCCAACGACCTCCTGGACAAGGCCGGCTACCCCAAGGGTGCTGACGGTAAACGCACGCTCAAGGATGGCAAGCCCTTCGAGTTCAAGATCTCCGTGGGCGCCTCCTCGTCCGACTGGCTTTCCGTGGCAAACGTGATCGCCCAGAACCTCGCCGAGGTGGGCGTCACAGCCAAGGTGGACTCTCCGGACTGGGCTGCCGTGGTGGCGGGCTACGAGACCGGTGACTTTGACTCCGGCATCGTCTGGAGCGCCAACGACCCCAGCCCCTACAAGTACTTCAACACATCCATGGGCACGGCAACCGTGAAGCCGGTGGGTACCAAGACGTTCGACAACTACCACCGCTTCGGCGACGCCAACGCTGATGCCCTGCTGGCCGAGTTCGCCGCCGTGGCGGACGAGTCCAAGCAGAAGGACATCGCCAACAAGCTGCAGGAAGAGTACAACGACGCCGCACCGCTGGTCCCGCTCTTCTCCGGCCCGGAATGGGGTGCCTTCAATGACACCCGTTTCACGGGCTGGCCCACCCAGGACAACCCCTACGCCACCCTCTCGGTCCGCGCACCCACCACTGTCCTGGTGCTGACCTCACTGGAACCGCGCAAGTAGTCCCCACCGCTTCCCTAACCTCGCTTCGCTTCGGCCAGGGAACCCACGCGGCGTGGGCCCACCACCGCCGCATTGTCCGCCCGGCGGAGCCGTATTGCCCCGCCGGGCGTGCCCCCAAACTTTCCGCAATTCCCGAAATGGAGGGAAACCGTGCGCTTCATCCTGCGCCGCCTGGGTTTCTACCTGATCGCCTTCTGGGCATCCATCACCCTGAATTTCCTGCTCCCGCGCTTCATGCCGGGCGACCCCGTCTCCCGCATGTTCGCCCGCTCCCAGGACAGAATGCAGCCCGAACAGATCGAGGCCCTGCGCAAGCTGCTCGGTGTGGACGATCGGCCCCTCTGGGAGCAATACGCCGACTACCTGCACAACGTCGTCACCGGACAGATGGGCGTCTCCATCTCCCGTTTCCCCACCCCGGTCACCGAGGTCATCTCCTCGCAGATCGGCTGGACCCTCCTGCTCGGCGGAACCTCCCTGGTGATTGCCGCCGTCGTTGGTAACCTGCTCGGCGTCCTGGCCGCCTGGCGCCGGGGCGGCGCTATCGACTCCGCGCTGCCGCCCGTGCTGGTGTTCATCGGCTCATTCCCGTACTTCTGGCTCGCGATGGGCGCGCTGTACCTGTTCGGCGTCGTGCTGGGCTGGTTCCCGATCCGCCACGCATTCACAGACGGCCTGGAACCCGGCCTCACCTGGGAATTCATCGGCGACGTCGGGGCGCACCTTGTCCTGCCGGCGATGACAATCGTGCTGGTGTCCATCGGCGGCTGGATGCTGGGCATGCGCAACACCATGATCGCCACCAATTCCGAGGATTACATCACCATGGCCGAGGCTAAGGGTCTCCGCCCGGGCCGCATCATGCTCCGCTACGCCGCCCGGAACGCCATGCTCCCGTCGGTCACCAGCTTCGGCATGGGCCTGGGCTTCGTCGTGGGCGGCGCCCTCCTCACCGAGGTGGTGTTCGCCTACCCGGGCGTCGGCTACCAGCTCCTCAACGCCGTCCAGGGACTGGACTACCCGCTCATGCAGGGCCTCTTCCTGACCATCACCGCCGCCGTGCTGCTGGCCAACTTTCTAGTGGACATCCTGTACGTCCGCCTCGACCCGCGCGTGCGCAGCACCTAAGGAACCAACCATGACAACCGCTGTGCTGCAACTGCCCGCTAAACCCAAGCCCGCCCGCAAGCCGAACCGCAGCTTCGTCCACGGACTCCTCACCAACAAGAAAGCGCTGGTGGGCACGGCCATGATGCTGGTGTTCATCGCACTGGCGCTGCTGGCTCCTGTGCTGTTCCCGACCGACCCGTCCCGCATCACCGCCATGGCCTCGGAAGAACCCTCTGCCGGGCATTGGCTGGGCACCACCGCCAAGGGTCAGGATGTGCTCGCCCTGACCATCCACGGTGCCCGGAGTTCCCTCCTGGTAGGCCTGACTGTAGGTTTCGCGTCAACGTTCATCGGCATCCTGGTTGGCCTGGCCTCGGCGTACTTCGGCAAGTTCATCGACGAAGCACTGTCCCTGGTGACCAACGTCTTCCTGCTCCTGCCCGGCCTGCCTCTGCTGGTCATCCTTGCCGCGTTCCTGCCAACCGGGCTGGGCACCGTGATCCTGGTGCTTGTAGTCACGGGCTGGGCGGGCTCGGCACGTGTGCTTCGCTCGCAGGCACTGTCCATCCGGTCCAAGGATTTTGTCGCCGCAGCCGTGGTGTCCGGCGAACGCGCCGGCCGGATCATGTTCCGCGAGATCCTGCCGAATATGGCCTCGACTGTGATGGGCACCCTGTTGGCGTGCGTCATCTACGGCATCGGAGCCCAGGCCGGCCTGGAATTCCTCGGCCTGGGCGATGTCAGCACGGTCTCCTGGGGCAACAACCTCTTCTGGGCCGGCAACGAGGGCGCCCTGCTCACCGGCAGCTGGTGGGTGTTTGTTCCCTCCGGCATCTGCATCGCGCTGGTTGCCTTCGCCTTAGCCCTGATCAACTACGCCGTGGACGAAGTCACCAACCCGCGGCTGCGGAAGATCAAGGCGCCCAGGCCCGCCGCCCAGGCACCGGCTGCAAGCCCCGCAAACCCCGCAACCACCGAAAGGAGCGCCGCACAGTGACCGTCTCCCAAGTTTCCTTCGGCTCCCACGAACCCGTCCTGGAGGTCAAGAACCTCACCGTAAAGTACGTCGGCGACACCCGCTCCACCACCGCCGTCGACCGCGTTTCCTTCAGCATCGGCACCGGCGAAGTGTTCGGCCTGGCGGGCGAATCCGGGTGCGGCAAATCCACCATCGCCAACGCGATCATGCGCCTGCTCAAGGATCCCGCGAAGATCGCCGGCGGCAGCATCTCCTTTGGCGGCACGGATGTCCTGGCCATGAGCCCGGAGGAACTGCGCCGCTTCCGCTGGCAGGACGTCGCCATGGTGTTCCAGTCAGCCATGAACTCGCTCAACCCGGTCCTGACCATCGGCGAGCAAATCGTGGACATCTTCACCACCCACGCCGGCTACTCCCGCAAGGAATCGCTCCGCCGGGCGGGTGGGCTGCTGGAACTGGTCAGGATCGACCCCGCGCGTCTCAAGTCCTACCCGCACCAACTCTCCGGCGGCATGCGGCAACGGGCGGTCATCGCCATGGCTGTGGCGCTCAAACCTTCGCTGCTGATCCTGGACGAACCCACCACCGCGCTGGACGTTGTGGTGCAGCAGGAAATCATGGCGCAAATCAAGGAACTCCAGCGCGAACTGGGCTTTTCCGTCCTCTTCATCACGCACGACATGTCACTCATGGTGGAACTCTCGCACCGCATGGCCGTGATGTACGGCGGCCGGATCGTGGAAACCGCCAAGGCACAGGACGTCTACACCAACCCCCGCCACCCGTACACGCAGGCGCTGATGGGAGCGTTCCCGCCTCTCACCGGGCCGCGCGTTCCGCTTGCGGGACTGCCCGACGGCGTGAAGTTCCGGAACATCCCGGACCTCACCGAGGCGGCACCCGGCCACTTCGTGGCACCGTTTGGGGCCAACGTTTCGCCGGTTGATCCCGCAATCCTGGAAGGAGCCGCACGATGAGCCTCTTTGTACCATCCACTCAGCGGCCAGATAGTTCCACCCAGACCCCGGCCCTCGAGGTCCGCGGGCTGGGGAAGTCGTTCCCCATGGGCGGGCTGTTCTCCCGGCAATCGGTCCGGGCTCTGCATGGAGTTGACCTGACCCTGGGCCGTGGCGAGATCGTTGCGCTGGTTGGGGAGTCCGGTTCCGGCAAGAGCACCTTGGCCCGCTGCGTAGCCCGGCTGGAAAAGCCGAGCTCCGGAGAGATCCTGCTTGATGGCGTCGACGTCCTCAAGCGTGACCGGTTCCAGGCGTCGCGCGAATTCCGCTCCCAGCTGCAGATGGTCTTCCAGGACCCGTTCGGGTCGCTGAATCCGGCCCATCGAGTGGAGCACTTCCTGAGGCGCTCGCTCGCCATCCATGGAAAGGGCGGATCTGGGAAGGGCGGCGATCAGTCCAAGACCCAGCAGCGCCTCGAGGAGCTCATGACCACCGTGGGCCTGCAGCCCGACATGCTGAACTCGTACCCGCACGAGCTCTCCGGAGGGCAGCGGCAGCGCGTCGCGATCGCCCGTGCGCTGGCGGTGGAACCACAGATCATCCTTGCCGACGAGCCCACGTCCATGCTGGATGTCTCGGTAAGGATCGGTGTGCTGAACCTGATGCGGAAGCTCCGCGACGAGCGAGGCATCTCCATGCTGTACATCACCCATGACCTTGCCTCAGCGCGCTATCTGGCAGACCGGACAGCGGTTATGTTCGCCGGTGAAGTTGTGGAGGAAGGCGAGTCCCTGGATCTCCTGGCCAATCCGGTCCACCCGTACACGCAGCTGCTGGTTTCGGCTGTCCCGGACCCGGCCCGCGCAGGATCCTACGACCCCGTCCGCCGCGCAGAGCTACGGCAGGAGGTCATGGCGTCGACCTCGTGTGCTTTCGACGGCGACCCCGGTCAATCCTGCTCGACCACCGAACCCGTCCGCCACCAGGTGGGCGACCCCGAACACCGCCACTGGGTGCGCTGCCACCTGTACCGGCCGCGTGCCGGAGCGGGCGGCCACGCCCTGGCCACTGAACCGAATGACAAGAAGGCCTCCGCATGACTGAAATGACGCACCCGCTCGCCACCGTGCCGCGCGAGGAGCTGATTGCCCGGGCCGAGGCCGATGCCCACCGGCCCCGCTTCCACTTCGTTTCACCGGCCGGGTGGCTCAACGATCCCAACGGCGTGAGCCAGTGGGACGGCACCTACCACCTGTTCTACCAGTACAACCCCGAGGGAGCCTTCCACCACCGCATCCAGTGGGGCCACGCCACGAGCAGCGACCTCGTCTCCTGGACCGACCGGCCGGTTGCGTTGGAACCGTCCGCGGGGCCGGACGCCGAGGGCTGCTGGTCCGGCGTGCTGGTCAACGACGGCGGTACGCCCACGTTGGTGTATTCGGGCCGCCTTGGCGGGCGCGAATTGCCGTGTGTAGCGGTGGGATCCGCTGATCTCCTGAGCTGGACGAAAGTCCCCGAGAACCCGGTCATCGCAGCCCCGCCCGCCGGCGTCGACGTCACCGCCTACCGGGACCACTGTGTGTGGCGCGAGGGTTCCACATGGCGGCAGCTGGTGGGTTCGGGCATTCGCGGGCGCGGTGGTACGGCGTTCCTGTACGAGTCGGAGGATCTGCGCTCCTGGGACTACGTCGGGCCGCTGGTCATCGGCGACGCCTCCCAGGGCGATCCGCAGGACAGCGACTGGACGGGGACCATGTGGGAATGCGTGGACCTGTTCCGGGCGGGCAGCGGTTCGTTGGGCTCGGATTCCGGGGTCGCCGCCGGTCATCACGCCCCTGACGTGTTGGTGTTCTCCGCGTGGGACGACGGCGACACCCGCCACCCGCTGTACTGGACCGGCCGCTACGCCGGGGACACGTTCGCACCTGCAGAGCTGCACCGGCTCGACTACGGTGGACGGTTCTTTTACGCGCCGCAGTCATTTGTGGATGAGGCGGGGCGCCGGATCATGTTCGGCTGGCTGCAGGAAGGGCGCAGCGACGCCGCGATGGTGGAGGCTGGCTGGTCGGGTGTTATGAGTTTGCCCCGCGTCACCACAATGGCTGGCGACGGAACACTGTGCTTCGCGCCCGTGCCTGAGGTGGAGACGCTCCGGCGCGGTCATGTCAGCCTGCCTGGCCGCGTGCTGGTCGGTGCGGGGACACCTGTGGATACCGGGGTGTCCGGCAACCAGTTGGACCTTGAACTGGACGTACAGCTCGCGCCGGGTGCCGTGCTGCGCCTCGGGGTACTTTCGTCCGTGGACGGCAGCGAGGAAACGGTCATCGAACTGGGCCGCACGCTTGAAGACCACGGAACGGCTGGCCATGGCAGCCTGCGTCTCGACCGTACCCGCAGCAGCCTCGACCCCACTGTGGATGCGGGGGAGAAGCAGGGCCCCGTTCCCATGCCGGAGGGCCGGGTGCATTTGCGCGTCCTGGTGGACCGATCCGCCGTCGAGATTTTTGCCAACGGCAAGCCGCTAACGGCGCGCGTGTATCCGACGCTGTGCGGTGAGCGCGTGAGTCTTACGGCCGCCGGGGGTACCGTGCGGTTGCTCTCCTTCGATGCCTGGACCATGGCTGGGATCTTCGCAGGTGCCCGGGCCCTGTTCCCCTAACGGCCGTGGACCCATTGTGGCGGCTGCCCGACTGCGCCACCATGATCGTATGAACGCTGAAACACCGAAGGCGGCGGAGCTGAACCTTCCCCAGGCCTTCCTCCTGCTGGCAACGAACGACAAAAACGGCAAACCTGAGGTGCCGGTGTACACCCTCAGGACCACATTGGCTGGGGCAATATTGGCCGAGCTGGACCTGATCGGTGCGATCGGGCTGGAGGGGAAGCGGGTCAGGGCCACCGGCACCGCCCCGGAAACGGATTTCGAGCACGAGCTGGAGCTCATCCGCCACAAAGCCCGGCCCCACACTGCCAAGCGGTGGGTGTCCATGCTGGAGGGCCGCGCCGAAGTGCAGCGCGTCTACGAAGCGATGGCGTTGCTGGGCATCGTGGAACACGTCGGCGAAAAACACCTGGGCCGGTTCCGGGCCGTGCGGTACCCGGAGAAGGACCACGCGCCGGAGGCGGCGCTCCTGGAAAAGATCCAGGCCGCCCTCAGCGGTCCGCCGTCGGATCTCGAGGCGCCTGATACCGAAGCGACTGTCGAGCCTGATTCCGCGGGGCCCGAGGCCTCGGCTTCCGACGCCGGGGCGGTCGATTCCGCGAAGCCTGATGCCAAGGCTGCTGAAGCCGGGACGTCTGATGCCAAGGCTGCTGAAGCCAAGCCTGGTCCCAAGGCACCCGATGCCAGGACCACCGTGCTGATCGCCCTGCTGCAGGCGGCCGGACTGCTCGGCAAGCTTTTCCCGGCAGCAGATCTGACCCGAGCAAGTGAGCTGTCGAAGGACTACTGGCCGACCCGCGCGGTGGAGGACGAACTGCGTCTGATCCGGCTGGCGGAGCAGGAATCCCCAACCCTGTAAGCCTTATAAGGCTGCCTGAATGGGGCTGCCGGGGGAGTGGCAGCCAGCGTGCCTAGCCTTTATCTCGGATCCACGCCAAAATCAGGGCCCGGAGCGCCGCTTTCTTTGCCTCGAAATCGGCGTCGTCCACGAACCGGGCCACCCGGAAAACGTCGCCGTCGCCCTCCAGAAGCCCTGCGTGGTCTTGGGGGGTTGCCCCTTGGTGGAACATCAGGGTGACGTTTTTCTTTGCTTTGGGGAAGAAGGAGGCGATGTTCCCCTTGTACATAAAGGTCGGCGCCTGCCACTTGATGGCCTTGGTCACGGCCGATATTACCGAGGACTGGCTGACGATTCTGCCTGGCTGGCAGCAGTGCAATAGCATTCCAGACAACGCTCCAGGAAAGTCGCGAATAGACACCGCCACGGGCGCGGATGGAGGGAAGAGGTGACGGGCACGACGTCGCGCAGGTGGTTGTGGATGCTGATTGCCTCGGCGGTCCTCTGCCAGATCGCCCTCAACCTGGCCCGGCCCCTGATCTCCTACAAGGTGCTCGCTCTCGGCGGAGACTCAGTCACGGTCGGGCTGACCTCCGCCTCCTTCGCCCTCCTTCCCGTCGCCATAGCGCTGTGGCTTGGACGGGTCTCGGACCGCCGGACCTCGCTCCGCGGTCTCGTCGTCACCGGGACCATCCTGCTCGCGGCCGGGCCCTTCCTGCTGTCCGCGGCACCCTCCTTGCTTCTGGTCGGCACAGCCAGTGCCGTGCTGGGCGTGGGCCACCTGTGCTTCACCATCGCGGGGCAGGCAGCCATCGCCAGATTTGTGCCGCTGAGCCGCATGGACGCGGCGTTCGGCTGGTTCACCGCCGCTTTTTCGCTGGGCCAGCTGGTGGGCCCTCTCATCGCCGGGATATCGCTCGGGGCGGCCGGTGACGTGCCCGCTGCCAGTCGACTCCTGGACGTGAACACGGCACTCATGATCGCGGGCGCAATCGCCGTCCTCGCCATCCCGGTCTCCTTCGGATCGTCAACGAAAAGGCCTGTGGTTCACCCCAAATCAGGTCCAAAGCCAACGAAAGTGAAGCCGGTTTCCGTCGCCTCCCTGCTGGGCGTTCCCACGGTAAAAACCAACATGGTGGCCAGCCTCGCGCTTCTGGCGACCACGGACATCATCGTTGCCTTCCTTCCCCTGATGGGCGAGGAAAAAGGCGTCGCCCCCGTCGGCGTCGGGGTCCTTCTGGCCATCCGGGCGGCCGCCTCAATTGCGTCCCGTATGCTCCTGCCGGTGCTGCTCGCCCGACTGAGCAGAACCCTGCTTGTCACCGCGAGTCTGGCGGGGGCCGGCGTCACACTGGCGTTCCTGCCCTGGCTGCTGGAATATCCGGTGCCGGCCGCGGCATTGCTGGCCGTCGCGGGATTCTTCCTTGGCCTGGGGCAGCCGATCACCATGACCCTCATATCCCAGGCCGTGCCGCCGGCCTCCCGAGGTGCCGCGCTGGCGCTGCGCCTGCTAGGGAACCGCGTCGGGCAGGTCGCCTTACCCGTGGCCGCCGGGCTGCTGGCCGCGCCCGTCGGACCCGGCGGTGCCATCTGGATGTCCTCGACAGTGCTCTGCGCCGCCTGCATAAGGTGGCGCCGGTAGGGGATCCTGCCGGACGGCCTCTTAATGACTCAGGCTCGAACCCTCCACCATGAAGCGGCGCCCAACGCCGGCCCGGCAATTAGCTGCAGCAAGCGAGCCTTAGAAGCCGGCCTGACTCATTCGGCAGGCGAGGATGTGGTGTCCGCCGTCGCTGGCTCCTGCGCGGCCGTCCCCGCATACGAGGCCGAGACCCGGCGGTAGACCGGAGTCAGGAAGGCCAGCAGGGCGGCCACGATCATGATGATCCCGGCCACCAGGAACACCAGGGCGATGCCGCGCGAGGTGCCCTCGCCCAGCAGCGGGGCCAGCTGGGCGGCGCCCTCTGCGGACCGCGCGTACGGGATGATCCAGGCCTGGGCGATCGGCGCGATGAGGAACGCAGTGATGGGCGCCGCCGCCGACTCGAACGCCATGGCGAATCCGAACACCCGGCCCTGCCGGTTCAGCGGCACCACCTGCTGGATGACCGTCTGTTCGGCGGCCTCCACGAAAGGCACCAGGACCAGGTAAAGCCAGATGCCGGCGATGTACAGCCATCCCCACTCCCGCAGTGTGAACACCACCGAGGACCCCCATCACGATCACCGCAATGAGCATGGTGCGCAACGGGTTGGACCCGAGCCCGAACTTGCCGATCAGCGCGCCGCCCACGATGAACCCGGTGGCGCCGAGCGCGAAGTAGGTCCCCCACAGCTCCACGGGGAACATCTCCAGGCCGTAGGGATCCATCAAGGCCATGTAGACGCCACCGATGAAGTTGTTGAAGGTGGAGAACAGGATCAGCGCGAACAGTCCGGCGATGGCCAATACGGCGGCGAGGGAGCCGCGCAGGTCGAATCCGCCGTGCGCGTCCGTGGCGGCCGCCCGCACCTCCTCGGGCATGCGGAGCGTCAGCAGGTGCGCGAAGGCCAGCGCCGTGAGCACTATGGCAACAACTATCGTCCAGCCCATGCCCAGCAGGCCGACCGACAGCCCGGAGATCAGCGAGGTGATGATGAACATCAGCCCCTGCACCATGCCCACGAGCCCGTTGGCGTTGGCCCGCCGCTCCGGCT
>JBKKDK010000082.1:0-10981 GCA_046708245.1 Arthrobacter sp.
TCGTTCTCCTGCGCGGCTTTGACCAGGGCGTGTCCGAACGGGGCGGACGCGGTCTTCTGGCCCGGATCGGCGAAGGACGCGATCATGGCCGAGGTCTTCAGCTTGGGTGCGGTGCCCTTCAAATCAGTGGCGGTGCTCATCGGCTTGCCTTTCCTTCGTATCCTGCGGTCAGCTGCTCGCGGCAGAGCTGCCATTCGTGTTGCTCAATGCGCATGAAGTGGGCCTTCTCGCGTTCTTCCAGAAGCGGTACGCCGCGGCCCACCTTCGTGTCACAGAGGATCACTGAAGGACGTCCGACGGCGGCGACCTGGGCGGCTGCGTTGTCGAAGGCCTGCAGGAGCTCGGCCATGTTGTTGCCGTCCACGCGCTGGGTGTACCAGCCGAAGGACTCCCACTTCTCGGTGACCGGCTCGGTGCGGAGCACGGAATCCGTCTTGCCGTCTGCCTGCAGGGCGTTGATGTCCACCATGGCGGTGAGGTTGCCCAGCTGGTGGTGGTGCGCGCCCATTGCTGCTTCCCAGGTTGAGCCTTCATCCAGTTCGCCGTCGGAGAGGAAGTTGTAGACCCTCGCCGCCGAGCCCCGGTGCCGCAGGCCGAGGGCCATGCCCACCGCGATGGACAAGCCGTGACCCAGTGAGCCGCCGGAGATTTCCATGCCGGGGGTGTAGGTGGACATTCCGGACATGGGAAGCCGGGAGTCGTCGGAGCCGTACGTCGTGAGTTCCTCCACGGGAACCACACCGGCTTCCGCGAGTGCTGCGTAGTGGCCGATCGCGTAGTGGCCGGTGGAGAGAAGGAAGCGGTCCCGGCCTTCCCACTCGGGGTCGCTTGCCTTGAAGCGGAGCTGGTCGGCGTAGACCGCGGCCAGCATGTCAGCGGCACCGAGGGCCTGGCCGACGTAGCCCTGTCCCTGGACCTCGCCCATGTTCAAGGCGTGGTGCCGGATCCGGTAGGCGGCGCTGGTGACCCGGTCGAGACGGTCGGCGCTCGCTCCGGAGGTTGTGCTTGTGGGTGTTTGTTCCTGTGTGAGAACCACGATTGAGCCTTTCGCGAAAGTGGTGGGTGGGTTCTGGAGGACGTAAATTGCAGGCGTCGGGGCGTGGCTTAGGCGCTGACGTAAGCGGGGGTGGCTTTGGTGGCTTCGTCCGCGAGCTGGCGCTCACGCTTGCCCCAGGTTTCCCGGGTGGCCACGGCGGCCCAGAGGCCGATGGCTGCGTAGAGGCTAAAGAGCAGTGCCGGGCCCATCCAGCCGAAGCTGACGAACAGCAGCGTGGTGACGAAGGGGGTGAAGCCCGAGACCATGGCCGAAATCTGGTAGGCAAGAGAGGCCCCGGACGCGCGGGTCTTGGCCTGGAACAGTTCCGGGAACCAGGCGCCCTGGGCGCCGGCGAGGGAGTTCTGGCAGACGGCGTAGGAGATCACCAGGGTGGCGATGACCAGGACGAACAGGCCCGTGTTGACCAGCAGGAACATGGGGATGCCGAACAGCAGGGCGAAGGCGCAGGACCAGATGTAGAGCGGGCGGCGGCCGATCCTGTCCGTCAGGCCCGCCCAGGCCATCGTGGCGAAGATGCCGATCGCGGAGGCGATGCAGAGGGCCACCAGGGTCTGGGTCTTGTCGGCCAGATGCTGGGTGTGCAGGTACGAAATCATGTAGGTGATGGACACGGCGTAGCCCGCGGTCTCGGCGATGCGGAGGCCGATCCCCTTGACGATGTTGCGCCAGTCGGTCTTTAGGACCTCGACGATCGGGGACTTCACAATGGTGCCGCTGTCCTTGACTTCCTCGAAGACCGGGGACTCCGGGACCTTGGAACGGATGATCAGTCCGACGGCGACGAGCACGATGCTGGCGAGGAACGGAATGCGCCAGGCGAGTTCACCGCCGAGCTGGACGCTGAAAAGGAAGACGAGGTTGGCCAGCAGGAGCCCGACCGGGAAGCCGGCCTGGACGATTCCGGTGTACTTGCCCTTGGATTTCCAGGGCGCGTGCTCGTAGCTCATTAGGATTGCGCCGCCCCACTCCGCGCCGAAGGCCAGGCCCTGGACGATGCGGACAAAGACGAGCAGCGCCGGCGCCAGCAGGCCGACCTGGCTGTACGTGGGGAGCAGCCCGATCATGAACGTGGCGATGCCCATGAGGATCAGTGAGGCGACGAGGACGGGCTTGCGGCCCAGCTTGTCGCCGAGGTGGCCGCCGATGATGCCGCCGATGGGGCGGGCGGCGAAGCCGACGCCGAGGGTGGCGAAGGCGGCAAGGGTTCCCGTCACCGGATCGCCGGTGGGGAAGAACGCGGTGCCGAAGTACAGTGCCGCGGCCGTGCCGAAACCGATGAAGTCATAGGTTTCGATCACTGCGCCGACGCCGGAGCCGATGGCGACCCGCTTGGCGTCCTTGGTGCCGTGGACCCGGCCCCGCATGCTCAGAGCTTCATTGCTCATTGTGTATCCCTTTCGAAGAGCAGCCGGCGCCTCCGCCGTCGCTGTCGACTGTTAACAACCGATACGCCAGTGTGACCCGCGCCATAGAGCAATGTCAACAGTCAACTTTTAGAGTTGACTGTTGACATTAAAATTCCGTAGTGTGGTCCGCATCACCACCGCCGCAAGGCGAGACCAGAGGATCAACGATGATGTTCAACCCCCGCCTCGGCTGCTCGTCGATCAGCTTCCGCCACCAGGACCTGCCTACGGCCCTGCGGACCATTGCCGGACTCGGTTTCGAGGAAATCGACCTTGGCGCCCTCCCGGGGGTCTGTGACCACGTCCCCTACGAGCTGGATCTGGCCGCAGTCACGATCGTGGCTGGTCAGGTCGAGGCGTCCGGCCTCCGGGTCCGGTCCGTCAACGGCGATATCGGCGACCTCAACGCGGTGCTCGACGCCGGCGGGCGGGCAGCCCGGGACCGGCACCTCGATGCCCTTCTCACCCTGGCGGCCGGCATCGGCGCGAAAGCCCTGGTGCTTCCGTGCGGGGCGCTGGGCCACGAGCCGGTCCGGAGCGTCACGGAGGACCTGGACGAAGTTGCCGCCCAACTCACCCGTGCGGGACAGCGTGCGGCGGAGTTCGGCGTCGAACTCTGGACTGAATCCCTGCACTTCCTCCGGTTCTGCTGGAACCTCGAGCGCGCCGGGCTCCTGGCCCAGCGCCTGGCGGGGACCGGCGTCGGCGTCGTGATGGATTTCAGCCACATCGTCGCCGCGGGCGAGGACGTGCTGGAGTACCTCGAGCGGCACCGGGGCAGGATTTCCCACGTCCACCTCCGGGACGCGGTGCCGGGGAACATCAACCTCAGCATCGGCAACGGCCAGGCCGACTTCGCGGCCGGGCTGCGGGCGCTTGCTGACCAGGGCTTTAGCGGGCATTTCTCGCTGGAGCTTGAAACCCGGGACGTCACGCACGGGGAACGCCCCGCCGCGGCCGCCAAAGCCGCGAGCTTCATCACCGACCTCATCTGATCGATTGCTCCGCAGGTGCCGTTTTGGACCCTCAAAACGGCGCCCTCGGAGCAATCGATTCCTTTAATAGCCGCACAACCCAAAATAAGGAGCATCATGAGCAACACCATCCAGCGCACCGCCGTCCTGACCGGAGCCACCTCGGAGCGGGGCATCGGCATCACCACCGCACGGCGCTACGCCAGCCTCGGCTGGGCCGTTGTGATCCTGGACCTCGTCGGCGAAAAGTCCGCCAAGGTCGCCGCCGAGATCGGCAACGAATTCAACGTCCCCGCGTTCGGCCACGAGATCGACGTCGCCAACGAGGCGTCCGTGACCGCCGCCTACTCCGCCGTCGCGGCCGAAGTCCGCTCCGGCAACCTGCCCCCGGTCGGTGCCCTGGCCAACATTGCCGGCATCACCTCGCCGGTGCCGTTCCTCGAAACCACGCTGGATCTCTGGAACAAGGTCATGGCCGTGAATTCCACCGGCACCTACCTTGTGACCAAAGCCTTCCTGCCGGACATGATCGCCAGCGGCTGGGGCCGGATCGTGAACATGTCCTCTGTCTCGGCCCAGCGCGGCGGCGGCGTGTTCGGCAAGGTTCCGTACTCGGCCGCCAAGGCCGCCATCCTCGGCTTCACCAAGGCGCTTGCCCGTGAAATCGGCAGCACGGGCGTGACCGTTAACGCCATTACCCCCGGTGCCGTGGACACCAATATCCGGGTGGGCAGCACGGATGAGCAGGAGGCCGCCATCAACGCCGGCATCCCGCTGGGCCGCAACGCCAGCACCGAGGAAATCGCCGCCGTCATCACCTTCCTGTCCTCCGAGGAATCGGCCTACCTGACCGGAACCACGATCGACATCAACGGCGGAAGCCACATCCACTAGTACCGAAGCTCAGAGAAGAGAGACGTGAACGCCTGCCGCCACAGCGCCCGGCCGGCCTCCCCGCTGCTGTTTCTGGAACAGGCCGGCCTGGTGGCTGCCCGCAAAGAGGGGCGGCACCGGTTCTACCGGCTCGATCCCAAGGGCATGGGCAGGCTTCGCGACCTGGTCGAACAGTTCTGGACTGACGAACTGGATCTCCTGGCGTCCGATGCCGCCGCACTGGCTGCGCGGCGTTCCGGGCCCCCGCAACATCAGGCGACCGAGTCAGACACTTCTCACGATTAAGGATCTCTCCCATGAGCTTCGATAAAACCATTTCACCTGCCCGTCGACGGTGGCGGCCCGGGTTGGTCTTCGGATCGGCGGCGAATACCGCTGGACGGTCACCCCCGGCCACCACGCCTCGGGGACGTTCCAGGAGATCGAACCGGGCAAGCGCATCGTCTTCACCTGGGGCTGGGAAGCCGGAATGGACCTTGCGCCCGGCGCGTCCACCGTCACGGTCACGCTGTTGCCCGACGCCGAAGGCACCTCGCTGCGACTGGTCCACGACGGCCTCACCCCCGAACAGGCCGTTGCGCATGCGGAGGGCTGGAACCACTACCTGGACCGCCTCGTCGCCGAAACCTCTTCCGCTGCCGGCGCCGGACCGGACGAATGGGCCGCGGCCCCGGAAGGAATTGATCCGCTCAGCTCGGCCGACGCCTCACTGGCCGTGCTGCTGGGCGTGCTGCGCAAGCTCACCCCGGCAGACCGGGAGAAGGCCACCCCCTGCGAAGAGTTCAACGCCCATGAGCTGCTCGAGCACCTGGCCGGGTCGCTGCAGCAGATCGGCGGCGCACTCGGCGCGGACGTGTCGGACGACGCGACGGCGGCCCCGGAGGTGCGCATTGCCGGACTGGCCCAGTCCACGCTGGAGGCCTTCACCCGCCACGGTCTCGACGGCACCGTCGACATGGGCTTCGCGGAACTGCCCGCCACCGTCGTGGCCGGCATCATCAACCTTGAGCTGCTGGTGCACGCCTGGGACTTCGCGAAAGCCACGGGCCAGGAACTGATCGTCTCCGACGTCGTCACCGACTACGTCGAGGGCCTCGCCCAGCTGACCATCTCAGAACAGGTCCGCGCCAGCGGCAGTTTCGCGCCCGCGTCGCCGGTCGCCGAGACCGCCGGGAGCCTCGAGCGCCTGATCGCCTTCACCGGCCGGACCGTCGCCGCCTAAAGCCGATCCCCCAACCACGCGCCAAAAACCACGAAAGCAGGAAAAACATGTCCAAGTTCGTCATCAACTACCACGCCCCGATGACCCCCGCCGAGGCCGCACCGCCGGCCGCGGAAGACATGGCAGCCGTTATGGAGCAGTGGAACGCCTGGGCCGGCAAGGTCGGCAGCGGCCTGATCGACTTCGGGACCCCGCTGGCCAACGGAGTCCGCGTTTCCGCCGGCGGAGCCACGGCGCCGAGCCAGCGCGAGGTGGTCGGCTACAGCATCATCGAGGCCGAAAACCTTGAGGCAGCCGTCGAACTCGCGAAGCAGCACCCGCACCTGAACATGCCGGGCGGCTGCGAAATCGAGGTCCACGAGGCCCTGCAGATCCCTGTAAGCTCCACAACGACAGGGACCTGGGAAATTGCGAGGACTTGGATTCTTCGATGAGTGCAGCCAATGATTCAGCGGACCGCGCGGCGTTCGATTCCCGCGGGCAGCGGCCAGGACATCGTGCGGCGCTCCGCAGCTTGGCTGATCCTGCCCATCCCCTGCTGGCCTCGCGTGAGGCCGACGTGCGGTCGCGGGTACTGAGGGCTGCCAGTGTCCTGCTTGACCGCTTGTCGTACGACGCCGTCACGATTGATGCCGTTGCCCGGGCATCCGGGGTGAGCAAGTCGACCCTTTACCGTCATTGGCCCTCACGTCAGTTGCTGGTACTGGAGGCATTCACGTACAAAACAAATCTTCTGACAAGAGTCGATGACACAGGTGATGTTGCGCGGGACCTGCATTCCTACCTTGCTGCCCTCACCTACTGCCTTAAGGTGGGCGGTGCGGCGTCGACGGTCGCCAATCTGTTGGCCGAGGCGATCCGCAGCGAGGAGTTCGCGGTGCAGTTCCAGCAGACCCTGCTGCGGGAGCGGCGGCAGGGATTTCTGGAAATTCTGCGCCGGGGCCAGCGCCGCGGACAAATCCGCGGCGATGTGGACCTGGCGATGGTGATCGACGCCGTGTACGGGGCGATCCACCACCGGCTGATCGCCACCGGGCAGGACATCGACGGGGCATTCTTGCGGCATCTGACCAGCTTCGCCATCGACGGTTCAGCCACCCCCTCCTATCTGGAGGGCCGGACGGGACGTTAAGCGCCATTTCGTTCCATTCGTTGGCCCGGTTGACGGCCCAGGCGGGATGGTGAAACCAGCGCCGGAACGCGCTGAGTGACGACCATCAAGCCAAAGGACAAGACCCCGTGACCACCACATCAACGACCCTGCGAACCAACGTTGGAATCAGGCACCCGGAGCTCTACAGGGCACTGACGGCGGTGGCGAAGCTGGCGGATAAGGCCGCCCGCGACGAAGGCCTGTCACCGCGGCTCATCGAACTGGTCAAGATCCGCGCTTCCCAGATCAACGGGTGCGCGTTCTGCCTGCGGATCCACACGAAGGATTCGCTGGCGGCGGGGGAGAGCCCCGAGCGGCTGAGTGTGCTGCCTGCCTGGCGGGAAAGCATGTACTTCGACGAGCAGGAACGTTCGGCGCTGACCCTGGCCGAGTACATCACCACCATTCAGGATTCCCGCCTCAACAACGGATCGTACGAAGCAGCCGTCGCCCACCTGACCGAAGGGCAGGTGTCTGCCCTGACGTGGCTCACCATGACGATCAACACCTATAACCGCATCGCGATCAGCGGCGGCTACGTAGTGGCCCCGTGAACCCGGCCGGCGGGCGGCCCGGAACTGCTTTACGGGACGGGCCGTTGGAAGGGTATGAGCAGGCGTTTCGCCAAACTTGCTGTGGCACTCCTGAGCCTCCTTGGGCTCGCGGCCGGACTGTATCTGTTCCAGCCGTGGCGCATCTTCACGAGTTCCACCGTGACCGAGGACGTTCCGGCCGTTGCGCCGCCCGCCAGCCAGTCGGCGGAACCCACGGGTGAGCTCTCTGCGATCGCTCCGCGGGAACTCGTGACGGGCAAACTGATCAGCCACGAACATGCCAGTTCCGGCACCGTGAAAATCCTCGAACTCGCCGACGGGACCCGGATCCTGCGGTTCGAAAGCCTGGATACGTCCGATGGCCCCGACCTTCGGGTGTGGCTCAGCGACGCCCCGGTGATCGAGGGAGCGGCCGGCTGGCATGTCTTCGACGACGGCGCATACCTCGATCTGGGCGCGCTCAAAGCCAACAAGGGCAACCAGAACTACGAGATCCCGGCCGGAACCAACCTTGCCGACTACAGCTCGGTAAGTATCTGGTGCGCGCGTTTCACCGTGTCTTTCGCCGCCGCCGAGCTGACGGGCTAGGCCGGCCCGGCAAACGTGCCTCAGCGGCCCCGAAGCGACGCGGCGGCGGGAACGCCTGCCGGAAATTCGGGCAATGCACCTGCGGGTGTGTGGAAGATCCACAACGACAGGGCCCGGTAGGCGGCCCAGTCGTCGTCGGCAGCCTTCAGGGAGGCGGTCTGTGAACCGTCCGGCTGTTCGATGACCCTGATGACGTCCAGCTGGACCGGTGCGGACATCGGGAGCCGGAGCGTGACCTGGCCTGACGGCGGCAGCGTTCCGTGCGGGAATTTGACGGCCGCGCCGCCGACGGAAATGTCCAGCAGCTCGCCCGCGACGCCGTCGCTTTCCACCGGTGCCGTGACTTCAACGCGGTGCCCGTTGCGGCGGGAGGTCGCGAATTCCGCCGCCCGGATCCGCCGCGTCCCGAGGACCAGGACGACGCCGGCAAGGACCAGCCACGCGCCGGAGGCAACCGTGGAGCCGGGCGAGGTCTGCCAGGGGACCAGGCCGGCGAGACCTGCCGCCGCGTACAGAATCATCCCCGTGATGAGGACCAGCATCACTATCAGGATGCGCGGTGTCCGGCCCCGCATGCGGGTGTCGGCCGCGCCCTTTGGCGTCACTTCGAACTCGAGGATGTTCCGGGACATCAGCCACCACAGGCAGGCCAGGCCCACCGGGACCCGGAAGATCCGCAGGGCAAAGGCCGTGGGCCAGTGGATCTCGTGGCGCATGAGCTGCTTGGACCCCCACAACCGGATGGTGAACATAGCAACGAACACTCCGGTGAAGAGGACCGGGCCGGCTGTGGACGTCTGGGCCCCGGAGATCATCACGAGCACGGGAATCAGGAAGGCCACCAGCGTGGCGATGCCCTCCAGCCACCACAGCGTCCCGTTGAGGTATTCGTGGTAATTGCGCCACGACATCCAGCTTTTCGCGGCCCACAGCCGTTCGTGGACAAGGATCTGCATGGCGCCCATGCCCCAGCGGCGGCGCTGGAGCAGGTACTGGTCCGGTGTTGCCGGGGCCAGCCCGAGGGCCAGCGTCTGGTGGTGGTAGACCGTCTTCCAGCCGCGGCGGATCAGCTTGAGGGTGGTGTGCATGTCCTCGGTGATGGTTTCGGTGGCTACGCCGCCCACCTCCTGGAGCGCGCTGACACGCAACAACGACGTCGATCCGCACCAGAAGGGCCCGGCGCCGGGAACGTTGCGGGACGGCATCAGGACGTTAAAGAACATGCCCTGCTCGCCGGTGTACCCGTCGTCGTCGAACGCGCCTCCGTTATAGAAGGACTGTGGCCCCTGGATGAGGGCGACGTCGGGGTCCTCGAACCAGCCCAAGGTGGCGGTGAGGAAGGTGGGCAGCGGAACGTGGTCGCAGTCCAGCACCGCGATGATGTCGATGCCGGGTGCCCCTGCCGCCTTTTCCGCGGCCATCAGGTCCAGGGCGTGGTTCATGTTCCCGGCCTTGGCGTGATCGTGCCGGTCGCGCCGGACATACCGCGCACCGTACGCGGCGCACATCTGCTCCACCCAGGGCCGGCTGCCGTCGTCGAGAACCCAGGTTTCATGGTCCGGGGCCAACTCGCAGGCAGCCGCGACAGTTGGTGTCAGAACTTCGATGGGCTCGTTGTAGGTGGGGATCAGGAGCGCCACACGCATGCCCTGGGGCGCTTCGGTGACCGGCGCGGGCGGGTGGCTGTCGATGTTCCAGACGGCCGCCGCTTTCAGGATGAGCCCTGCCAGCGGCAGGGCTTCGAAACCCACCAGAATCCACGCGATCGTCAGGTTCCACTCGCCGGTCGGCATGGTGAACAGGACCCGCCAGATCAGGTAGAGGACCAGCGCAAAAATGGCTGCGAGACCGCCAATATGGGCCCACCGCCGGGAGCGCGGCGCCTCGGTTCCGGGCGGCCCCAGCCGGGCAGCCCAGCCCGCGATACCTGCCTTGGACAAGGCTTTGGCCCCCACGGGTGTGGTACGGGAGACCACGGACAGTTCTTCTCCGCGTATCCGGACATCATCACGCAGCACGTGATCTCCCTCAGCTCGATCATTTGCTTTATACAAGGAAGCCTAACAATCGGTAGGACGCGAGGTGGACTGCCTGAGCCAAAGCTCGCACAAAACTGCGCTTCGAAGATCAGGTACGGACCAGAATGGATCTCAGGGTTCGGTGATTCTTACGGCTGCAGGCCTTGTCTGGGGGATATCCGGCTAGGTTAGGGGGGTACTCGTCGCAGGACCTGGCGGGCAGACCGGAGGCGATGGGGGCGCGATGGACTATCAGCGGACTTTCAAATGGACGAACCGCGGCGATGCCGTGGGGCGGTCACGGGGTTGGGGGCGTGCCGCGAGGACCCGGAGGCTTCGGCCCGTGGGGTTGTTGTTCCTGGTCCGTTGGGTGTTAGCGGTAGCGTCGGCGATGCTGCTGGCGGGCCTGGTGGAGTTTGGGCTGGCGCAGCAGCAGATCGTTGACCGCGGGCTCCAGGACTCCTTACGAAACTACGGGGCGCTGGCGGAAGAAATCGACGAAGTCCTGGCGGCGGATTCGGACCCGAAAATTCAAGAAGCGGCCGTCGCCGCCGAACTGGATCACATCGGACATAGCTACGGCACTGTCTATGTCGGGTTGTTCGCCGCGGATGGCCGGATGATTGCAGAGTCCAGAGAAGGCCACTCCAGTCCTAGTCGGGCACGGCTCGCCGAAGTGGCGTCCACCGGTACGGCGGCCACCGAGGCAGAAGAACTCGAGGGGGAGGCGGAAGGGCACACCAAGGGGTACGAGTTCTTCATTCCGGTGCTGGCCCCGGAGGGGACAGCGGTTTTACACATTGACCAGCACCCTGACATCATCTCGGAGCTGGTCGCTGACCAGCGGCAGCGCGAGTTGCTGGGGCTGTTTACTGCTGTTTTGGTTGCGATTCCGTTGTCTTACGTGTTTGGGGGCCGGGCCCTGCAGCGGAGCCACGTTCGGGCGCAGCGCGAGGCCGACGAGGACGCCCTGACCGGGCTGGCCAGCCGGCGGCCGTTCCGGCCGGCGCTGGAGACGGCGCTGACGCGCGCGACCGGCGCCCCGGTGACGCTGGCCCTGCTGGACCTGGACAACTTCAAGCGGATCAACGACCGGCTGGGGCACAGCCACGGCG
>JBKKDK010000083.1:0-12886 GCA_046708245.1 Arthrobacter sp.
CTAAACTTGTCCGGTGACTGACTCAACGCATTTCACCGCTGGCAACGTCCCCGACGCACCCCGCAGCGACCTCCCTGGCCTCCTCGAGAAACTGGCCGCGGACCTGCGGGCCATCGGCTACACCGTCGACGGCGTGGCGGAGCTGCTCGGCCCTGCCGCGCACTCCGCCCTTGGCCGGGACCAGCTCATCCCTGCGCTGATCGTCACGGAATCCGCCGTCAGCGCGGAGCGTGCGACGGCGGCGCTCGCTGCCGTCGTGCGCCTCTGGCTGCTGGCGGAACCGCAGCCGGCCGGCGCGCTCGACGCCGCCCTGCCCGGTATCCGCACCGCAGGACTGCTCGAATTGGGACTCGTCGAGCCGTCCGCGGACGGCCTGGTGCAGGCGCGGGCAGACCTGCGGCCCTACGGCTGGGACGGTGCAGCCCCGGCCGGCGCCGACACCGGCGCCGGAGGCGGGGCGGAGTTGTGGGTCGCCAGCGACCTCGCGGCGCACCAGCGCGCCGGCGTCCTGCGCCACGACCATGTGCTGGGGATCGGACAGGCCTCGACCACGCTGGTGCAGGTCACTGCCCGCCGGCACGTCGCCCGGGCCCTGGACCTCGGCACCGGCTGCGGGATCCAGACGTTCCACCTACTGCACCATGCGGAGCATGTGACGGCCACCGATATCTCCGAACGCGCACTGGCGTTCGCGCGCTTCAACCTGCTGCTCAACGCCGAAGAGCTGCACGTGGATCCGGCCAACCTGGAGGCCCGGGTGAGCCTGCGGCTGGGTTCACTGCTGGAACCCGTGGCGGCAGAGCAGTTCGACCTCGTGGTCTCCAACCCGCCGTTCGTTATCACGCCCCGCAGCCCCGGCGAGGCCGCGGCGGACCAGTTCACCTACCGCGACGGCGGCCTCCCGGGGGACGAGATCGTCTCCTCGCTGGTCCGGGCGCTGCCCTCGGTTCTGGCCCCTGCCGGAACAGCCCAGCTTTTGGGCAACTGGGAGATCCCCGCGGGCTCGTCCTGGGTCGACCGGCCGCAAAGCTGGGCCAGTCCGGATGCGGACGCGTGGTTCATCCAGCGCGAACAGGTGGGTCCGGAGCAGTACGCCGAGACCTGGCTGCAGGACGCCTCCGAATCCCGGGACCGCAGGCTCTACCAGGAGGCCTACGCCGCGTACCTGAATGACTTCGCCGCCCGGAACGTCGAGGCAATCGGCTTCGGGATGATCTGGCTGCGCCGGCCGGCCCACGGTGCCCGCCCGGTGATCTCGCGATTCGAGGAGATCACCTACCCGATCGAACAGCCCGTCGGGCCGCACCTGGGCGCCGCAGTGGAGCGTGCCGATTGGCTGGCCGGGCATGAGCTGGCGGACGCGCACCTGCTGGTCGCCGAGGACGTCACCGAGGAACGGCACCAGCGTCCCGGCGCCGAGCACCCCGGGGTCATCCTGTTGCGCCAGGGAGCCGGCCTTCGCCGCACGAACCTGCTGAGCACCGAGCTTGCCGGTTTTGTCTCAGCGTGCGACGGCGATTTGGCCGTCGGGCAGATCATCGGAGCCCTCGAGGCGCTCCTGGGCGGCTATGAGGGGTTCGATGCCGGATCCTTCCGCAGCGGGCTGCTCCGCGAGGTCGGCAACCTGGTCTGCGACGGTTTCCTGCTGCCCGCCTGAGCGCTGGCCGGCGGGCTGCCCGCCTGAGTGCAAGGCGGGAACCGCGCCCTCGGTGCCGAAGCGGGGCAGGACGTAGGCTGCAACGGCCAGGGCCACCAGTACGCCGCCCGCGCCGGTGGCCAGGAAGCTCAGGCGTACCGGCAGCAGGGCGCCCAGCAGCCCGCCCAGGGCCAGCGCGGCAATGGACACGGCCCGCGTCAGGCCGCCGATGATCGCCATCGCCTGGCCGCGTCCGCTCTCCGGAATCCGCAGGATCGCGATCGCCCCGAAACACGCGTTGAGCACACCGCAGGCGGCGCCCATCGCGGTGTACGCCACAAACAACAGCTCCACCGTCGGCACCAGGGCCATGATTCCCAGGAAAGCCGAGGTCAGGACCATCGACACGAGGAGCACCCGCAGCCGGGCAGGCGGCGTCCGGATCTGGCCCGCCAGCGCCGCCCCGGCCGCCATGCCGAGGCCAAACGCCGCCGCCAGCAGGCCGTACTGGGTTTCGGTGGCGCCCAGCTCGCCGCGGGCCAGGAACACCTCCAGGACATTGGTTGCCTCGCCGACGGTGATAAAGAACAGCGCGCCGAGGACCAGGGCCCAGACCAGGCTGTCCCGCCGGATCAGCCGCAGCCCGTCCAGCAGGGCAGGTTTCCCGGCGCCGGCCCGTTCGGCGGCTGTGCCGCGGCGGGTGTGGATCAGCAGGGCGCCGGCACCCATCGCCAGGTAGCAGCCGCTGGCAACAGTGAAGACCAGAGCGGATCCGCCCCAGCCGGTGAGCAGTCCGCCGGTGGCCGGTCCCACCATGCCGGCGATCATGATTGTCGCCTGCATCGTGCCCAGCGCCCGCGGGGTGCGCTCCTCGCCCACGATCCGCGGCAGCAGCGCCTGCCAAATGGGCCCGGCCACGGCCTGCGCTGCGTCCAGCAGGAACGTCATCGCAAACAGCACCGGAATGTAGCTGTCCGGGTGCTGGGTGCCCAGGCCCATCCCGGCGACGGCCGCGGCGCTGACCACGGACGACGCAGTGGCCAGCGTCCGGGAGTCCCGGGTGTCCGCCAGCCGGCCGGCCCACGGGGCCAGCAGCACCAGGGGCAGGGCCGAGCAGAGCAGGTAGGCGGCCACCAGCCAGGGCCCGGCCACCGGTACCCGACCCCGCGGCGGCGAGGTTCCGCAGGTGCAGCATGGCGCTGATGACGACGGCGCCCATGCCGGCGGTGGCGGCGAACCGGGCTCCTCCCACGAGGAGGAAGTCGCGGTTTCGCCACAGCGGCCGGGCAGTCCGGCCGCCCGCCGGCTGTTTATGAAGTAACTGTTTCATAAACTGCAAAGCTATCCGTCCGTGCAGCAAGGTGTCAAGCATTTCTTTCATAGTTTGGCGGTGCTCGATAGACTGGTTGCGTGAATGCAGAAACCCCAATGGTGGAGTCGCCGGTCCCGCCGTCCGGCAAACGCCGGCAGCGCCCGGAAAAGAAAGTGGAGATCACGGATCCGAAGGCGATCCGGGCCCTCGCCCATGCCGCCCGGCTGGAGGTCATTTCCGAGCTGTATTCCACCCAAGTGAGCCGGACGGCCACCGAACTCGCCGCGCAGACCGGCCTCACCCCGAGTGCCATGAGCTACCACCTGCGTGCCCTCCAGAAATGGGGCATTGTGGTTCCCGCGGCCACCGCCGGGGATGCCCGCGAACGCCGCTGGAAGGCCGCGGGCACCGATTTCACCATCAACTCCGGCGGGGGAGTGGCGAGCCCGGAGTTCGCGGTGCTGGACCTCGAGCTGGACGCCTACCGCCGCCGGGTCAATGCGTATGCCAAGGCCCGGGACGGGCGGCGCCAGCGCGGCGAACCCGCGGACTCGTCTGTGGTGCTCGCCAGCAACCTGCTGTACCTGACGCCGGCCCAGCGGACCGAGCTGACCCAGCGGCTTTTCGACCTCCTTCGCGACTACGAGCTCGAAGACCCTGACCACGTGCCCGAGGGCGCGGAACGGATGGCCACCATGTGGTCCATGATCCCGGATGACCGCGGCCAGGCTCCGGCCGTCAGCGCCCCCCGGACCGGCTCCTGACACGCCCGGCCCGGGCACCGGAAGTCGTCGCGGGAAGCCCGGGTTTTCCACCCGGATGCGCGGGAATCTGCAAAATATGGTGAACTAGGCGGGTATGGGCGCATCTGCCCGAGCAACCTTTTTCTGTAGGAGCACCGTGCCAAGCAAGGCCAAAACCGGCAAGAAACTCGTGATCGTAGAGTCTCCCGCCAAGAGCAAAACCATCGCCAAGTACCTCGGCGAAGGCTTCATTGTGGAGGCCTCCATCGGTCACATCCGCGACCTTCCGCAGCCCTCGGAGCTCCCCGCGGAACTGAAGAAGACCCCGGTCGGCAAGTTCGCCGTCGACATTGACAACGACTTCAAGCCCTATTACGTGGTGTCCCCGGACAAGAAGAAAAAGGTCGCCGAGCTCAAGGCCCACCTCAAAGACGCCGACGCCCTCTATCTCGCCACCGATGGGGACCGCGAGGGCGAGGCCATCGCGTGGCACCTGCTGGAAGTGCTCAAGCCCAAGGTTCCCGTGTACCGGATGACCTTTGGTGAAATCACCAAGGAAGCCATCCACCGCGCCATGGACAACCTGCGCGACGTCGACCAGGACCTGGTGGACGCCCAGGAAACCCGTCGTGTGCTGGACCGTCTCTATGGCTACGAGATCTCCCCGGTGCTGTGGCGCAAGGTGGCCCGCGGCCTCTCCGCCGGCCGCGTGCAGTCCGTCGTCACCCGTATGGTGGTGGACCGGGAACGCGAGCGGATGGCCTTCAAGGCCGCGTCCTACTGGGACCTCACCGGCCAGTTCGGCGCCGGTTCCGGTTCCTTCAAGGCCAAACTTGCCGCCGTCGATGGAGCCAAGGTCGCCAGCGGGCGGGACTTCAATGACAACGGCGAGCTCACGTCCCGCAACGCCGTCCACCTGAACGAGGAACTCGCCGCGTCGCTCGCGGCGGGCCTGCAGGACGCCGATTTCCGTGTCCGCTCCGTCGACACCAAGCCGTACACGCGCCGCCCGGCCGCGCCGTTTACCACCTCCACCCTGCAGCAGGAAGCCGGCCGCAAGCTGCGCTTCTCCTCGAAGAGCACAATGCAGGTGGCCCAGCGGCTCTATGAAAACGGCTACATCACCTATATGCGTACGGACTCGTCCGCGCTGAGCAACGAGGCCATCACGGCCGCCCGGCGCCAGGCTTCCGAGCTGTACGGTCCCGAGTACGTGCCCTCCTCGCCGCGGGTCTACAGCGGCAAGGCAGCCAACGCGCAGGAGGCCCACGAGGCCATCCGTCCCGCCGGCGACTCCTTCCGCACGCCGGCCCAGGTGGCCAAGCAGCTCTCCGGCGACGAATTCCGCCTTTACGAGCTCATCTGGAAGCGCACCGTCGCCTCGCAGATGGCCGACGCCAAGGGCTCCACCGCCACGATCCGCCTCGGTGCGGTGACTGTCGGTGACGCGTCCGACCGCCGGGACGCCGAGTTCTCGGCCTCCGGCACGGTCATCACCTTCCCCGGCTTCCTCGCCGCCTACGAAGAAGGCAAGGACGAAAGCCGCGGCGACGAAGAGTCCGAGGAAGCACGCCGGCTGCCCAACGTGGCCAAGGATGACGCCCTGACCGCCTCCGAGATTGTCGCCGTCGGGCACGAGACCTCGCCGCCGCCGCGCTTCACCGAAGCGTCGCTGACCGCGGAACTGGAGAAGAAGGGCATCGGCCGTCCGTCGACCTATGCCTCCACGATCTCCACGATCCAGGACCGCGGGTACGTCCGGAAGCAGGGCTCCGCGCTGGTTCCGAGCTGGATCGCGTTCTCCGTGATCCGGCTCCTCGAGCAGCATTTCCACGACTACGTGGATTACGAGTTCACGGCCGACATGGAAGCCGACCTGGACAAGATCGCCAACGGCCAGGCGGCCGGACCGGCCTGGCTCAAGCACTTCTATTTCGGTGCAGACTCCGAGCCCGGGCTGCTGAGCATCGTGAACAACCTCGGCGAGATCGATGCCCGCGAGATCAACTCCATCCCCATCACCGACGAGATCACGCTTCGGGTCGGCAAGTTCGGCCCGTACCTGGAAAGCTCCACTGCGACGGTGGATCCGGAGACCGGCGAAGTGGTTGAAGCGGCCCGCGCCAACGTCCCCGAGGACCTGGCCCCGGATGAGCTCACGGCAGCCAAGGCCATCGAGCTGATGGAAACCGCGGCGCCGGAAGAACGCGTCCTCGGCACGGATCCGCACACCGGGCACACCGTGGTGGCCAAGAACGGCCGCTACGGCGCCTACGTCACGGAGATCATTCCCGAGCCCACGGCCGAGCAGCTGGCCAACGCCCCGGTGGAGTACTACAAGAACGGCAAGCCCAAGCCGCCGAAGAAGCCCGTCAAGGCCAAGCCGCGCACCGGATCGCTGTTCGCATCCATGAGCGTGGACACGATCTCCCTGGACGAGGCCCTGCAGCTGATGAGCCTGCCCCGGGTGCTCGGCCAGGACGCCGACGGAAACCCGATCACGGTGCAGAACGGCCGCTTCGGCCCGTACCTGAAGAAGGGCACGGACTCGCGGTCGATCGGCTCCGAGGAGGAAATCTTCAGCATCACACTCGACGCGGCGCTGGAGATCTACTCGCAGCCCAAGCAGCGCGGCGCCCGTGCTGCCGTTCCGCCGCTCGCCGAGTTCGGCCCGGACCCGGTGTCGGAGAAGAACATTGTGGTGAAGGAAGGCCGGTTCGGCCCGTACATCACCGACGGCGTCACGAACATCACCGTGCCGCGCACCACGTCGCTCGAGGAACTGACCCGGGAACGCGCCGTCGAACTCCTTGCGGAAAAGCGCGCCAAGGGACCGGTCAAGCGCACGACGACGGCCCGCAAGGCCCCCGCCCGCAAGGCTGCGGCGAAGAAGTAGGGCAGGCCACCGAATTCGCCGGAAGCGCGCGGGTTCGCCGGAAGTTTACGGCGAACCCGGAGCGGACCGGCGAATTCGCGTTTGCGGAGCCGGGCGCAACGTGATCGAGTAGGTCCATGACTGAACAGCCGACTCCCCTGGACCAGCAGCCGTTGAACGACCTCGAAGAGAAGCTCGCCCGGGGCGAGCAGCCCGACGCCAACCCGGTCGACGTCATCCTGGCCTTCCTCAACAACGAGGTCTACGTGGTCAGCTCCGACGCCCTCGAAGGCGCCGATTCACAGGTTGAGCCGCTGGTGCTCGCCAATTCCTCGGGGAAGCCGGTCCTGGCCGTGTTTTCGCACCCCAGCCGCGTCGGCGAACAGTATCTCGAGGCTGCGCCCAACGTGCTCGGCACGCAGGGGGCCGCGATCATCGGCAACCTCGGGGACGAGCTCGGCATGGTGATCAACCCCGGTGCGGCCTTCGGGTTCGAAATCGACCCGGAAGGCGTCGCCAACATCCGCCGCGACTTCAAACCGGCTGACGATTCCGACGAGACCGCCGGGCCGGACAGCGCGCAGGCCTGACGCAGTTAGGCCAGCCGCTTCACCGAAGGAATAATGGCAGCATGCGTCTTGGCGTCCTCGATATCGGCTCAAACACTGTCCACCTGCTGCTGGTCGACGCGCACCCTGGCGCACGCCCGGTGCCCTTCGCCTCGCATAAGCGGCCGTTGTCGCTTGTCCAGTTCCTCGACCGCGACGGCAACATCAACGACGCCGGCCAGCATGAACTGATCGAGTTCGTGCTTGAGGCCTGGGAATTCGCGGCCAAGCACAAGGCCGACGACCTCCTGGCGTTCTGCACCTCGGCCATCCGCGAGGCCACCAACGGGCCGGCCGTGCTGGCCCGCGTCAAACACGAGACCACGGTGACGCTCCAGGAGCTGACGGGCAGCGAGGAGGCGTCCATGACGTTCTTTGCCGTCCGCCGCTGGTACGGCTGGGGCGCCGGTCCCATCCTGGACCTCGACATCGGCGGCGGCTCCTTCGAGATGGCCTACGGACAGGACGAACTCCCCGAGCTCGCGATGTCCGTCCCGCTCGGAGCGAGCCGGCTCACCCGGGACTGGCTCCACGAGGACCCGCCCTCGGCCAGGAGCGTTAAGGAACTCCGGCGTTATATCCGGGCCACGCTCAAACCCGTGGTGCGGAACTTCGAGCAGCTTGGCAGGGCGAACCTCGTGGCGGGCACCTCCAAGACCTTCCGCTCGCTGGCCCGGATCGCGGGGGCCGCCCCCAGCGGCGCCGGCCCCTACGTCAAGCGCGAACTCTTCGCCACCGACATGGGCCTGTGGGCGCAACGCATCTCGGCCATGGAAGTGGAGGACCGGCTGCACCTCCCCGGCGTCTCCGAAGCGAGGGCTCCCCAGCTGCTGGCTGGCGCCCTCGTGGCGGAAGCGGCCCTGGAGCTGTTCCAGTTCCCCAGCCTGGAGATCTGCCCCTGGGCGCTGCGTGAGGGGCTTATCCTCCGGCGCCTGGACCAGCTCGTCTTCGACGGGCCGCTGGAGCCCGCGCCGCATGTGGGCCAGGCCCCGTCCGACGCCGGCATGCGGCTGCCGGAAAGCCACGGCGCCGACATCCGCTAGGAACCGCCGTTAAACGGCGGAAGCACCGGCCGTCCGCCGCGGGAAAATGGGGGAAAAACCCGCTGCGGACCACCGGTGCCGGGCAGTCATCCGCATGACTGCCGTATCACTCGCACCCTCAATGAGGTACTTACCAAGGTAATCGCGGAGTTTGTGAGAAGGCTGCGCCGATGGTGGGAGCTGGCTGTGAATCGGACCGGACTGCAATGATGGGTGCATGAGCAACCGAATCGCATTCCTGGGCTGTGGGTCAATGAACGAGGCAATCATGGGCGGCCTGATCAAGGGCGGCACCGATCCGGCGGACATTGTCGCCACAGTGCGCCGTGCCGAGCGCGCCGCGGAACTCGCTGAACGGCACCACGGCATCACCGCCATCGCCGCCGAGGAAGAGCCGGAAAACAACAAACAGGCCGTGATGGGCTCCGACGTCGTAATCCTGGGCGTCAAGCCCGTGGGCATCGCGGACCTGGCGCGCGAGATCGGTGATGCGCTGGCCCCGCACACGATCGTGATCAGCGTGGCCGCCGCCGTGTCCCTCGAGCAGCTGGAAGCGGCGCTCCCGGCCGGCCAGCCGGTGATCCGGACCATGCCCAACACTCCGGCGAAGCTGGGCCGCGGCGTCGTCTCCGTCTCGCCTGGCACCAACTGCTCCGCCGCGCAGCTCCAGCTGGCCAAGGACCTGCTGGTTGGAGTCGGCACCGTCGTCGAGGTCCCGGAGCACCAGGTCGACGCGTTGTCGGCGATCAGCGGCTCCGGGCCGGCGTATGCGTTTTACCTGGCCGAAGCAATGGCCGCCGCCGGCGTCGAACTGGGCCTCGATCCTGAACTGTCGCTGCTGATCGCACGGGAGACCGTCGCCGGGGCCGGCTTTATGCTGGCCGAGCCGGGCGCCGATCCGACGGCGCTCCGGAAGGCTGTCACGAGCCCCAATGGCACCACCGAACGCGCCATCGCCACGTTCGATGAGCGCGGCCTGCCCGCGATCCTGGCCGACGGCGCCCGCGCCGCTGCCGCCCGGGCCGCCGAGATCACCCGGCAGCTCGCCTGAACCCGCGGGCCTGAAGCCGCGGCCCGGCCGGCCGGGCTGCCCGCCCTACGGCCGCGCGGCGAACCGTTCGAGCAGGTCGACGTGCCCCGACACAATGAGCATGTCCCGTGCTGAGACCTTGGTCTCCGGCCGGGCGTAGGTGAAGTCCTCGCCGGGGGACTTCACGCCCACGATTGTGACGCCGTACTTGGATCGGACCTTGGATTCCTCCAGGGTGAAGCCCACCGTTTCGCGCGGCGGGTACATCTTCACGATCGCGTAGTCGTCTTCGAACTCGATGAAGTCCAGCATGCGTCCGGAGACCAGGTGCGCGGCGCGGACACCGGCGTCGGCCTCGGGATAGATGACGTGGTTGGCGCCGATCCGGGTCAGGATCTTGCCGTGCGAGGGTGTGATCGCCTTGACCCAGAGGTGCTCGATGCCGAGGTCCACCAGGTTGACCGTGATCAGTACGGAGGACTCGATCGAGGTGCCCACCCCCACGACGGCGGACGTGAACTCCTGCGCGCCGAGCTGGCGGAGCGCGTCGATGTTCGTGGCATCGGCCTCGACCACGTGGGTCAGGACGCTGGCCCATTTCTGCACCAGGGTCCGGTCGCGTTCAATGGCCAGCACCTCGCGGCCCTGCTTGACCAGCTGTTCGGCGGTGGACGCGCCGAAGCGGCCCAGCCCGATCACCAGCACGGGGGCGTTGTGGGCGGGCCGGTTGACGGCGTCTGAGGAACTAGCCAATGATCGGTCTCTCTTCCGGGTAGTGGTACAGCTGGCTGCGCTGGCGCAGGGCCAGGGCGGCGGCAAGGGTGACGGTCCCGACACGGCCGGCAAACATCAGGGCGCTCAGGACGTAGACGCCCGACGGCGGCAGCTCGGCGCTGAGGTTGGTGCTCAGCCCCACCGTGGCGAAGGCGGAAATTGTTTCGAACAGGACCCGGTCCAGGGTCGCGCCGCTGATGTGCAGCAGCAGCAGCGCCGAAACCGCGACGAGCGTGGCTCCGGCGACGATGACCGAGATGGCCACCCGCATGGTGCCTTCCGGGATGGTGCGGCCGTAGATCTTCACGTCGGAGTCACCGCGGGCTTCGGCCACGATCGCCAGGAACATCACGGCGATGGTGGTCACCTTGATGCCGCCCGCCGTCGATGCCGAGCCGCCGCCGGCGAACATCAGGGCGTCCGTCAGCAGCATGGTGGTGGAATCCATGTGGTTCTGGTCCACCAGGTTGAATCCGCCGGAACGCGTCATCACCGAGGCGAAGAGCGAGTGCGTGATCTTGTCGCCTAAGTCCATGCTGCCGATGGTCCGCAGGTTTTCCCACTCCAGCAGGCCCCACAGCACGGTGCCGGCGGCCAGGAGGATAAGGGAGACCTGGATGGTCAGCTTGGTGTGCAGGTTCCATTTCTTCCAGTTCAGCCCGTTCTGCTGAAGCACCATGACCACGGGGAAGCCCAGGCTGCCCAGGAACACACCGACCATAAGCGGGACGAGGATCCACAGATCGGTCTCATAGGGGACGATGCCGTCCGAGTGCGGCGTGAAACCGGCGTTGTTGAACGCCGAAATCGAGTAGAAGACCCCGTGCCAGACCGATTGGCCGAAGCTTTCCCCCAGCAGCAGGAACCGGGGGATCAGCGCCACCGCGAGCGCGGCTTCGATGACCACGGAGGTGACGATGACGATCCGCAGCAGGGTACCGACCTCGCCCAGCCTGCCGGCGTTCATGGCCTCCTGGGCGATCAGCTTTCCGCGGACGCCCAGCCGCTTGCTCACCATGAGCGCCAGGAGCGAGGCCAGCGTCAGGGTGCCGAGGCCGCCGACGAAGACGCCGATCAGGATGATGAGCTGGCCGAAGAAGGACCAGTGCACCGCGGTGGACACGACGGTCAGCCCCGTGACGCAGACTGCGGACACCGCGGTGAAGAGGGCCTGGTGCAGCGGGGTGACGTTGCCCGTGGCGGAGGACACCGGCAGGGAGAGCAGGGCCGTGAAGATCAGGATGACGACGGCGAACGTGGTCAGCGCCAGGCGGGCCGGCGAGCTGTTGGCGATGTTGTCGATGAAGTCGCGCAGGCGGGTGAAGATCCACAGGCCCTCCCGCTCCGGAGCACCGGGGTGCCAGCTGGCCGGGCTCGGGGACCTCGACTGGCGTTGCGTCGTCATGTGTGGCTTGTCCTCGGTTGAAACGGTTTCCTTCAGTAGTAAACCACTAAACCCCGCGCAATGACGGGGGATGGGGCCAGCGCGCTCCGGTAGCCTGTGATTGATGACATACCTGCCCGGACTCGCCCAGCCCGCATTGCCGACCACGGTGGTGTGGGATCCGGAGATGACTGCGTACAACTTCGGCCACGGCCACCCGATGGCGCCGGAGCGGATGGAGCTGACGGCGCGGCTGGCCGGCAGCCTCGGCCTGCTGGACCTGGAGCACGTCACCGTGGCGGCCCCGGGGGTGGCCTCGGACGAGGAACTCGCCATGGTCCACAGCCCCGAATTCGTCGCGGCGGTCCGGCGGGTCAGCGCGGATCCGGCCACCGAGGATCTGGAGCGTGGACTCGGTACCGAGGATGACCCCGCGTTTGCCGGGATGCACGAGGCGAGCGCGCGGCTGGCCGGCGGCTCGCTCCTGGCGGCCGCCGCCATCCTGGACGGCAGCGCGGTCCGTGCCGTGAACTTCGGCGGCGGCATGCACCACGCGTCCCGCGAGCGTGCCAGCGGCTTCTGCATCTACAACGACGCCGCCCTCGCCATCCAGCGGCTGCTCGACGGCGGCGTCCGGAAGGTCGCCTACATTGACGTCGATGCCCACCACGGCGACGGCACGCAAAACATTTTCTGGGACGACCCCCGGGTCCTGACCATTTCCCTGCACGAGACCGGGCTGACCCTTTTCCCGGGCACCGGGTTCGCCAACGAGATCGGCGGGCCGGGCGCCGAGGGCACGGCCGTGAACGTTGCGCTCCCGGCCGGCACCGGGGATGCCGGCTGGCTCCGGGCCTTCCATGCCGTGGTGCCCCAATTGGTCGGAGCCTTCGAACCCGAGGTGATTGTCAGCCAGCATGGCTGCGACTCGCACCGCCTCGATCCGCTGACCCACCTGAACATCAGCGTGGACGGCCAGCGGGAGGCGGCGACGGCGGTCGGCAACCTCGCCGCCCGGCACTGCGCCAACCGCTGGATCTCCACCGGCGGCGGGGGCTACAACGTCGTCACCGTGGTGCCCCGCTCGTGGAGCCACCTGATCGCGATCGCCGCCGGACGCCCGGTACCGCTCCGCACGCCCGTCCCGGAGGACTGGCGCAGCTACGTGCGGGACAAGTACGGAGCCAAATACGGGGTGGAACCGCCCGCCGCCATGGGCGACGGCGTCGACCTCTGGTGGCGCTCCTGGGAGGTCGGTTTCGACCCCAATGACGAAGTGGACCGCTCGGTGATGGCGACCCGGAAGGAAGTCTTTCCTCTCCACGGACTGGACCCCTGGTTCGACTAGCGGGGGCGAGGAAATAGTTGATGCCATCCGGCGTATATGTCGCTAGTGTGGAGGGCATGGTGACAGACGACGTATTTGCCGTCATTGCTGAGGCAACCCGGCGTGACATTCTGGTGGCCCTCCGCAAGGGGGA
>JBKKDK010000084.1:0-5196 GCA_046708245.1 Arthrobacter sp.
TTCATATCCAGCATTCAGAACGAGAGTGCGCATCCGCATACCTCTTCACGGCCGCACCCGCCAGGGGCACGAGGGCCGGCTGCCCTCTGCATGGTCGGGCTATGGATCGACACCACAAGAGTAAACATTGATGGGCCGGATCACCGAATTTTGACCTCCGCGGCCAGGATGACCTGCGCCTTCACAGCCAGGCCAGCACCCGAAGAGCAAAGCGACATGAACTCCCCTATCGGCCGCCGGAACGAACGCACAGACTTCGGTAGTAGCAGAGTTCCGACCTGATCGGGGCGGACCCATGGCCCACACGCTCCCGCCTCGACAACCTCGATGACCTGAACGGAACCACAATGGACAGGACAGCGCCCGCTGCACAGCTCGCCGACATCAAAGCGCGGCTGAGGGACGACTGCGGTGACGGGACCCGGCCAGATTTGTCCGAAGCCAGCGCTCTGCGGCGCCCATCGCTTGCGTAGCCGCCGCCCAGTAGGCGATGCCGACCGCAAGGGAGGCCACGACGGCCACGCCCTTGCTGACGTGCTCGAATAGCGGAAAAACGAGCCAATGCGTCACATAGACGTAGAGCGAGGCGCTGGCCAGGAGGTCCGTGAACCGGTGCAGGGCACGGGGCACGGGGCACGGACACCGTGGGACGCCAGAGCAGGATAAGGAACCCCGCAAGAATAGTGGCGTTGCGGTATTCGTCATCGAACGCCCCGGGGATGGTCAGCAGGGCTAGGACAGTCACCGCGGTCCGCTGCACCAGGGTTCGCGAGACGGCGGCCGCCCAACCCAGTGCGAATAGCCACAGCACCGGGCCTTGACCCGGGTACGGGAGGTCCAGGACGCGGAAACGCAGCAGTAGATCCGCGCCAAAAAGAGCCAACGGGAAGACCCACGGCCACCGGCGCTGGGCCCGCCGAACCGCCGGTATAGACAGGAGGGCAGCCACGCCGAGCAGGATGTGTACCAGCATCTCAACGAACCAGAAGCGGGAGGAGTTTGTCCATCCTTCCGGGCCGAGAACGGAGTTGAGCAGGAACACGTTTGCCCAGCTGTAGGTGTCAGTCACGGCGAACGCGAAGCCAATCACCGCGATGCTCGGCACCATGATTCGGGCAACTGTGCGCAGCTGCCGTCCCAGCCGAGCAATGGGCGCTCCGCTCAATTGGAACCGGGCAAAGTTGAATCCGGCCACGGCCAGGAGAACGTGCGCCATGCCTTCCCAGGTGAACCAACCAATGTGGGTGGAAACTATGAAGATGATGGCCACGGCGCGCAGCACGATTCCGGTCTCCATGGGTGCCAGCAACCGCCTCCGCCATTTTCGGAGCACCGCTGCGACGGGAGTTGCGGCATTGCCGGGCAGGGGGCCATCAGGTTGCGACCTAACGTCGCCGGCTCGTGCGAGCTCGCACACTGGCATCACGTGCCATTCGCGGGGAAGGTCTCCGAATGCGCGCTCAAGCCGGACCGATGCGGCAACGTAGGACAGTGAGTCTCCGCCAAGGGAAACAAATGTGTCCGTATCGCCGATATCGTCGCGTTCAAGCACGTCCGCGAAGATTCTCCGAACATCGCTCGAAGCCGCGGGTGCATCCGGGTCGTCGGCCCGGACCGCATCTCGGTGCTCTTCTCCGGCGGCCAGGGCCAAGATGGCTGGATAGTCCGGCTTTCCGTTGCCCAGGCGCGGGATCGTCGTCACGCGGTGAAGCTGGACGGCACCGCGCGGGATGCCCAGCTCCTGCGCAAGTGTCTTGGCCATCAGGGGAAGGTCATGGCCGCCTTCGACAGCGGCGACCACTTTGCCATCCGAGCCTGCCGCCGCAGCGGAAACGCCCAGGCCCGAGAGGATCCGCTCCACCTGGCCGAGGTCAACCCGCAGCCCGACGATCTTCACGAATCGGCTCCGCCGGCCGACGATTTCGTACAGGCCATCGGCGGTGCACCGGGCCAGATCGCCGGTGCGGAGTTCTGTCACGGTGCGTCCCAGGGCGAGGTCTTCGGGGCTTTCGGCGTAGCCGAGCACCACATTGGGTCCGGTGTAGACAAGTTCGCAGGCGTCCAGCCCAGGGACCGGGGCGAGGCGGAACCGACCACCCGGGATGGGGATGCCTATGGCTTGCGGGTGTTCAGCCGCGAGGTCCGGAGGCAGGTAGCCCATCCGGGCAGTGGCTTCGGTCTGCCCGTACATGACGAACAAGTCCCAGCCCCTGCGACGGCCTAACTGTGCGTAGGAACGCACCCGCTCGGGTTCCATTCGGCCCCCCGCCTGGGTGATGTAGCGGAGGCTTGGCAGATTTTTGTCCGCGAAGCCCACCCTGTCCAACAGGTCAAAGGTGTACGGCACAGCGGCAAAGGAGGTCGCAGTAGGACAGGGAAAGCGTTGTGGCGGCCCGATCGGCCGGACGCAGGTGCAGGCACTGGGCGATCGCGGCCGCATTGGCCCAGCCTTCGCCGCGCGACCTCACCCATGGCTGTGGCCTCCTACACCTACGACGCCCTGCCCGCCGAAGTCCGCAACGAGCTGCCGGATGCCGACCGACTCACCGCAGCACTGGACTGGACCGAGGACACCGAGCGCTGACAACCGGGACGGAGCGAGTCCAGTAAGAAACCCTGGACAGCGCTTGGGCGAGTTTCCGCCCACGTGCCCGGCCAAGATCCGTGTCCATCGCTCCGGGACTGTGCCTGCCTGTCCCCATCACCGGGGAATAGCGGGGCCATGGTGTGGTTACAGTTCCGTCAGCTAAGAACGCCAGAAAAGACAACGACCCCAGTGGCAACCGATTACGAGATACGTTCCGACGTCAAGGAATCGCAGGACAACTCCCCGGGAACGCTGCAATTCGCAAACGCGCAGGATGCCCGAAGCGGCGTCCGTGAGCTGGACGCAGCGGATGCGATGGACGGGCACAAAGGTATCAGGGCGTCCAGCCCCTCATCTGAGAACCTTCAGAGCCACTTCCGTCGCTTGAAGGAAACGTAGAGCACGATGCCCATAGCGAGCATGAGGCCGATGGCAAAAGGGTAGCCCAGCTGCCAGGAGAGCTCGGGCATGTGGTCAAAGTTCATTCCGTACACGGTTCCCACCAGAGTGGGGGCGAAGAGGATAGCGGCCCAGGCGGAGATTTTCTTGACTTCTTCGTTCTGGGCCAGGCTGGATTCGGAGAGGTGCCGCATCTCCTCGTTCTGGGCCAGACTCGATTCCGAGAGGCGTTGCATCTCATCGTTCTGCTGCTGGGCTACCAGGGTGGCATGGACGGTCAGCGCGCTTTGCAGCAGGACGCGGAAGGCGTCCACGCGTTCCACTACACGGATGACGTGGTCGTGAACGTCCCTGAGTCTGCGCTGCAGTTCCAGATCCAGGTGGTACTTCTCCGCGCCTCGCTGCAGGGCTTCCATCATGGCTTTCAAGGGGTGCGTCGCGCGCTGGAATTCGATGACTTCCCTGGAGAGCTCATAGATGCGCCGGGCCACGTCAGGGCCGGCGCTGAACAGCTCGTCCTCGATCTCGTCGATGTCATTCTCCAGACCGGCAACGACGGGTTCGTACTGGTCAACTACCTCGTCCAGGATCGCGTACAGCACGGCCTGGGGGCCCAGAGCCAGGAGCTCCGGAGAGGCCTCGAGCCGGTGACGGACGCGGGCCAGGTTCGGGGACTCCGCATGACGGACCGTGACGACGAAGTCCGGGCCGACGAAGACGTGAAGCTCGCCGAACTCGACCTTCTCCACGTCGTCCAGATACCGCGCGGGGCGCAGCACGGTGAAGAGCGTATCGCCGTAGCGCTCGAGCTTGGCGCGCTGGTGCCCGGCGAGGGCATCGTCAACCGCGAGCTCGTGCAGGCTGAACTCGCCGGCAACGGACTGCAGTTCCTGTAAACCCGGACGGTACAGGCCGATCCATGCCATCCCGCCGCGTTCACGCATGACCTCGTATGTTTCGTCGAGGCTTTTCGGGTTGTCTGTCCGGCGCCCGTCGACATAGACGGCGTTGTCCACCATGGTCATCGGTGTCTGTCCTTCCACTCCGGCGCCTCCCCGGACGCTGCATCCGGAGCCGGTGGCGCCGTCGAACCACTTTAGCCGTCCGGTTACCGTGCGTTGCCGGCGGGGAGGTCCTGTCCATGGCCCTATACCTCTCCAAGCAGAGAATTCAACGCCGGGTATGCTCCTTCACTTTGCCGTCAAGACGCAGTATCGGCGGCGCCGCCAGTGAACTGGAGGTATCTGCCTCGGACCGGTCCTGCACCTCGCTGTGCTTGGTCTGGTCCCCGTCGGTAGCCGTCCATCGGTCACCTGCAGGCTCTGAGGACGCGATGCCTGTCGCCTGTCTCCAGGGTCCACGCACCCCGTCCGGTTCCGACCCTGTGTGCCAGGGCGAGGGTTTCGAACACATCCGAGAGGAGCTGGCTCAGGCAAACCGGGTAGGAGCGCTTGATCCGGTTGTTCGGCGTCGCGCGCATCGGTCTTCACCCGGTCTCCGGACGGCCGTTGAAGCTTCGACGGTGCCGCGACCACGCGCTTGATCCCTGCGCCGGTCAGTAGCCCGTGCCAACCCGAATCCCGTCGGACCCGCCTCATAGACAACGAGGACCGGACCCGGCAGCCCGGAAACCCACTCGGCGATCCCGGCATCGTTGCCGGCGAGGCTCTGACGCAGGATCTCGCCGGTTTCGTGGTCGATCGCACAGCCCTTCACGCTGCGGGCATGGACATCCAAACCGACGTAAGTACGCTTATCCATAGCTGGAACCTCCAGACGTTCAAATGTGGCTCTACCAGTCCACACCCCGCACCTGCGTGCGGAAAGACGGACCGGCAACCCACGAACCTCTTTGAACCCGAGGTTCCAGTCCTACCTCAGGGCCGACCCACCACACTTCATATCGTCTAGACGCCGCCACGGCGCCCCCGTTCCTTACCGGGTGCGCCGGTCCAACGCTGGCCGTTATACCCTCCGGGGTATATAATTAGCAAAGCAGCCACCACATTTGGAGCCCGCCATGGAACTTGATTCGACAGAACTCACCCCCGTCGTTAACCGGCTCAAGCGGGCCCAGGGCCAGCTTGCAGCCGTCACCCGCATGCTCGAAGAGGGCCGTGACTGCAAAGACATCGTCACCCAGCTCGCAGCGGTCTCGAAGGCTTTGGACCGGGCAGGATTCGCCATCATCGCCACCGGCTTGGAGCAGT
>JBKKDK010000085.1:0-6593 GCA_046708245.1 Arthrobacter sp.
GGAACTTCTTTTTGTACGCGCGGTTGTAGAGCTCGCGGATGAAGTTCATCGTGTACTGGTCGAGGGTTTCGCGCTCGTAGTACTCGTTCTTGACGAGGTAGTCGAGCTTTTCCTCGAGGTCATGGAAGAACACGGTGTTGTTGTTCACGTGCTGCAGGAAGTACTGGTGCGCCGCCTCGCGGTCGGCCTCGAACTGGATTTCCCCGCTGGGGCCGTAGAGGTTCAGCATCGCGTTGAGCTCGTGATAGCCCAGGCCCTTGTACGCGGCCGGCATCTCGTGCTTCGCCTTGTTCTCAGTTACTGCTGTGTCTGCGACAGTCGTGTCCAAAACTCTTCCAATCCTTGTTGTACGCGGTTGACGTCTTCCGGCGTCCCCATGAGTTCAAAGCGATACAGGTGCGGGACCTGGCACTTCGCGGCGATGATCTCGCCGGCCATGCAGTAGTTGTCCCCAAAATTCGTGTTCCCCGCGCTGATCACTCCGCGGATCAGCTTCCTGTTCACCGGGTCATTGAGGAACCTGATGACCTGTTTCGGAACGGAGCCCTCTCCCCCGGTGCCGCCATAGGTCGGCAGCACCAGCACGTAGGGTTCGCTGGCCACGAGCGGGGCGTCCCGCGGGTAGAGCGGGAGCCGGGCCGCGTCCACGCCCAGTTTCTGGACGAAGCGCTCGGTGTTCTCCGAGGTGGAGGAGAAGTAGATGAGGTGGCTGGACGTCCGCCGGACGCCGGCAGCCGGCGCATCGGCCGGGACCTTCGCGACGGGGTGCATTGCCACTGGTGCCATTGCAACCAAGGGGGTCACCTCCTCTACCGTGGATTCTTTGCCTGGCAGCGGCGGCTGCGGCGGTTCAGGCCGCGGCAGCTTTTCAGGCTACGGCGACGGCGGCAGCCTGCGCCAGTTCTTCGATCTTGTCAGGGCGGAACCCGGACCAGTGGTCCTGGTCCGTGACGACAACCGGGGCCTGCATGTAGCCCAGGGCCTTGAGGCGCTCAAGGGCCTCGGCATCCTGGGAGATGTCGACGCTCTGGTAGGTGATGCCCTTCTTGTCCAGCGCGCGGTAAGTCGCGTTGCACTGAACACAGGCCGGCTTCGTGTAAACCGTAACGGTCATGGTTCCTGTCCCCTTTTGCTTGCTAAGTCTGTGGTGCGTTCCGGGAGGCCGATCCGGGACAGGAATCCTTATCCGTTACTGGCCGCACCCGCCGGGCTGCATCTGACTGGCAGCTGCTCCGCTCGAACTGTATGTCGATACTACATGTAGTGCAAGAGCCCCGCGTGGACCCCAAGATGATGTATTACAAGTATGTCATTTAACACACCTTTAATCCACAGGCAGGGGGCCGCAAAATGTCCGGATTTCTGCCGTTTTCGAGGACGAAATCCACACCCTGTGGAGTACTTAGCCACAATTAACCGGCCCGCGTGTCGCGTTGTGGACGGCGTGTCGCGCTGCGGGTTGCAGCGGCCGTTCCGTGGCGGAAACCACTGGATGTAGTGTCCGGGCACACGGCAAAGGCGGACACCTGGGGTGCCCGCCTATGCCGCCGCGGATGTCAGGAACTCCCCTGACCGCTTCTCTACAGCCGGCCGGGCCGGCTGCACAGGATCTGTTCGACGCCCATCCTGCCCTCCGCGAAACTCCGGAGCGCGCCGACCAGGTACAGCCGCCAGACCCGGGCGATCTCCGCGCCCATCATCTCGACGGCGGCATCGTGGTTCGCATCGAACTTTGCGTACCAGGCCTCGAGGGTGCGGACGTAGTCCCGGCGCATCCCCTCCACCGCCTCGATCTCCAGCCCGGCGTCCTCCAGGAACATGAGCGTCCCGCCCACGGGGCGCATGTGCATGTCCGGGGCGATGAAGGCCTCGATGAAGGACCCGCCGCCGGGATGCCTGCCGCGGCGGGACATCTGCTGGACCAGCACCCGTCCCCCGGGCCGGACATTGTTGAACAGCGCGGCCGCGTAGACCGGGTAGTTGCGCTGGCCGACGTGCTCTCCCATTTCGAGGGACGCGACGGCGTCGAACGGGCCGTCCGGAATCTCGCGGTAGTCCTGGACCCTGATCTCCACCTGACCTTCCAGTCCGCGTTCGCGGATCCGGGCGTCGATGAACGCCTTCTGTTCGACGGACAGGGTGACCCCAACGACGTCGGCGCCGTACCGCTGCGCTGCATGCAGGCTTAGGGAGCCCCAGCCGCAGCCCACGTCCAGCAGCCGCATGCCCGGCTTGAGGCCGATCTTGCGGCACACGAGGTCCAGCTTGTCCCGCTGGGCATCCTCGAGGCCGTAGCCCGGGGAGGAATCCGTCCAGTATCCGCTGGAGTAGGCCATGTGCGGGTCCAGGATCAGTGCGTAGAAGTCGTTGCTGAGGTCGTAGTGGTGGCTGATCGCCGCCCGGTCCCGGATCAGGCTGTGCAGCCGGCCCCGCACGCGGGCCTGGCTGGCCGGCGGCTGCGGCGGCGTCCCGAGCGCGCCGGCGGCCCTGGCAATCCGGGCGGCTCCCGCGAGGACGGCCGGTGTGGGCCGGATGCCGGAGAGGCCGCGGTCCCGTACCACCTTCCACAGGTGTTCCAGCGCGGCGTTGAGGTCGCCGTCGACGTCGAGCTCGCCGGTGACATAGGCCTGCGCAGCGCCCAGCTCCCCCGGCGCCCAGAGCAGGCGGCGGATGGCATCGGGCGAGTTCAGCCGGACCACGGGTGCGCCGGCCGGGCCCGCCTCGCTGCCGTCCCAGGCCACCAGCCGGACGGGAAGCTCACCGCCGGCCAGGGGCCGCAGGACTTCGGCGATGGTGTCCGCGAGCGGCGCCGTCAAGCGGTTGATCCGTTGCTCGCCTCGCCCACTGTCCGGCGGTCCAGCAGAATCTGCTGCACGTCGAGGTAGCCGGTTTCGAAGCCCGCCCGGGAGTAGCAGAGGTAAAACAGCCACATGCGCTGGAAGATCTCGTCGAAGCCCAGGGCGCGGACATCGGCGGAGCGGGCCATGAAGCGCTCTTCCCAGAGCCGCAGCGTCTGGGCGTAGTGCTCCCCCAGGGCGAGTCGTTCGCGGACGCGGAGTCCGGTCTGCTTCTCCGTGATGTCCTCGATGGCGCGGACAGACGGGATGACGCCGCCCGGGAAGATGTACTTGTGCACCCGGTGTAGCTCGTTCGGGTGGCCATGAGCCGGTCGTGGGCGATCGTGATGGCCTGGATGGCGACCTTCCCGCCGGGTGCGAGGACGCGCTCGATCGTCTGGAAGTACGTGGCCCAGTATTCGAAGCCGACGGCCTCGATCATCTCGACGGAGACGACGGCGTCGTACTCGCCTTCCACCGCGCGGTAGTCCTTGAGCTCGATCGTGACGGCGTCGGTGTAGCCGGCGTCGGCAACGCGTTTGCGGGCCAGTTCCTGCTGCTCGCTGGAGAGGGTGACGGAGTAGACGGTGGCGCCGCGCTGCGCGGCCCGGAGGGCGAGCTCGCCCCAGCCGGTGCCGATCTCCAGCACCCGGGTGCCCTGTCCGACGCCGGCCTTGTCGAGCAGCCGGTCGATCTTGGCTTGCTGCGCAGCGCCGAAGCCGTCCCATGCGACGCTCTTCAGTGCCTCGCCGGATTCCGGGAAGAGTGCGCTGGAGTAGGTCATGGTCTCGTCCAGGAACGTGCCGAAGAGCTCGTTGGAGAGGTCGTAGTGCCGGGAAATATTGGAGCGGGTGTTCTGCTCGGTGTTGCGTTCCTTGCGCGGCTGCCTCGGCAGGTAGAGCGCGCGCAGCTTCTGCAGCGGCTCCGGCACGAGCGTTCCGACGCGGGCGGCGAAGACTTCCATGACGGCGGTGAGGTTGTCGGCGTCCCAGTCGCCGGCCATAAAGGACTCGCCCAGGCCGATCAGTCCGCCGTCGCCGAGCCGGGCCGCGAAAGCCTCGGGCCGGTTCATGGTCATGACGGGGTAGGCGTGGCCGGGAGCAGGTGCCTTGCCCAGGACGGTGCCGTCCGGGTAGCGGACTTCCAGCGGAAGCCGGCGGACGGCGGCTCTGAAGATGGCATTCGCGGCCCTGCCGGCCACCCGGGCTTTGAGGCTCGAGGGGACAACGGCGATGCTGGGCCAGATGCCGGCGTCGACCACAGCGGGCGGCTGCGGGACAGTGTAGGGGGCTGCGGCCTCAGTCGTCGGGCGCGCCGCGCCTGTTCCGGTCGCTTCGGTCATAGTCACTGAACTGCCTCCTGTGAGGGGTGGGTTGGTCTTTTGATGACGGGCAGCCGGCGTGCCCAGAGCTTGACGCCCTGCCAGCGGATCTGGGCGCTCACGCGCAGCGGCGCCAGCGGAACCGCGAGCGCCGCGGCAAGGATGTTCGGCACCGTTGCTTCGCGGCGTTCGCCGTCCACTGTCGCGATGAACGGCTTGTGCCCGTCCCGCTCCAGGACAATCGAGACCGCGAGCCGGTCGCCGGGCTCCGGAAGTTTCATCCGATACTCGCCGTCGACGTCGTTGAACGGTGAGACGTAGAAGGCCTTGGGCACGCTGGCCCGGCCGGCGTCGTCGGTTTCCAGGACGTAGCAGTGCCGTTCGCCGTAGGTGTTGTGCACCTCGGCGACGACGCAGCGCAGCTCCCCCGCGGCGTCATGGCACCAGAACAGGCTCAGCGGATTGAACACGTGGCCAAAGACCCGGGCGCTGGCCAGCATGGTGATCCGGCCGCCGTCGAGCGCGATCCCCCGGGTGGCGAGGAAGCGTTCAACGTTGCCCCGCAGCGTGCCCGCCGGGTCGCCCAGGTGGTCCGCCACGGCAAAGCCGGCCAGCGGCCTGAGGACGCGGGGCAGGGCGGGGAGCCGGTCGACGTCGACATACCAGCTGTAGCTCCGGTAGGTGAAGGCGTTGCGCAGCGGGGTCCGCCGCACATGCGCGATGGAGGTGCGGTAGATGGCTGCCGGGGCGTTCATGCGCCCTCCGCGGAGACGGCGTGCAGGTCCGGGTCGATGGCGACGGCCCGGTACTGCTCGTTCAGCTGGACGGCGGTCTCCTCCCATTCGCGTCCGAGCCTGGCTGCGGCCCGGACTCCGGAGAGCGCCCCGTCCTCGTGGAAGCCCCAGCCGTGATAGGCGCCGGCGAAGGCCAGCCTGCTGTCGCCGAGCGCCAGGATCTGCTGCTGGGCCTTGAGCGAGTCCGGGGTGTACTGCGGATGCTCGTAGACCATCGTCTCCAGCACGGTGCCGCTGCCGATCAGTTCGGATTCGCCCAGGCTCACGATGTAGCGGCCGCCGTCAGCAGGGTCCAGCCGCTGCAGCCGTGTCATGTCGTAACTGACCAGGACCTTGTCCGGCCGGGCGTCGCAGGACGGCAGCCGGTAGTTCCAGGACGCCTTGGCGTTGTCGCTGGACGGCAGCACGGCGTCGTCCCGGTGGAAGACGGTGTGGTTGACCGAGTACGGCATCCCGGCCAGGGCCTCCCGCTCGGCGGGCGAGGCGTCGCTGAGCAGGCGCAGCGCCTGCGCCGGGTGGGTGGCGATCACGACGGCGTCGAACGTCTCGGACCGGTTCGCGCCGGTCCCGTGCGGTGTGGTCAGCTCCACCCCCTCCGCGTGCCGGCGGACGCCGGTGACCGGGGTGCCGAGCCGGATGTCCGGCAGCGTGGCGGCGAGCTTGTCCACGTAACTGCGGGAGCCTCCCGTGACGGTCCGCCACTGGGGTGAGCCGGCCACACCGAGCAGGCCGTGGTGGCCGAGGAACGTGAAGAGGTAGCGGGCCGGGTAGGCCAGCGCCGTGGCGGGGTCGCAGGACCAGACGGCGCTCACGATCGGGGTCATAAAGTGCGAGATGAAGTAGCCGCTGAACTTTTCGCGGGCCAGGAATTCGCCGAGGGTCGGTTCGGCCCGGGCGGTAGCCGCCGCGGTATCCGCCGCGCCGGCTGTGCCCGCCTCGGCAAGAAGGGCGCGGGCCCGGCGGTAGAAGCGCATCACCTCGACCAGCATCAGCAGGTACCGGCCCCGCAGCAGGGTGGAGGGCCGCGGAATGATGCCGCGGCCCTTGGCCCGGGCGCCGGCGTATTCGAGGCCGCAGCCGTCGCAGCGGATGGACATGCTCATTTCAGAGTCCTGGGTTTACACGCCGAGCTCGGCGAAGAGCCGCAGCAGGGTGGGGTAGGTCCGCTCGTTGTGGACGATGAAGCCGGTATCGATGCCCAGGACGGAGCCGTCGGACTGCGGCACGTCGTGGGTGTGGGCGTGGCCGCCGAGCCGGGAATCGGCCTCGAAGAGGGTGACGGTGTCCTTCTGGTTCAGGACGTAGGCGGCGGTCAGTCCCGCCACGCCGCTGCCAATGACGGCTATCCGCCGGCCCCCGGGAATCCCTGCTTCGTGCGACACTGATCTGCTCCTGTTGGCTAGCCGAAAATCGTCCTGGTGAATCGTCTTATGGGCAATTCGTAACCAAGGGGCAGCCGGATGAGTGTGAATTCCCGGCGGCTGCTTACCCGGGATTCTCCAGTACCGGATGCCCACGGCAGCGCAGACATTCCGGATCTGCCCGGATATGCCAGAATGAAGCGGGATTCCAGCTACCAGGCGAAGGGCAGCCCTTGATCAACCCCGTCCATCTGCGGACCCTCGTCGAAGTGATCCGGCT
>JBKKDK010000086.1:0-14065 GCA_046708245.1 Arthrobacter sp.
GGGCGGCCCGGGGGCGGGGGGGGGGGCCCCCGCGGGAGGGTGTCAGCAGCTGCCCTGCATGTCATCCGGGCAGTCGTCGCAGCAACCGGCGTCACTGCAGCATCCTGTCTTCATTCAGCTCACCCCCTCCCCCTTCGGTCAGGCGTGGGTGGGTTCCTCGACCAATGCCGTGGCGATGCTGTCCGCGTCCTCTAACGCGGCGAGGTAGCGCTCAGCGTCCAGGGCCGCAGCGCATCCGGTACCGGCGGCGGTGATTGCCTGACGGTAGCGGTGGTCCACGGCGTCCCCGCAGGCGAACACGCCAGTCAGGTTGGTGACCGTGGTCGGCGATTCAACCTTGATGTATCCCTCGGCATCCAGCTGCACCTGCCCTGCCACGAGTTCGGTGCGCGGCAGATGCCCGATCGCCACGAAAATGCCGGTGGCCGCCTGCTCGCGCATTTCGCCGGTGACGATGTCCTTCAGGGTCACGCCGGTGACTTTGCCGTCGCCGTGGATGGCTGTGATGGCGGAGTTCCAGGCAAAGCGGATCTTCGGGTTGTCCTTGGCGCGCTGGGCCATGATCCTTGAGGCGCGCAGCTCGCCCTTGCGGACCACCACGGTGACGGACTTCCCGAAGCGGGTCAGGAAGGTGGCCTCCTCCATGGCTGAGTCCCCGCCGCCAACGACGATGATGTCCTGTTCCCGGAAGAAGAACCCGTCACAGGTGGCGCACCAGGAGACGCCGTGGCCGCTGAACTTCTTCTCTTCCGGGAGGCCGAGTTCCTTGTAGGCGGAGCCGGTGGCGAGGATGACGGCGGGGGCCTCGTGGGTCTCGCCGGCACCGGTGACCACCCGCTTGAGGTGCCCGGTCAGCGTGACTTCCGTGACGTCGTCGAACACCACCTGCGCGCCGAACTTCTCGGCCTGCTGCTGCAGCCCGTCCATAAGCTCCGGCCCCTGGATGCCGCCGGGGAATCCGGGGAAGTTCTCCACTTCGGTGGTGTTCATCAGGGCACCTCCCGCGGTGACCGACCCGGCCAGGACGAGGGGCTTGAGGCCGGCCCGGGCGGCGTAAATGGCTGCGGTGTAGCCGGCGGGGCCGGAGCCGATGATGATCAGCTGTTCGGTGCTCACGAAGATCTCCTCCAGTCGGGACGGGTGCTACTTGGCTACAGGTGTGAGGGACGCGATCAGGCCCTCGATGCGGGTCCTGATCTCGTCGCGGATCGGGCGGACGGAGTCTACGCCTTGCCCGGCAGGATCCTCCAGGACCCAGTCCTCATAGCGCTTGCCGGGGAAGTAGGGGCACTCGTCGCCGCAGCCCATGGTGATCACCACGTCGGATTCCCTGACCGCCTCGGTGGTGAGGATCTTGGGAATCTCAGCCGACATATCGATGCCGAGTTCTGCCATGGCCTCAACGGCGGCCGGGTTGACCTTGTCCGCGGGCTGGGAGCCGGCGGAGCGGACTTCGATCCTGCCCTCGCCGAGGGTGGTGAGGAAGGCGGCGGCCATCTGGGAGCGGCCGGCGTTGTGGACGCAGACGAAGAGGACGGAGGGCTTCTTGGCGGTTTCGGTGCTCACGGGTTTCTCCTGGAATCAGTTGGGTGTGGATGGATTTGATGAGGTCGTCCAGCACCACTCTTGACTGCCTATACATTGATGCTTGTCGATGCAGAAAGTATTGGACAGTAAATCGACACTTGTCAATATTTGCGGGGTTGTGGGGTTTTAGGCCGCATGGAGGCGGGGTGCAAGGTCGCTGATGCGGCGGGCGATGTCAGTGAAGGCCCCGTCAAATGCGTCCTCGGTGTTAAGCCGGAGCGGATCCGGAACAGACCAGTGGATCCCGCCCAGGTTGGGGATTTCCTCGCGGGCGTTGTCGCACACGGTCACGACGAAGTCTTCAGCGTGCGCCACCTCATCCAGCCGCCGCGGGGGAAGGTCCGCGAGCGCTACGCCGTGGCGGCGGGCGGCATCAATGGCGCCCGGGGCGATGCGGTCCGCAGGGTGTGTGCCCGCGGAGGTCGAGGGGATTTCGCTGATGTGGTTCCAGAGTGCGACGGCCAGCTGGGACCGGGCGCTGTTCCGGGTGCAGACGAACAGGACGCGTCGGGCTGCGTGTTCGCGGCCGGGAGCCAGTCCTTCCAACGCCCCTTCGGCGAGCCGGATGTAGCTGCGGCGCTTATCCGCCTCCGAACGGTGCCGGGTCGCCAGGCCCGCGCTTTCCAGCGTGCGCAGATGGTGGGACAGCAGGTTTGACGGCATCCCGAGTTCGGCCTGCAGCTCGGTGGGGGAAAGGTCGCCCAGGGTCAGCAGGTCCACGATCCGCAGCCGCGCGGGATCCGCCAGGGCCGCGTACTTGGCGACCCGCACCCGAAAGACATCAACTGGGTCAGTATTCATTGCTTCAATTTTGACTGAGTAAATATCTTGAGTCAAGCTGTCGGTATGACTTCTCAACCACCGCCGCTGTGGCGCCGTGCCGTCGCCGAACTGCTCGGCACCAGCCTGCTCGTGATGATCGTCGTCGGCTCCGGGATCGCCGCCCAGCAGCTCTCCCCCAACGACGCCGGCCTGCAGCTCCTCCAGAACAGCACCGCCACCGTGCTGGGCCTGACGGTCCTGATCCTCGTATTGGGTCCCGTCAGCGGCGCGCACTTTAATCCCGTGGTTTCGTTTGCGGACTTCGTACTGGGCCGGCGCAACGGCGCCGGACTGACGTTGCCGGAACTTGGCACGTACGTCGTTGCGCAGACACTGGGCGCGATCACCGGCAGCGTCATGGCGAACGCCATGTTCGAGGTGAGCACCTCCATCTCGGCCAAAGAACGGGCAACCACAGGGCACCTCCTCGGCGAGGTCGTCGCCACCGCCGGCCTCGTTCTGCTGATCTTTGCCCTGGCCGCCACCAACAGGGGCGCACTCGCCGCACCGGCGGTGGGGGCCTACATCGGAGCCGCGTACTGGTTTACATCCTCGACGTCCTTCGCGAACCCGGCCGTGACGGTAGGCCGCATCTTCAGCGACACCTTCGCGGGCATCGCGCCGGCATCGGTTCCGGGATTCGTGGCGGCGCAACTGGTCGGCACCGCCGTGGGCTTGGGATTCCTTCTCATTCTGTTCCCGACGGCCTCCCGCGCCGCCGCAGCCGTTGTCCTCCGGCACGGTTCCGAAACTGCCGGCTCCTAGCCCACGGGCGGCACCCGGCGGGCTGCCCTCGGACTCGTATATTGATGATGATCAATATTGCGGCATAATGGGGATATGAACTTGCTGCCTATGATCGAGCCGGCCACGGCGGACACCTGTTGCGCCCCCGCAGGCATGCCCGCTTTGGGCGCTGAGGAGGCGAAGCAGAAGGCCCTGGTCTTCAAGGCACTGGCCGATCCGAACCGGCTGCGGCTGCTCTCCATGGTCAAAGCCGAAGCCTCCGGGGAATCCTGTGTGTGTGACTTGACCGGTCCGCTGGATCTGGGCCAGCCCACAGTCTCCCACCACCTGAAGATACTGGTCGATGCAGGTCTGCTGCATCGCGAAAAGCGCGGCACGTGGGCCTATTACTCCCTGGTCCCGGGCGCCCTGGAACAGACGGCCGGACTCTTGGCGAGCCTGTGACCGCGGCGGACCCGTCGGCGGTCACGATTCGTCCCATGTCGTCGTCAGGCGCAGGCACCGCATCGCGCGGATGCCGCACGGGCCGCTTATGGACCAGTGGCGGGACACGCTCCTGATCGAACGCCGGTCCACCGCCATCTGAACAGCCCTGTTGTCCCCACCCCGACCTGTGCCGGCCCATAATGAAGCCAGATGCAACGAATTGCGGACAGGCCCGGACCGTAACGGGATCGGGCCGGAGGAAGGGGACGGCAAGGAGTGGATCCAACCAAAGCGGAAATCCTGGCCGGATACGGCCGGGCCCGCCACATCCTCGACGACTGGCTGGAGAGCGCAACTGCAGCGGATCTTCGACGCCGGAGCAAAGGTACCCGGTGGACCAACGAAGAACTGCTGTTCCACATGGTTTTCGGATACATGGTGGTCCGCGCCCTGCTTCCGATGGTCCACGTCGTCAGCCGGCTCCCCCGGCCGGTCGGCAAAGCGTTCGCCGCCGCACTGAACGCGGGAACACGCCCGATCGACGCCGTGAATTACTGGGGCTCCCGGGCCGCGGCACTGGTCTACAACAGGCGGCGGATGGGCCGGAGGCTGGACAAGACGATCGCCGCCATCTCCCGCCGGCTGGAACGTGAGAGCCCCGTGTCCCTTGCCAGGTCGATGCCGTTCCCGGACCGGTGGGACCCGCTTTTCGCGCCGTCAATGACTCTCAACGACGTCTATGCGTACCCCACACTGCATTTCGACTTCCATGCCCGGCAGCTGAGCCTCAGCCGCCCGCACCTGTAGTGGGGACCTGGGCCAGCAACACGGCCTGGGGCGACTTCTCCCGGGGCCCGGGGCCGCGTGTCAGCTGAGCGGCCACGCCGAACCCGGCAAGTGTGAGCTGTTCAACGACGGCGTCCGGTGCGAAGAGGTGCGCCTCCATCGACACGTCATGCCCGTAGGCGCGCTCGAGATGGCGCGGGCCCTCGCCTACCTGGAAGCTGACCATTGCATAGCCACCGGGCGCCAGGACCCGGCGGAACTCGGCAAAGACGAGCGGGAGGTCGCCGGGCCGCGAATGGATGATGGAATACCAGGCAAATACTCCGCCCAACGTCCCGTCACCATATGGAAGGTTCGACAGTTCGGCGACCTCGAAGCTGAACCCCGGACAGGTGCGGCGGGCCACCTCCACCATTCCGGCGGACACGTCAATCCCTGATACGTCCGTACCCAGCGACCACAGCAGCCGGGTCATCCGGCCGGTGCCGCAACCGGCATCGACTACCGGCAGGCTATTGCCCTCGTTCACGCGGGCGGCAAACGCTTCGATCATCCCGCGGTCCTCGGGTGCTTCGAAACCGGCGTCGGGCAGCAATCTCGCGTAGCTCTCTGCGACGACGTCGTAGGCCGACCGTACGCGGGCAAGACGATCATCATCAGCAGGCATCTGGACAGGCTACCGCCGGCGGCGGCTCAGCCGGCCCCCGCCGCGGCGAAACAGGTAGTCCCCTCGCTGTTGTGTCGCTGACCCCATCGGCTAGCGTGGGCGGACTGGCCGAAAGAATGGGGATCACCTAATGCATCGACGCATTACACCAGCAGCCCTTGTCCTGGCAGCGTTCGTGGCGCTTACCGGCTGCGGGGCAGGTGCCGGGACCGCGAGCGGATCGTCATCGTCAGCCACAGCGGGAACGCAGAGCGCCACACCCACACCCGCGCCGGCGAAGTCCTACAGCAACGCGGATCTGACAGGCCTGATCTCCACCCTGAGGGACGAACAGGGCCAGCCCCTGACCGTGGTTCCGTCAGCACAGATCGACCAGGGGATCATCAAATCCAAGGAACTCCTCAAAACCGCCGTATTCACCCCGGCAGCCTGCAAAGTGTTCGCCGACAGCAACTCCCAGGTGCCGGAGGACAGCATGTACGCGGCCGGAACCTCCGTCTCCGCGGCCGACAAGGCGGCAACCGTCGTCACGGTCATCGCCCTCAAGGACGCCCAGACCCTGACCAGCCATTTGGAGGCATCCCGGAGCGCGGCCGCGCAGTGCCAGACGTTCACCCTCGAGGCAGCCGGCCAGAAGATCACCACCCAGACCACGCCGGTGAATGCCGAAACGACAGGGGACGAGTCCTTTGGCGCCCTTACCAAGCAGAGCCTCGGAACCGGTGCGAATCAAACCGCCCTTACTGTCACCGGCATCAAAGGCAACCTGGCGGCCACCGCTGTCAAAATTGGCCCGGCCGGCACCGAACACGCCTCAGCAGAACTCATAAAGCTGATCGACACCATCCTCGCCCACGGCTGATCCTCTACGCCGGTCCGGCCCAAGGCCGTCGCCACACCGCTGTTACAGGCGGTGGTGCGGCGTTGCTGGCCCGGCCTCGGTGGCCGCAGCAAGCGTCGTCTCCATGGGCCCGCTTCCGACGTCGGCGGAGCTGACCGGCGACTTCTTGTCCGCGACTTTCACTGATCTGCTCTGCCCGGAGCTGTCCAAGTCGAGGGCCACCGCGACTGAAACCGAATCTGTACGGCCTGTGGACAAACGTGTCCTGACTCCGTAGATTCGGAGCAGCCCCCGCATCTCTCTGGGATGGGGATCCCTCTGCCGCTGGGTGCACGGCAGCAAGGTGAGCCGCTGTAGCAGGACGGCGGCCCGATGATGCGCCCGCGGAAAAGAGCCTTCGATGGCCATCTCCCATTTTGAAAAATTCCTTCTTGACGCCACCGTTCCGGATGAGACGCATCTGCCCTTGGGGCCTGACTGTCTCTATGGCCTTTATACAAGCTGGTGCCTGCTGCACAACATCACGCCCGTTCAGGACGTCACCTTCCGGTCAGCCATGGAACGGAGCGGGGTGACGCGCAGCAGCCGGCGCCGGATGGCAGGTCCTGCCGCGATGGATTACATCCTGGCCAGCTACCCCGCGACTGCCTGCCTGCGTCCACCGGGTGCGTAAGCCGGTGGTCGCCGGCGCGAACTCCAGCGCGCCCGCGAGCCTGCCAATTTGCTTCTGATCAAGAAACCTTCGGCTTGCAACGGGAACAAAGCCAGGGCCAGAGCATCGCCCTGGCCCTGGCCCTTTCACTCGCTACCGCCGGGTGTCGTTGACGCCGTCGGATTCGATCCGCTCTTTGCGGACTTCCTCGTCGACTGTCACCTCGTCTGTGACGGTTTCGGTGTCGAGACGGACCCGCTCAACAGGAACGGTCTCCTTTTCGACGACCGGGCGCTCCTCATGAAGGGTCACTTCATGTTCTTCGTCGCTGAGGTCCGGTCCTGAGAAAGCTGCCCCGCGGTTGGCGTCTGTGATGGGCTCCCGTTCGATGCGCACTTCTTCGCGCTGCACCGGAACGGTGGTGGTGACGTTTTCGGTGGTGACGTACTTGCGCAGCCGTGCCCGACCAGTCGCCTGCCTCTCGGTGCCGACGTTCAGACGCTCCTCGGAGCGGGTCATAGCGTCATCCGTTGTGGGTCCCGACGTGTCACGGCCAACTGTGTTTGTTGTTGCGCCGTCGAATTCGCCGCCGCGTTCCTGGTCGGAGTCTCCCCTCAAGCCTGGGGCCGTCCCGGAGTACGCCGTACGTGCGCCGCCAAGCCCATAGTGGGCGTACAGACGGTCCTCTTCATCTGGTTCCAGATGGCCGTCGGCGTCCACCCGCGGCGCGTCCTTGACCTGTTCTTTGGAGTACGGAACGACGATGTCATCGCCCTCCAGACGTGCGCCTTCAAGCGGGGCAAAGGACTCGGACGTGCCAAATAGCCCTGTCTTGACCGTGACCCACGTGGGCTGGCCGTCTGTGTCGTCGGCGTAAACCTGCCCAATGGATCCGATCTTCTCACCGTCTGTGGAAAGGACATTTCCATTCCGGTTCAGCAGATCTTCGATGTGTTCCTTGGCGAGCATAGTGTCTCCTTGGATGCGGTTTTGGTGTTGCAACGCCTCACTGCAGGACCTTGCACAACTCCACCATAAGCATGCTTAGTAACGGTTTGGCAAGCATACTTAGCATTTCTAACAAATGGCCGCGAGGGCGGCAACGCACCAAATCGGCCCCACCGCTCCCCCGCAGGCAAGCGCGGCCGCTTCGCCTAGGGTTTTGCGTTGTCGTCAGCCGCGCCCGGATACTCTTCCGGTTCAAAGGTGTTCGGCTCTGTGCTCGCGCCGATTCCGACGCCTCTTGGAGAGCTGGGAATACCGCCGCCGCGGCTGACGGCTTCAGAATCTGGCAGCTTCCGCTCGGCGGCAGGATCCTCTTCCTGGGGCTGCCGTCCCACATCTTCCGCGTTCATTTCGGCCTCCTGGATCCCATCGTGGGATCTTCACGCTAGCACCCGGGCCACGGAAGCGTAAGCCGACTCCGGGCCTGCCGGCCGGCGGCGGGTGGTGCGCCGTCGTACTTGGTTTGTGGACGCCCCGGAAGTCTGGATTCCGATCCCTTGAGGTCCCCTCCACCACATCGGCGGCCCTTGTGCCCGGGTGCCAATTCTGCTTCGCTGGGACGGTCGCAGCCGTCAACCTCCCTGAGGAGCAGCCCGTGCGAATCGTCATCACAGGAGCCACCGGCCACGTTGGTACGGCACTCCTGAAGCGCCTGCACGAAGCGCGTTCGGAGGAAGGTGCCGATCTTGAGCTCGTGGGTGTCGCCCGCCGTGAACCTGACCGGAACGTAGCCCCCTACCGCGAAGTCGAGTGGCACAGCATCGACGTCGGGATACGGCAGGACCAGCCGGCCATGGAGAAGGCGTTCGCCGGGGCCGATGCCGTGGTGCACCTGGCCTGGCTGATCCAGCCCAACCATGATCGGGAGCTCCTCCGCCGGACAAACGTGACCGGCACCTCCCACGTTTTGGCAGCTGCCCGGACGGCCGGCGTCGGGCATATCGTGTGCGCTTCGTCAGTGGGCACCTATTCGCCCGGTCCCAAAGACCAGCGGACGAAAGAGGGCTGGCCGGCAGGCGGCATCGAGGGGTCGCATTACAGCGTGGACAAAGCGGCGCAGGAAAAGCTCCTGGACACTTTTGCCACGGACAACCCTGGCGTCGTTGTGGCACGGCTCCGGCCCGCACTGACGTTCAGTGCCGGGGCCGGCAGCGAGGTGGGCCGCTATTTCCTTGGCCGGGTCCTGGCGCGGCTTGCCCCTCGCAGGCCTTGGCTGCCCCTTCTGCCCATACCCAACGAGCTGGTTTTCCAGGCAGTGCACGCCGCGGACGTGGCAGACGCCTATTGGCGCGTGCTGGAGAGGCGGGCCGGGGGCGCGTTCAACATCGCGGCCGAACCTGTTCTCGATCCGAATGCGCTGGGCTGGGTTTTCAACTCCCGGCGGCTGCTGCCGTTCCCGCTTCCTGTGCTGCGCGCCGTCGTCGATCTCAGTTGGCGGTTGCGGTTGCAGGCGACCGATGGCGGGTGGATCGACATGGCGGCCGGCGCACCCATCATGGACACCGCACGGGCGCGTGAGCTCCTCGGATGGACACCCCGACGGTCTTCCCTCGACGCGCTCACAGAAATGCTGGACGGCCTGGGCGCCGGCGAGGGGCGGCAGGCTTCGCCGCCGCTCACGCCCCATCGAAAGGATTAAGCTCATGGCAACTTACAAGATTGGCTATTTTGTCGGGAGCCTGGCCAGCGGCTCCATCAACCGGACCCTCTCCAAGGCCCTGATAAGGCTCGCGCCAGAGGATCTCGAATTCACCGAGATCCCCATCAAGGACCTGCCGCTGTACAGCTATGACTACGACACCGATTTCCCGCCGGAAGGCCGGGCCCTGAAGGACGCCATCGAATCCTCCGACGGCATCCTCTTCGTATCCCCCGAATACAACCGTTCCATTCCCGGGGCGCTGAAAAACGCCATCGACTGGGGCTCGCGCCCCTGGGGCGCCAACTCGTTCGCCCGCAAACCCACCGGCATCATCGGTGCCTCGCCCGGGAGCATCGGCACGGCCGTGATGCAGTCCTCCATGCGCGCCGTGCTGAGCTTTCTCGACGCCCCGCAGCTCAACGCACCGGAAGCCTACGTGAAGTTCAACCCCGACGTGTTCGGCGGCGACGGCGAGGTCAAGGACGACTCCACGGCCGCCTTCCTTCGCCACTACATGGAGGAATACGGCGCCTTCGTCCAGCGCGTCCTGGCCGCGAACGCACCAGGCCATATCGGCGACCCGAAGCCGGATGCCCAGAAATTGTCCCGCTAGGGTCCCGAACCAGGGATGGAGATCGTGGTGGCCGGAAGCGCCGAGGCCGTTTTGCACGACGGAACAACTATTCCGATCACGATCAGCGGTAGCGGCCGGGCGCTTCTGGTCCCCGCGAGGGTGGAACCCTTCCCCGAGGCGCAGGCCGCGACCATGCGCGCCTGGGGCGGGGATCCGGACATCGGCCCGAACCTTGTTGCTGGTCTTTCGCAGTCGTACCGGGTTGTCGCCGCCGACTATGAGGGGCATAGGATGGCACATCCGGCGCCCGATACTCTAGCGCCGGAGAACGTCACCGCCGACCTGCTGGCAATCGCCGACGCCGCAGGCGCTGACAGGTTCGGCTATTACGGGTACTCCTGGCTGGCGCTGTGCGGTTTGCAGCTCGCGATCCGGACGAATCGTCTCTGGGCGCTGGTCATGGGCGGATTCCCGCCGCTGGACAGCCCGTACAAAAGCATGCTCGCGGTGACACGGGCCGCGCATCTGATGGCCGCCGGGCCGGCGCAGCCAACCCCCGCGGATCCGGCGGCTGAGCCCGGTGACTGGGACGCTGCCCCGATGCAGGCGAGCGAACCGCAAACCCGGCAATTCGTCACGCTGTACGGGGCGCTCCAGGGTTATGACGATTCCGCAGCTGCTGTGGCCCGCGGCCTGCCGCGGCTGGCGTTTGCCGGCGCAGCCGATCAAATCGTTTACGGACCCCGCTGGGGAAACGTGGAAGTGCGGATCGGCCCCTCGCTGGCGGCGCATGAGCGGGAGCTCACCGCGGCGGGGTGGGACGTGCAGGTGCTCCCCGGGCTGGACCACCTGGGCGCGATGCAAAGCGCCGTGGTGGTGCCCCTCCTTAAGATGTGGCTCGCAACAGTAAGCCCGGAGAACTAGCCGGATGAAGGGAGGGCATGTGCAGACGCTTCCGCGCATCACCGTGGAGGTACCTGTCCTTAGCGTCGGGTCCGTGCCATCGGACTACGAGGAATTGGGCAACGGCGTTGACGCGCTGCGCCGGCGGCAAGGCCTGCACATGACCCTCCTGCACATCGGCGTGCTGGCGGACTTCTGCCGGGACGTCGAGGAATGGACACACGGCATCACCAATAGCGAGGCAGCCACGCACAGGACTATTGCCTGGTTGCAGGGGCTGCCCGTATTGGAAAGCTTCTCCGGAAGCGCCAGGCGGCTAATTGTTCTGGGCGGCGGAAGCGTGTGCGGGCTCGAAGTGGATGCCCCGCAACAGGTCCATGACTTTCAGGTCGGCCTCGTCCAGGCGCTACACGAACTGCTGGACGAGCTCCTAGTGGACAACGCCGATGACTTCATACTCAGCTCCCGCGCCCTTGGCTTCCGGTACCCCCGGTGGACACCCCACGTTGCGGTGGGCCGTCCAAAACTGAAAGGCCGGGGTCCCTGGGAGATCGAAGCGTTGGCGGTGGAATTCGGCGAATCGCGAATCCGGAACCGCCAGCACCTTCCGGCCCTCGGTGCAGGATAGCCAAGATTAATACTGCACCCGGCTACCCTTGGAACGTGATCGACAAATGACGGTTCGCAGCGCAGGCATCCTGCTGTACCAGCGGAGCGCCACATCGGAATTGGCTGTTTGGATTGCCCACATGGGAGGACCCTTCTGGGCCCACAAAGATGCCCATGCCTGGTCCATTCCCAAAGGCGAATTCCTCTCAAACGAGGACCCGCTGGTGGCGGCGCAGCGGGAATTCGCCGAGGAAATGGGCACCAGGGCGCCTTCGGTTGATTACTTCCTGCTGGGCTCCTTCCGGCAGCCCTCGGGCAAGGTCATCACAGTGTTCACGGCCGAGTCGGACTTCGCGCCCGAACGGATTGCGAGCAACACCTTTTCGCTGGAGTGGCCGAAGGGATCCGGAGTCTTCCACGACTACCCCGAGATTGATGACGCCGCCTGGTTCAAGGAGTCCGAGGCCCGTACGAAGCTGGTACGTGGCCAGTTGCCGATCCTGGACGCGCTGGTCCGGCATCTCGCCTGAGCTTCACCGTTGCTGGACCGATGGCTGACTGCCATTCTTGGGGAATCGGAACCCTTGGCAACGAACGGAAAGGCAACCCAATGCCGCTCTATCTGTCGAAGTTCAGCTACACCCCGGAAACCTGGTCCAGGCTGATCAGCAACCCGGAGGACCGCCGAAAGGCCGCCCAGACCTATATCGAATCCGTCGGCGGAACGCTCCATGGCTTCTGGTACGCATTCGGCTCCCACGACGGCTACAACCTGTGGGAAGCCCCCGACAACGTCTCCATGGCTGCGGTGGCGCTGGCGATCAGCGGAGGGGGTGCGCTCAGCTCGTTCGAGACGACAGTGCTGCTGACCGTCGAAGAATCTATGGATGCCATGCGCATGGCCGGCGGGATCAAGTACCAGGCTCCCGGCTCCTGACGATCCTTAGCCGGGTTACGAGGCGGACACCCTTTCGATGGCGACCGTCTCGATGATCCTTGTCGATGGTTCACCGACCAGCGCAGGCGCCGTCACCCCGGTTTTCCACGTGTCGTTCTGCAGCCGGGCAAGGAAGTCGACGGCGGCCTCCTGCGTATCGAAATCCATTTCGAGCATCACATAGTCCTCCTGGTCCAGGGGACGCGAGATCCGGTAGGACCGCACTCCCGAGGCGGCACGGTCCAGGGGGTCGCTGTCAAAAGCCCTCCTCCACATTCCAAAGTCCCGGACCTGGTGTTCAATCTGCAGGGTAATCATGTGGGCGCTCCTGTCGACGGTTCTACAGGCCCAACATTAGGCCCGGAAGCCCGATCCAAACAGAGCAACGCACACGAGTCGCAGCCCGGATTGAATTTTTGGTGCTCCACAAAGTCAGCAGTTGGGCGAATCGAACTCGTACGCCCCCGAATCGGCAGCGGCCGTTCCGGTGCAGTCCCCGTTCTGGGGCACCGGACCCCCGGCAAGGTCCAGGGTGGAGGAACTGGTTCCGGCCCGGTCGATGGCCGGGCTGGTGCTGGTGAGGTGGAGATCGGTTGGTGCGTTCACGAAACGCACCGGAGCTGTGGTGGACGTGCTGTTAGGCACAAAGTTGATGGGTCCGTTAAGGACATTCTGTTTTTCCGTCCAGCCTGAGCCGTTAATCCAGAGGGCGTTCTTGACGCCGACCAGGATGTTGGCACGGATCACAGTGGATGATGGACAGCCCGCGTGGCAGACAACCGCCTGGGACTGCGGACCATTCAGGTAAACGGTGTTGAACTCAAAAACAGTGCCGTTAGTGGGTCCAAATGAAGTACCCGTCCCGCGGGCGATCAAGCCCTTGGCTTCGGAGCAGTTGGCACCGCAGGTTGAACGGACCAGGTTGTAGCGGAAAATGTTTCCGTCCGCAGTTCCCGAGGACTTACCGACCTCGGAGAATGAGTTGTTGTCCAGTGCCACATTGTGATGGAGGTTGTTCCGGTTTCCGTTGTAGATTTCGAAGGCGCCGCCGTCGAGTCCGTAATCGTACGAGACCGCGGTGGATCCGCTGACCGTGTTACCGGAAAACTCGTTGTCGTTGCCGTTGATCAGAACGCCAAAGGCGCCGGAGTCATCACTGCAGTTTGCCGCCTGCGGTGTTCCGCAATTTATGCCGGGTGTCAGCACGTTCATGACGTTGTTGTGCGTCAGCACGTTGCCGGTGTATTTCCCGAAATCTGACCCCGAGCCTGCCTTGATGCCAACAGCATTGTTGGCGGCGCTGGAGTTCCGGACGGTATTACGGTCGCCGGTGATGCTGATGCCGGCGTAACCGCAGGAGACACCACGCAGTCCGTCAACCACGGTGTAGTTGCCGTTGATCCTGACGCAGTTCCCCGATTTGCCGCCGGTAATTGTCGGAGCGTTGCCGGTGCCGTAGCCATTGAGCGTGATGGGAGCGGCGCCGGTCCCGCTCTGGGCAATCACGATGCCTCCGGTCCAGGTGTCACCCTTGCGCAAACGCACCGTATCGCCAGGCCGGAGGATGGTGGAGTTTACCTTTGCGAGCGATTTCCAGGGCGCCGAGCTGGAGATCCCGGAATTGCTGTCATTCCCCAGGGCGCTCACATAGTACGTGGTAGCCGCGGCCGACGCCGGAGCCGGGATTCCGGCAACCAACCCGCTGACCAAAAGAAAGGCCGCAAGCACGGCTACGGCGGTGGGCCTGGTTTTCATGATTACCCCTGGCGTTTGATATTGAATGGAACTGGCCGCATTCGGTGCCTCGTTCACGAAATCAACCAGCAAAGAATCAACCGCGCCGCCTTATGGGCGCGGAACATCAAGG
>JBKKDK010000087.1:0-4923 GCA_046708245.1 Arthrobacter sp.
ACGAAGAGGGTAACTACAAGTACCCGGAGGGCTTCGATCCGGAGTCCAACGAGTGGCTTGAAGGCTACGAGACGCAGCGCGCCGCCTGGGAGCAGCAGTACGCTGACGCCCAGACCCGCTGGGAAGCTCACAAGAAGCAGGTTGCTCAGCACGCTGCCGACGACGCTGCAGCTGCAACGTCCGGCGAGAGCGATTCCGGCACCACCAGCTACTCCTCCGAGCCGGCTGCAGCCGAGTCCAACACCGGTGGCGGCACGCTCGCTTCCGACGAGGCTCTTGCAGCTCTGCGCGAGAAGCTGACCGGCAACTAATTGCCCCAGGCAGTTGGTAGCTTGATGTAGCATCGTAAAGGTGGCCGTCCCTGATGGGGCGGCCGCCTTTCGTTTAAGCCCGCGGCGCGCCGTGCACCCCAGGGGGACATGCCCATTCTTCGCGCCGGCACAGGACATTTTGGCAACATGTCCGGTCCTGTGCCCGGGGGCTGGGCATGCCCAGTCCTGACGCCCGGGTTCCGGGGGACATGTCCAGTCCTAGGCCTGGGGAATGGGCATGGTGGGTATATGTCCAGTGACCGCGGCGAGGGCTGGGCATGCCCATTCCTGACACCCGGGTTCCGGGGGGACATGTCCAGTCCAGGTCTCCCCCGCGGGGCTAGATTCACGCTGGGCCCAGGCATGCTTGTTCGGGGGTCTCAGGCCCAGGTATCCGGGGGGACATGTCCAGTCCTGGGCCCGGGGAAAGGGCATGGTGGGTCTATGTCCAGTGACCGCGGCGGGGGCTGGGCATGCTCTGTCCGGGGCTCTGGATCAGGGGACATGTCCAGTCTCAGGCCCAGGCACCCGGGGGGACATGTCCAGTCCTGGGCCCGGGGAAAGGGCATGGTGGGTATATGTCCAGTGGCCGCGGCGGGGAGGGGGCATGCCCCGTGGGGGCGGGGGTCAGTGCAGCGGGATGCGGGCCCGGACCGGCACCGCGGCCCCGCCGGCGTCCGCGCCGGCTACGAATTCCGCGCCTGCCGACCGCAGCAGGGCGAGGGCGCCCGCGTTGCCGGCTGTGGTGTCGGCCTCCAGGGCCGTGGCGCCCGAGAGCGCCGCCTCCGCCATGACCAGCCGGAGCGCATCCCGGCCGATTCCCTGGCCGCGGAAGCTCCGGGCCAGCCAGATCCCGGTTTCCAGCGTCGCGGGACCGGTCCGCTTGAGCCGGATGGAGCCGGCGAGCTCCCCGCGGCAGCTGATGCCCCAGCTTTTCTGCTGCGCCGGCCCGTCGAGGCCCGGCGCGGCATCATGGTGGTATTCGCGGAACCAGCTGATCCGTTCCGAGTTCCAGCCGGCGGCGCTGCCCAGCGGCGGCGTCACTTCCTCGGCGTCGGCGTCCTGGATCGCGAGCGTGAGGAGCTGCTCAAGCACCTCCTCGGTGACGTCCACGAGTCCGACGGCCGCGGCCGGAGCCTGCTCAGCTGGTAGGGACATCGATCCACTCCGTTTCTCCGGGCAGCAGCAGCGCGCTTCCGGCAGTGAGGGCGGCGAGCCGCTCACCGGCGTCCGCCAGCCCCGCCGGATCGTCCGGCAGGGCGAGTCTTAGGACTGTAGTCTGCGCCTCGTAACTGGTTTCCGCCATGACATAGCCCGCGGCGCGCAGGTCGTTCTCCAGCCGGCCCGCGGCCGTGTGCGGCACCGGAACCGCGCAGATCCGCATCCGCCGACGGCGCACCAGCGGCGCCGCGCCCAGGGCTGCGGAGACCGATTCGGAGTACGCCCGGACCAGCCCGCCCGCCCCGAGCAGGATCCCGCCGAAGTAGCGGACGACGACGGCAGTCGTGTCGCTGAGGTCGGCCACCCCGGGAGCGGTTTCGCGCTTCAGCAGGGCTTCGAGCATCGGGATGCCCGCAGTCCCGGAGGGCTCGCCGTCATCATTGGACCGCTGCACGCCGCGGTCGGGGCCGAGCACGAAGGCGGAACAGTGGTGCCGGGCGTCGTGGAAGTCCCGGCGCAGTCCGGCCAGCACGGACCGGGCGCTGTCCTCGTCGGCGGTGCGGTGCAGCACGGTGATGAACCGGGACCGCTTGATTTCGAGTTCGCGGCGGAATTCCGGTCCGGCCAGGGTGGTGTAGGCGGTGGCCCTGCTCGCGGGGGACACCGCATCATCTGCCACCGGATCAGTTTAGTCTGGAGGGGTGCTCAAGATCGGATTGACCGGCGGGATCGCCTCAGGCAAATCAGTGGCCGCCGCACGTCTGCGCGAACTCGGCGCGGTGCTGGTCGACGCCGATGCCTTGGCGCGGGAGGTGGTGGAACCGGGGACACCCGGCCTTGCACGCGTCGTCGAAGCCTTCAGCGCCGCGATCCTGGCGCCGGGCGGCAGCCTGGACCGGGCCCGGCTGGGCGCCCTGGTGTTCGGCAACCCGGACCGCCTCGCCGTGCTGAACGGGATTATCCATCCCCTGGTCCGGGAGCGGGCCGCTGCTCTGGTGGCAGCCGCCCCGCGCGGCGCCGTCGTGGTCCAGGACATTCCGCTGCTCGTTGAAACCGGGCAGGGCGCAAACTTCCACCTGGTGCTGGTGGTGGACGCCCCGGAGGCCGTCCGCGTCCAGCGGATGACCGAGCACCGAAAAATGATTGCCGAGGACGCCCGGTCCCGGATGGCCGCCCAGGCCTCACGCGAAGACCGGCTCGCCGCCGCCGACGTCGTCCTGGACAACTCCGGGTCCAAGATTGAACTCCGGGACGCCGTGGACCGGCTCTGGCAGCACCGGCTGGCGCCCTTCGCGGAGAACCTGGCCAAGCACCGCCTCGCCCCACGCAGCGGCGGTCCCGTGCTCAGCGCGGCCGATCCCCGCTGGCCGGCCCAGGCGGCCCGGCTGATCGCCCGCCTGCACGCGGCAGCGCCGCAGGACATCCTCTCGGTGGACCACATCGGCTCCACCGCCGTGCCCGGCCTCGACGCGAAGGACGTCCTGGACCTCCAGCTCAACGTCCGGGACCTGGCGACGGCGGACCGGCTCGAGCCTGTGCTGGCCGCGGCCGGGTTCCCGCGCTGGCCGGGGGTCAACCCCGACAGGCCCAAACCCTCGCACCCGGATCCGGCCGACTGGGACAAGCGCCTGCACGGCAACGCCGATCCCGGCCGGGCCGTGAACCTCCACGTCCGCCCCGCCGGGTCGCCGGGCTGGCGCTATGCGCTGTGTTTCCGGGACTGGCTGCGCGACGACGCGGCAGCCCGCGCCGACTACCTGGCCGAAAAACGGCGGGTGGCCCGGCGGCACGGGGTGGACAAATCCACGGCGGGCTACGCCGCCGACAAGGAGGCCTGGTTCACGGAGTACGCCGCGCCGCGGATGGAGGAGTGGGCGCAGCGCACGCACTGGCGGCCGCCGCCGTACGCCACCGGCCCGGCCCCGGGTACCGCCGAAAGCTGAATGTGGCGTTCCGGCCGGCGCCCGGCGGTAGATTAGGTACATGAGTCTTGCCCAGGAGATCAACCGCGTCGTGGCGCCCTTCGAGGTCATCAGCGAGTTCAAGCCGGCAGGTGACCAGCCGGCCGCCATCGCGGAACTGACCGAGCGCATCAAGAACGGCGAAAAGGACGTGGTGCTGCTCGGCGCCACAGGTACCGGCAAAAGCGCGACGACGGCCTGGCTGATCGAACAGGTCCAGCGGCCCACCCTGGTGATGGTGCAGAACAAGACCCTCGCCGCGCAGCTGGCCAACGAATTCCGCGAGCTGCTCCCCAACAACGCGGTGGAGTACTTCGTCTCCTACTACGACTACTACCAGCCCGAAGCCTACGTGGCGCAGACGGACACCTTCATCGAGAAGGACTCCTCCGTCAACGAGGAAGTCGAACGGCTCCGGCATTCCGCGACCAACGCGCTCCTGACCCGCCGCGACGTGATTGTGGTGGCGACGGTCTCCTGCATTTACGGACTCGGCACCCCGGAAGAATACATCGCCGGGATGGTGACCCTCCGCAAGGGGGCGGAGATGAACCGCGACGACCTGCTCCGGAAATTCGTCTCCATGCAGTACGCCCGCAACGACATGGATTTCCACCGCGGCACCTTCCGTGTCCGCGGGGACACCGTGGAAATCATCCCGATGTACGAGGAGCTGGCGATCCGGGTCGAGTTCTTCGGCGACGAGATCGAGAACATCTACACCCTGCACCCGCTCACCGGGGAGATCATCCGGGATGAGACCGAGATGTACGTCTTCCCGGCCTCGCACTACGTGGCCGGACCGGAACGTATGGGCCGGGCGATCACGCGGATCGAAGACGAGCTGGCTGAGCGCCTCCAGGTCCTGGAGAGCCAGAACAAGCTCGTGGAGGCGCAGCGGCTCCGGATGCGCACCACCTATGACTTGGAAATGATGCAGCAGATGGGCTTCTGCAACGGCATCGAGAACTACTCGGGGCACATCGACGGCCGCGCCCGCGGGACCGCGCCGCACTGCCTCATCGACTACTTCCCGGACGACTTCCTCCTGGTGATTGACGAGTCCCACGTGACAGTGCCGCAGATCGGCGCCATGTTCGAGGGGGACATGTCCCGCAAGCGGAACCTCGTGGACCATGGCTTCCGGCTGCCCTCGGCGATGGACAACCGCCCGCTTAAGTGGGATGAGTTCCAGGACCGGGTGGGCCAGACGGTGTACCTGTCCGCCACACCGGGCAAGTACGAGCTCGGCAAGGCCGACGGCTTCGTCCAGCAGATCATCCGGCCCACCGGACTGATCGATCCTGAGATCGTCGTCAAGCCAACCAAGGGCCAGATTGATGACCTGCTGGGCGAAATCAAGATCCGCACCGCCAAGAACGAGCGCATCCTGGTCACCACCCTGACCAAGCGGATGGCCGAGGATCTCACCGATTACCTGCTGGGCCACGGTGTGAAGGTGGAGTACCTCCACTCGGACGTGGACACCC
>JBKKDK010000088.1:0-27107 GCA_046708245.1 Arthrobacter sp.
CTTGGGGCCGGAGCCCACCAGCGGGCCGCCGGCCGGGCGCCCGGCGGCCCCGCCGGCGTCGGCGGCGTCGGCGGCCTCTTCCTGTAGTTTCCCGTAGAGGGGCTGGTCTGCCATCGCGGGCGCGGCCGGGGCCGCCGCCGCTGGAGCTGCGTGCGCGGGGGCGTCGGCCGCGGTGTCAGCGGAGTCGGTGACGCTGATGATGGGGGTGCCGACGTCGACCGTCACGCCCTCCGGGACCAGCAGTTCCGTGACGGTGCCGGCAAACGGGGAGGGCAGCTCGACGAGGGACTTGGCCGTCTCGATCTCGCAGATGACGTCGTTGACGGCGACGGTATCGCCGGCCTTGACCTTCCAGGAGACGATTTCCGCCTCGGTCAGCCCTTCGCCCACATCGGGGAGGTTGAACTTGTTAAGCGTCATGGGGTCCTCGGTTTTTCGCAGGGCGGCATCAGTAGGAGAGGGCCCGGTCCAAGGCCTCAAGGATCCGGTCGATGTCCGGCAGGTAGTCGTCCTCCACCTTGGCCACGGGGTAGGGCATGTGGAAACCGCCGACGCGGATCACGGGAGCCTCGAGGGAGTGGAAGGCGCGTTCGCTGATGCGGGCCGCGATCTCGCCGCCGATGCCACCGAACGTGGGGGCCTCGTGGGCCACGATCAGCCGGCCGGTCTTCTGGACCGAGGCCGTAACCGTGTCAAAGTCGATCGGCGAGATGGAACGCAGGTCGATCACCTCGACGCTGTGGCCGTCCTCGGCGGCGGCGTTGGCCGCGGCGAGGGCCACCGGGACCAGCGGGCCGTACACCACCACGGTGGCGTCCGTTCCCTCACGCAGCACGTGCGCCTTGAACGGGTCCGCGGAGTTGCCGGGGTGGTCGGTGTCCACCTCGCCCTTGAGCCAGTAGCGGCGCTTGGGTTCGAAGACAATCACGGGGTCCTGGCAGTCGACGGCCTGCTGGATCATCCAGTAGGCATCGTGCGGGTTGGACGGGGTGATGATGCGCAGGCCGGCCGTGTGGGCGAACAGCGCTTCGGGCGACTCCGAGTGGTGCTCGATCGAGCCGATGCCGCCGCCGTAAGGGATCCGGATGACAACTGGAACGGTCAGATTGCCGTTGCTGCGGGAGTGCATCTTGGCCAGCTGCGTTGTGATCTGGTTGAAGCCGGGGAAGACGAAACCGTCGAACTGGATTTCGCAGACCGGTTGGTAGCCGCGCAGGGACAGGCCGATCGCGGTGCCGATAATGCCGGATTCCGCCAGCGGGGTGTCCACCACGCGGTCCGCGCCGAATTCGGCGATGAGCCCGTCCGTAACGCGGTATACGCCGCCCAGGGCGCCGATGTCCTCGCCCATGAGCAAGGAGCGCGGATTGTTGCTCAGCGTCGCGCGCAGGCCCTCATTGATGGCCTTGGCAATGGTCATAGTGGTCATCAGCGGATCGCCCCTGTTTCTGCCGCGGCCGTTTCCGTGTGGTCCTCGAATCCTGCGCTGTACTCCTCGAACCAGGCCAGCTCCTCGGCCACCAGCGGGTGCGCCTCCACATAGGTGTTGGCGAAGGCGGTCCGGATGTCCGGGGTTTCCAGGTCATGGGTGGTCTTGCGGACATAGGCGGCCAGCTCGTCGCCGTCGGCCCGGACCTGCTCAAAGAAGGCGTCGTCGGCCACGCCCTCGGCGCGGAGGTACTTCTCGAGGCGTTCCAGCGGGTCCTTGGCCCGCCACAGCCCTTCCTCGGCGGACTCCCGGTACTTGGTGGGGTCATCCGCCGTGGTGTGCGCGCCGACGCGGTAGGTGAACGCCTCGATCAGGACCGGCCCCTTGCCCTCGCGGGCCCGTTCCAGGGCCCACTCGGTCACGGCATGCACGGCGATCACGTCGTTGCCGTCCACCCGGATGCCGGGGAAGCCGTAGCCCTTGGCGCGGTTGGCCAGCGGGATGCGCGTCTGCACCGAACTCGGCACCGAGATGGCCCAGTGGTTGTTCTGGCAGAAAAACACCACGGGCGCGTTGTAGGAGGAGGCGAACACCATGGATTCGTGGACGTCGCCTTCGGAGCTGGCCCCGTCGCCGAAGTAAACCACGACGGCGGCCTTCGGCTCCGCCGGCTGGGCCCCGGTCCCCCCGGCTGCCGCGGCCGCCAGCTTCTGGTCCCGCTGGATCCCCATCGCATATCCGACGGCGTGCGGGGTCTGCGCGGCGAGGACCAGGGTGTAAAGGTGGAAGTTGGTGTCTTTGGGGTTCCAGCCGCCGTTGGAGACGCCGCGGAACTGGCGCAGCAGCTCGGCGAGGTCCACGTTGCGGGTCAGCGCCACACCGTGTTCGCGGTAGGTGGGGAAGATGTAGTCCTGCGGCTGGCTGGCGCGGCCGGAGCCGATCTGCGCAGCTTCCTGGCCGGTCAGCGGGACCCACAGGGCAAGCTGCCCCTGGCGCTGGAGCGCGGTGGCCTCGACGTCGAAGCGCCGGATCTTGGCCATGTCCGCGTAGAAACCGCGCAGCTTCTCTGGATTCAGCCGCTCGGCGTACTCCGAGAAGACCGGGTCGGTGCCCAGGGTTCCGTCGGGGGCCAGCAACTGCACCATCGGCTCGGCCGGGTCGCCCAGCCGTGCTTCGGCCACCGCCTCGCGCTGGTCGTCCATCTCGGTTCCGTCGAACTCGGTAGAGGGCAGATGTGTGGCGCCCATACCGTCTCCTTGCTTGCCGCATCCGAAGCGCCGCAATCGCTGGGATATATGCCGGACCGGTAATACATTCCCGATCCGGCATATATATTGGCTTACTCGTCCTTACTTTATCCGCAGGGCCTTGCCTGCGGGCGTTATGTTAAGCGCTAGGAACGCCGTGGCGGTTTTGTATAGATCGCACAGAGTTCCAGGAAGCGGGTGTTGGCCTCGGCCTCGCCGATGCTGACCCGTACGCCCTCGTCCCCGAAGGCCCGTACCGAGAGCGCCCGCTCGCCCGCGAGGGCGGCGAATTCCGCGCTGTTGGCGCCCAGGTTCAGCCAGACAAAGTTGCCTTGCGCCTCCGGCACGAACCAGCCCAGCTCATGCAGGCCGGCCGTGACGCGGTCACGTTCGTCGACCAGGCTTTGTACCCTTTCTACAACCTCGCCGAAATGCTGCAGCGAGGTGACGGCGGCGGTCTCGGCGATCTGGGAGACGGCGAAGGGCGTGGCCGTGACGCGGAGGTGCTGGGTGAGGTCCGGGTTGGACACGCTGTACCCGACCCGCAGCCCGGCGAGGCCGTGGGCCTTGGAGAAGGTCCGGAGCACCACGACGTTCGGGTATTTGCGGTACATCTCGATGCCGTCCACGGCGTCCCCGGCGCGGATGAACTCCTGGTAGGCCTCGTCAATGACAACGACGACGTCGGCGGGCACTGCCTTGATGAAGCGCTCGGTCTCCGCCGTGGTGAGGATGGGCCCGGTGGGGTTGTTGGGCGTGCACAGCAGGATCATCCGGGTGCGTGCGGTCACTACAGCCGCCATGGCGTCCAGATCGTGGCGGCCGTCGGCGGTCAGCGGGATCCGGACGCTTTCGGCGCCGGCGACTCCCACGCAGATCGGATATGCCTCGAAGGAGCGCCAGGCATAGATGACCTCGTCCGGCTTGCCGTCATCGTTCTGCCCGGCAAACGTCGCCAGGAGCTGGTTCAGCGCCCCGAGGCTTCCGGCGCCGGTGACAATGTCCTCGGCCGGAACGTCCAGGAACTCGGCGAGCGCGCCGCGCAGCCTGCTGCTCAGCGGATCGGGGTAGCGGTTGAAGTCGGTCTGCGCCGCGATGGCCTGCTGCACTGCAGGAATCGGGGGCAGCGGGTTTTCATTGGAGGAAAGTTTGTAGCTGACCAGGCCCTCGACGGGGACGGGCGGTTTTCCGGCCGCATAGCGGGGAAGGAGGTCTACCACCGGGCGGGGCCTGACGCCCCCGGCCGGGTTCTCTGATGAAGTCATGCAAACTAGCCTACTTCGCGTCCCTGCCGGTGCCGGTGGGGATATGACAGCATGGGGGCCATGCGCTCAATAATCGTTCGGGTGATCATTAACGGGCTGGCCCTGGGAATCGCCGCCTGGATCCTCCCCGGCCTGGATATCACCACCTCTGCCACCACCGCCGCGGTGGGCAACAGCGGGGTCACCCAGGGCCAGGACACTATCGGCATCATCCTGGCGTACCTGTTCATCGGCCTGATCTTCGGCGTGGTCAACGCATTCGTCAAACCGATCGTCAGCCTCCTGTCGCTGCCGCTCACCATCCTCACCCTGGGCCTCTTCACGATTATCATCAATGCGGCCATGCTTTACCTGACCTCCTGGCTGAGCAGCTACACGCCCGTGCACTTCACCATCGACACGTTCTTTTGGACGGCGGTGTTCGCGGCCATCATCATCACGGTGGTTTCGCTTGTGGCCGGCCGGCTTGCCGGAGCCGGCAGGCGCTGAGCCTCCCTGTCACACTGCGGCCTTCCGCGGCCCGGCGCGCCGGACTTCCTCCTTCCGGTCCACCTGCTGCGCAGGCATCGGCTCACGCCGGAGCGCGAATCGGGTGACGGGCGCCGTCCCGCCGCCGCCCACCACGGCGGCCAGCGCCGCGGTGGAGGACTGCAGGGAGGGGTCGCGGCTCGCGGCGACGGCCTGCGCCCCCGCCGCGTAGCTGCCGAGTCCATGTCCGGGGCCAAGGCCAAAGTCCGCGGGCGGCGGGATCTCCAGCGGGTTGGTCAGCGTGACGGTCACCCGGTCCCGCGTGTCGGGGTTGGCCTGACCGTCCGCCCCGGGTACCCAGTCCTGTTCGTGCTCCAGATGCAGGCTGCTGATCCCCGGTTCCGGAGTGATGGCACCCACGGGCGAGCCCGCGGTCAACACGAATTTCAGGTCGTATTCGGCCAGGAACGTCTTGTCCTGGCTCAGGTTCATGGCATGGGCGCCGCCCTGGCTGTAGCCCACGGCTGCCAGCGGTTCCCCAGCTTCCGCGCCGGCCTCCCGCAGGGCCTGCCGGATGGCCGCCGCGGTCTCCGCCGAGCCGTACCCCAGTGCCTCCGCGATCCCGCCGGCGTCGAACGGGTTGGTGCCGGCAGGCCGCCCGTCCAGCTGCGTGCCCGGGATGACCACAACCCAGGCGCGCCGGCCGCCGGCGCCGAGCTGCAGGACCTCTATCTCGCCGCTCCTGGCGCCGACGGCGCCGGCCCGGAGCAGCAGCCCCGCCGGGGTGGCGTCGACCTCTTCGGTCCTCGTTTCCGCGCCGGCGATCCGCACCGGCCGGGGGCGCAGGAACTCAAGCCCCGGAACCGACCCCAGTCCACGGACGGTCTCCCCGACGCCGGGCGGGCCGCCGGGCCCTCCCGGCGCCCCGGCGCCCCGGACGTCCAGCAGCAGCGCCAGCCCCCCGGACGCCAGGGCAGCCTCCTCCTCCGCGACGTTCCGGACGGTCGGCGCCGGCATCCCGAACAGGCCCCAGAGCGGTCCGAAGGCGGGACCAATCCGGCCCATCCGCAGCAGCAGGGCGTTCCGCGCTTCAGTGAACTCGTACTCGCGGTGGCTTGCCCGGACGTCGCGGCACAGCCGTTCGAGGTCAGCCCGCACCCGCCCCAGCGCACGGGCACCCTCCCCGGCCGCAATGATCGCGTTGCTGCCGCTGGTGTAGGAATCGGCCTGGTAGGCGAACAGCTCGCGCCGCACGGCGTCGGCCTCCAGCTCCAGCGACGCCAGCCGGCCCACTACCGTGTAGAGCGCCGCAGCACCGGCCAGCAGCTCCTCGAACTGGAAAGTGAGGCCGCCCACCCCGCCGCGGATCCGCAGCATTCCGTCGGCCGCGGGAGCGGCGGGCCGGGGAGCCCCGCCGGAACCGGCGGGGGACGACTCGGCCATCAGGGGCCGGCCCGGCCGGAGGAGAGCACCACGTTCCGGGCGTGCCGGAGCACAACCGTGACGGCGTCTTCCAGGGCATTGCGGCTGCGGCGCAGCGACGCGGCTTGCAGCGACAACGACGTCCGGTAGGCGCGCCCGGCCGGCGACTGCCAGCCCTGCAGCTCCAGCCGGGCCAGCTGGCAGAGTACGGCGTCCGCCTGGTCCGCGCAGGCCGCAAGCCGCGCCGCAAGCTGCTGGACCTCGTAGCTGCGCGAGGCGCATGCCCCGGCGTCGGCAGCCGCCGGATTGCCGGCCCCTGCACCCGTTACAGCGCCGGCCCCTGTGCCGGCCTGTGTTCTGACTTGTGTGCCGGCCGTTTCCGTGATCATGCCACCGACGTTAAAGCGTCCGGACGGGACCCTGAAGCTGTCCGCGGGGCTATGTGGACAACCCGCGCCGGACCGCCCGTCGGACCCCGGCAAGTCATACGGAACCGTGCACTTAAGGCACAGTGCCACTTCATGAAAGAATCGGGGCATGCCTGAAACTGCCGCCACAGCCGATATCCGCACGCCGTCCGGGCGCCTGGCCCTCGCCGCGTCTTCACAACAGATCGCGCTTGGCCCGCTGGACGGCCGCTACCAGTCCGCCGTCGCGCCGCTGGTCGACTACCTCTCCGAGGCTGCCCTCAACCGCGACCGCGTTGCCGTGGAAGTGGAATGGCTCATCCACCTGACCAGCAATAACGTCGTGCCGGGCGCCGGCCCGCTGACCGCCGAGCAGCAGGACAAGCTGCGCGCCATCGTGACCGGGTTCGACGCGGAATCGGTGCGTGAGCTCGCCGATATCGAAGCTGTCACCGTCCACGACGTCAAGGCCGTGGAGTACTACATCGGCCGCCGCCTGGCCGGCATCGGCATTGAACACCTGACCGCACTGGTGCATTTCGGCTGCACCTCGGAGGACATCAACAACCTCTCCTACGCCCTGGGCATCAAGGGTGCCGTCGAGGACGTGTGGCTGCCCGCCGCCCGCAAGCTCGTCGCGCAGATCAGCGCCATGGCCGAGGACAACCGGGCCGTGCCGATGCTGTCCCGCACGCACGGCCAGCCCGCCACCCCCACCACCCTGGGCAAGGAACTCGCCGTTATCGCGCACCGGCTGACCCGCCAGCTGGACCGCATCGGCAGGACCGAATACCTCGGCAAGATCAACGGCGCCACCGGCACCTACGCAGCCCACGTGGCCTCCGTTCCGGGCGCGGACTGGCAGCAGGTGGCGAAGTCCTTCGTCGAAGGACTGGACCTGGCCTGGAACCCGCTGACCACCCAGATCGAAAGCCACGACTGGCAGGCCGAGCTGTACGCCGACGTCGCGCGCTTCAACCGGATCCTGCACAACGTCTGCACCGACATCTGGAGCTACATCTCGATCGGCTACTTCGCGCAAATCCCGGTGGCAGGTGCCACCGGTTCCTCCACCATGCCGCACAAGGTCAACCCGATCCGCTTCGAGAACGCCGAGGCCAACCTGGAAATCTCCTCCGGGCTGCTCGACGTGCTCGGCTCCACGCTGGTCACCTCCCGCTGGCAGCGCGACCTCACCGACTCCTCCTCGCAGCGGAACATCGGCGTCGCCTTCGGGCACTCGCTCCTGGCCATCTCCAACGTGGCCAAGGGCCTGGACCGGCTCGACGTCGCCGAAGACGTGCTGGCCGCTGACCTGGACACCAACTGGGAAGTCCTCGGCGAAGCCATCCAGATGGTCATGCGTGCCGAGGCAATTGCCGGCATCGAAGGCATGGAGAACCCCTACGAGCGGCTCAAGGACCTCACCCGCGGCCAGCGCGTCGACGCCGCCCGGATGCAGGAGTTCGTCCAGAGCCTGGGACTCTCCGCCGACGCGGAAGCCCGGCTGCTGGCGCTTACGCCCGGCAAATACACCGGCATCGCCGACCAGCTGGTGGACCACCTCAAGTGAGGCTCCTGCTCATCCGCCACGGCCAGACACCCGGAAATGTCCTTGGCCAGCTCGATACCGCCTACCCCGGGCCGGGCCTGACCGAGCTCGGCGAGCGGCAGGCGGCGGCGCTGCCGCTGTCACTGGCGGGTGAGCAGATCGACCGCCTCTTCGCGTCCACGCTGGTCCGCACCCAGATCACAGCGGCGCCGCTGGCCACCGCGCGGGGGCTCGACGTCGAGGTGCTGGCAGGGCTGCGCGAGATTGAAGCCGGCGCGCTGGAAAAGCACACCGACCGGGAATCGCACCTGCGCTACCTCAGCACCGTGTTTGCCTGGGCCGCCGGCGAGCTGGACCGGCGGATGCCGGCCGGTCCCAGCGGGCACGACTTTTTTGAACGCTACGACGCCTCCATTGCGCGGATCGTGGCCGAGGCTGCAGCAGCGGGCAACAACGGGACAGCGGCCGTGGTCAGCCACGGAGCGGCCATCCGCGTCTGGGCGGGCCTGCGCGCCGCCAATATGGAACCGGGCTTCGCCGCCCGGCACGTGCTGGCCAACACCGGAATCGTGGCCCTCGAAGGGGACCCCGACGCCGGCTGGCGGCTCATCCACTGGGACGACAGCCCGGTGGGCGGCCTCGTCCTCGCGGACCCGACGGCGGAGGACCCCACCGGCCGCTCGGTCTAGCGGAGTTCTCCGAAGCCTAACGCGCAGGAAACACGGCCGAAACCGGCGCCGCATAGCCTTGATCTGCATAACCCTTCGGCGAATCGAGGCAGTCATGCAGACCAACCCGCGGCTCAACATCAGGCAGGTCACTTGGGCCAACCCCGTGGGCGCCGATCTGCGTGCGGCCCAGCAGGCCGAACTGGACGCCCGCTTCGGCACCAGCGACCACGAGCCCGGCCCGCCGCCGTCGGAAGCGGACACCGCGGTGTTCCTCGTGGCGCACGACAAGGCGTCCGGCCAGCCCGTGGGCTGCGGCGGGCTGCGGATTCTGGACGACCACACGGCCGAGATCAAACGGCTGTACGTGGTGCCGTACACCCGCGGCTCGGGGGTGGCCAGCTCCATTCTGGCGGCGCTGGAAGCGCACGCGCACGCGCTGGGCATCACCTCGATCACGGCGGAAGCGGGCTCCGCCCAGCCTGACGGCCGGCACTTCTACGCGAGTTCCGGTTTTGAGGCGGTGCCCAACTTCGGACCCTACGTCGGCGTGGAGCACTCGTACTGCTATGCCAAGACCATTGATTCGCACAGCGCCGCGCACACCGCCATGGCCTAGGGGTTCGGCTCGGCACTGGAGCTAACCGGTCCGCCTTGGTAGCTTCAATGCATGGCCATCAAACTTGAGAACGTCGGCATCGCCGTTCGCGACCTCGATGCAGCAATCGCCTTTTTCACCGACCTCGGGCTCACAGTCGTTGGCCGTGACACGGTCAGCGGCGAGTGGACCGAGACTGCCGTCGGACTTGATGGCAACCACGCCAAGATTGCGATGCTCCAGACCCCGGACGGTCATGGTCGACTTGAGCTCTTCGAATACATCCACCCCGAAGCGATCGAGACGGACCCAACCCGCCCTAACGAAATCGGCATGCACCGGGTGGCCTTCTCGGTCGACGACATAGACAAAGCCCTTGAGATAGCTGCGAAGCACGGATGCCGTCAGCTGCGCGGCGTGGCGACCTACGGCGACGCCTACAAACTCACCTACCTCCGTGGTCCCAGCGGGATCATCGTGATGCTCGCCGAGGAACTGCAGAAAGACTGACACCCGGACGGAACCGCTCCACCCGCGGCCGCCCCTTGACGCCCCGCGGGGATCCCCTATCGGTCGTTAGCGCCGGCAGCGCCCCTCCGCCCGCCGGCCAGCCGCAGCAGTCCGTCCCGCAGCGGCTGGGCCCCTTCCGCCAGCGCCAGCCGAGCCATGGCGGAGGACGCCACCCGCAAGGCCTGGCTACGCAGCAGTCGGCGTGAGTTGTACGCGCGCAGGGCCTCCGGCAGCGGCCGGGAATTGAGCAGTTCCGCGAGGGTGACAGCATCAATCAGCGCCTCGCAGGCACCCCGACCCAGGTTGGGGGTCATCCCGTGCGCCGCGTCCCCCACCAGCACCGCACCGCCCCGGTCATAACGGCCCGGATGCGGCACCGTCCAGACCCGCTGCGCCAGCGTCTCCCCCGCCGTCGCCGCCGCCAGGACGCGTTCGATGCCGGCCGCCCGGCCGGAAAACCGGGCGCGGGTAATGGCGAGGGCCTGCTCGACGTCGATGCCGCCGGGTCCCAGCCCCGAGCGGTAGGCGGCGTACCAGTAGGTCCGGCCACGGGACGCCGGGGTGATGCCGAACAGCTGCCCGCGGCCCCAGTACTCACCGCCACAACCAGGGGGCACCGGCTCCCCTACGATGCCGCGCAGCGCAAGATAAGGACTGAGCCTGGCCCGGGCACGCTCGCCCCAGACACTGCGGCGGACAATGCTGTGCACCCCGTCGGCGCCGACTACGAGGTCCGCACGCGGCAGTGCCGCCACCGGGCCGTAGGCCCGTATCACCGAGGCGGGCACGGCTGCGTCCAGCAGCCGGAGCAGGTCTGCCCGCGACACACCGATGACGCCTGCGTCCCGGGCCCGCAGCAGAACGTTGCCAGACCCGTCCCTGAGCGCCATGCCACCGAAACCTGACCCGGCCGCACGGACCGCCGGCAAAATACCCACCGCAGCCAGGGCCCGCTGGGCTTCCGGCCACATTGCCAGGGACGTCTCCACTGACGGCGGCTCTTGCCGCCGCTCGTGGACAGTCACCGCAAAGCGGTCAGGGTCCAGGCGGGCGGCCAGCGCCAGCCCCGCGATGCCGCCGCCGACGACGGAAAGAGCGTCCATGCCCAGAGTCTAAGGCCGGCACCAGGGCCTGCCGGGTTCCGTCACACTGCGGGACGCATGGCGGCGTCGGCTAACCTCGCTCTATGGAACCGGCAGACATCACCTTCCGCACCCGCAAGTGGGTGCGGCCCGAAGACCTCAACGCGAACGGCACGCTGTTCGGCGGAAGTCTGCTGAAGTGGATCGACGAGGAAGCGGCGATCTACGCCATCCTGCAGCTGGGCAACGGCCGCGCCGTCACCAAATACATCTCCGAAATCAACTTCGTCAGCTCCGCTGTCCAGGGCGACCTGATCGAGATGGGCCTGACTGCCACCCGGTTCGGCCGGACCTCGCTGACCATGCGCGCGGAGGTCCGCAACATGATCACGCGCCGCAGCATCCTGACCATCGAGGAAATCGTGTTCGTGAACCTCAGCCCGAACGGTACCCCTGAGCCGCACGGCTACACCGAGATCACGTACGACCGGGACCGGATCCCCACGCACCACCTGACGGAGACGCTGGACCAGGACTAGGGACGGCTCCCGGAGGGCGCATCCGGCTGATGTTCACTGCCGGTTAAGGCACCGGACCCATTCCGTTCCGCCGGACGCACCAGACTCAAAGGCAGCGACCTGATATTTCATCAACTTGATGGGAATAATCGGTCCGATTCGGCAGATGCCGCTATAGGCTGACCGAACACACGCCCTCCAGTCCCGTTCAGAAATGAGTCCCACCCGTGCGCAGATTGAAAACCCTGGTTGCCGCTGCCGTCGCCGTCACCCTGCTTTCTGGCTGCGGAGGGGGCGCTGCCGCGCCGGCCGCCTCCACCTCGGGAGCAGCGCCCGCTCCCGCCGCCGCCCCGTCGGGTCCGCCTTCGGGCGAAACTCTCATCGTCTACACCAACTCCAACGGCGAAGGCCGCGGCGAGTGGGTCACCAAGAAGGCAGCGGAGGCCGGCTTCAAGGTCGAAATCGTGGGTGCCGGCGGCGCCGATGCCACCAACAAGCTGATCGCGGAAAAGAACAACCCGATCGCCGACGTCGCCTTCGGCCTGAACAACATGTACTTCGAGCAGGTCAAGGCCGCCGGCGCGATCGAGCCCTACACACCCGCCTGGTCCGGAGAAGTCGACACTGCCAAGGGCGACAAATCGGACAGCAAGGCCTACTGGCCGCTGGTGCAGCAGGCGATCCTCCTTGGCTACAACTCCGGGAAGTTCAGCAAGGACGAGGCACCCAAGGACTGGACCGACCTGTGGGCCCAGGACAAGTTCAAGTCCCGCTACGAACGCGTCACCGGCGTCGGAACCGCCACCGCGCAGCTGGTCTTCGCCGGCATCCTGACCCGGTACAAGGACGACGGCGGCGATCTGGGCGTCTCGGACGAGGGCTGGAAGCAGATCGAAGGCTACTTCAAGAACGGCACCCCGGCGGTCGCCAAAACCGACCTCTTCGCCCGCATCTCCTCGGGTGAGACGGACATGGGGCAGATGCCGTCCTCGATCGTTACGGAACGCGAAAAGACGTTCAAGGTCGACGTCGAGACCGTCATGCCGTCCGTGGGCGTGCCGCTGGCCATCGAACAGGTGGCCCTGGTCAAGGGAACGGACAAAAAGGACGAGGCCCTGAAATTCATCAACTGGTTCGGCAGCGCACAGACCCAAGGCGAATTTGCCCAGCAGTTCAACTCGATGCCGGTCAACAAGACCGCAGTCGCGCAGGCCAAGCCCGAGGTGGTCGAGTTCTTCAACACGCTCAAGCAGCAGGACATCGATTGGACCTTCGTGCAGGAAAACATGGGCAAGTGGGTTGAAAAGATCGAACTGGAATACATGAGCTGACCGCGCGGGAGGCCGCAGCGGGCAGCGATGCCCGCTGCGGCCTCCGCCCGTTCCCGCCCCGCCGACTACCGCCAGAAAAGACAGGTTCCATGATCCGTTTCGAGAACATCGAGGTCACGTTCGGTGATTTCACCGCCATCCCCGAGCTGAACCTGCACGTGGAACCGGGGGAATTCTTCACGCTGCTGGGACCGTCGGGGTGCGGGAAGACCACAGCCCTGCGCACCCTGGCCGGATTCATTGAACCGTCCGCGGGCGAGGTCTACGTCGACGGCAAAGCGGTCACCCGGCTGCCGAGCGACAAACGCCAGGTGGGCATGGTGTTCCAGAACTACGCCCTGTTCCCCAGCATGAGCGTCTGGGAAAACATCGCCTTCGGCCTCCGGGTCCGCAAGGAAAAACCGGCCGAGACCGACAGGCTGGTCCGCGAGATCGCCCGCCGCGTGGACCTCACGGACGACCAGTTGCGCAAAAACGTCGCAGAGCTCTCCGGCGGCCAGCAGCAGCGCGTCGCCGTCGCCCGGGCCCTGGTGCTGCAGCCCAAGATCCTGCTGCTCGACGAGCCGCTCTCCAACCTGGACGCCAAGCTCCGGCACCAGCTCCGGCAGCAGCTCAAGGACCTCCAAAGCGAATTCGGCATCACCACGGTCTACGTCACCCACGACCAGGACGAGGCCCTGGCGATGAGCGACCGGGTGGCCGTTTTCAACAAGGGGGTGGTGGAACAGATCGGCACGCCGCAGAGCATTTACGACGAATCCGCCACGGAATTCGTCTGCAACTTCATCGGCGACAGCTCCCGGCTCACGGCCGGGTTCATCGCCGAACTGAACCGGCAGTCCCGGAATGCCCTCGATCCGGCGGCCAACTCCTATCTGCGGGTGGAGAAAGCGTCCCTGGACGCCAGCGCCGACGGCCGGGCCGTGCCCGTGAACGGAACCGTGGTCTCGAAGACCTATCACGGCCTGCACAGCCGCTACGTCGTCCGTTGCCACGGCGCCGATATCCGGCTGCTGGTCAGGGAAGACGGCGGGGCGCATCCCGAGACGGGCAGCCCGGCCACGGTGTACGTGCAGCCGTCCCACGTCCTGCAGTACCATCCGGAAACCGGCGCCTCCCTGGGCAGCCGGCTGCAGGAAGCAACCCGCCCGTGAGCGCCGCGGGCCGGCGGGGCGCCGCGAACGGCGCCAGCACCCGCAGCATGCTCCGCTCCCCCGCCGTCGTGGTCGTCGGCGTCGTGCTGACCTGGTTCATCGCGGCGTTCCTGGTCTGGCCCAACGCGAACGTGCTGATCCAGACGTTCTTCCCGGACGGCAGCTTTTCCGGCCGCGCCGCCGAGAAGCTCTTCTCCTCCCAGCGGGCGATGAAATCGCTGGGCAACAGCTTCCTGCTGGCCGTTGCCTTGTCCGTCACGGTCAATGTGGTGGGCATCTTCATCGTGCTGGTCACCCAGTACTTCAAGATCCGCGGCTCTAGGGTCCTGTTCCTCGGCTACGCCACGACCTTCATCTACGGCGGCATTGTGCTGGCAGCCGGCTACAAGTTCATCTACGGCGACAAGGGCATTGTCACCGGTTTCCTGCTGGGGCTGTTTCCCGGCATGGATCCCGGCTGGTTTTCCGGCTTCTTTGCCGTCCTGGCCGTGATGACGTTCGCCACCACAACCAACCACATGCTGTTCCTCACCAACGCCCTGAAGGGCGTCGACTACCAGACCATCGAGGCGGCCCGGAACATGGGCGCCTCCACGTGGACCATCCTGCGGCGGGTGGTGCTGCCGATGCTCAAGCCCACCCTGTTTGCGGTGACCGTGCTGTCCTTCCTGACCGGCCTTGGAGCCCTCAGCGCCCCGCAGGTCCTCGGCGGGCGGGACTTCCAGACCATCACGCCGATGATCCTCACCTTCACCAACAGCCCGACCTCCCGTGACCTCGCCGCGCTGCTCGCCGTTATCCTCGGTGTGGCCACCATGCTGATGCTGGCCGTCATGACGCGGCTGGAGAAGGGCGGCACCTACTTCTCGGTGTCCAAGGTCTCCTCCGGGCTGCAGAAGCAGCAGATCCGCAATCCCGTGGCCAACGTGGCGGTCCACGCCGCCGCGTACGTGCTGTTTGCGGTGTACACGCTGCCGGTGGTGCTGATTGTGCTGTACTCCTTCGCCGACGCCGCCGCGATCCAGTCCGGACAGCTCTCGGCGGGCAGCCTGACCTTCGACAACTACATCCGGGTACTGACCCAGCCCTCGGGTCTGCGGCCCTTCCTCATCAGCGTCGTCTACAGCGCCCTGGCCGCGGTGATCGCCGTCGGCGGGCTGCTGTTCGTCGCCAGGATCCTGCAGAAACACCGCAACTGGGTCACTGGCGTGTTCGAGTATCTGCTCCACATCCCGTGGATTCTGCCTTCGGCACTGCTGGCCCTGGGCCTGATCCTCAGCTACGACCACCCGAATCCGCTGGTCGGCGGCGCCGTGCTGACCGGAACCACGGTGATCCTGCTGATCGCCTTCGTGACCGTCAAGATCCCGTTCACCCTGCGGATGCTCAAAGCGTCCTTCGCCTCGGTCAACACCTCGCTCGAGGAGGCCGCCAGCATCATGGGCGCCAAGACGGTGTACGTGTTCCGCCGGATCCTGTTGCCGATCGTGCTGCCGGCGGCCACCGCCATCACCGCCCTGAACTTCAACAGCATGCTCGACGACTACGACACCGCCATCTTCCTGGCACACCCGCTGTTCCAGCCCCTGGGCCTGGTCATCAAGGCCAACACGGACGGCGCCGAGGGCGTCGACGGCATCTCCAACACGTTCGTCTACACGGTGCTGCTTATGGTCATCACGGGAGTGACCATGTACCTCGTCTACGGCAGGTCCGGCCGGAAGCCCGCCAGAACGGCGAAGACCCGACCCGGCGCCACGGATCTCACGACGCCGGAGGCTGTGCGGGACGAACCCGCCCGCGTCTCCTGACCTGCCACACGGCGGGGGCCAGCACCACGGCGATGCCGACGGCGGCACCGATGACGGTCTCCACAATCCGGTCCCGGAGCAGCAGCCCCGGAGCCGAGGGCGCCACCAGCAGGGTGGAGATCAAGGCGAGCGGGGTGACAGACACCTGGGCGAGCACATACTGGGGCGCGATGAACATCTCGGCGCCGAACTGGCAGGCGGCAATCACCAGCACGGTCAGCCATGGCGCGGGCTACAGCAGCAGGATCCCGGCCAGCAACACCAGCCCGACGGCCGTGCCGACGATATGCTGCACGCCGCGGCTCACACGGTGCCGGGTGGGTTGGCCCACCAGCGGTCCGCCGGTTTTTGGCCACCCGGGTGGACATCCCGATCAGCAGCGAAAGCAGAACCGTCAGCATGCCCTGCCAGAGCGGCGGCTGGCCGGGGATGGAGGCGACGGCCGCAAGGCGAAGATGTGGAACAGGGAACCGGCAGGCCGGAGCCGCCACCAGGCAACCAGCAGGGAACAGCCGCCCGCCAGCAGGGTGGTCGCTGCCACCTGCATCCACACGGTGTCTGCCGCGGAAAGTCCCAGGGCGACCCCGGCGCGGGCGGTCAGGGCGGCCAGCAGCATCACCAGCAACATCAGCGCCCCGGCCCGGAGCTGGATCACGAAATGTTGGGCGTGCGGCTCGTTCCGGCCATAGATCCCGGTGAAGGCACCAAAGGAGGCGAAGATGGCCAGGTCCAGGCGGTCCAGCAGGACCAGGGTGATCAGCGGAACAAAGACGCCGGCGGCGCAGCGGAGGGCGACGTGGTGGTCCTTGTTTGCGGGCGCCATGGTGAACATCTCGGCCAGCAGTTTCACAGGTTCGGCACGCTTTCCCAGAGGTCGAATAATTACGACGGCGGCGCTGGAATCCACAGTGGATTCTACGCCGCAACGGCGCGGCACAGCAGCGCTGACTGTTGCGTTGAAGCTGGGTCGGACCGGTTCGCGGTCCGCGGGAACGGCCGGGTTAGTGGTAGCGTCTAGCGGTTGATTCCCGCAGCGGAGTCACGACTGGACGAAGTACGCCAAGGCACCCCGGAGGACCCCCATGCTCAAAGGATTCAAGGACTTTATCCTGCGCGGCAACGTGATCGAACTGTCCATCGCGGTGGTGGTCGGCACCGCCTTCACCGCCCTGGTCAGCGCGTTCACCTCGAATATCGTCAACCCCATCATCGCCGCGGCCGGCGGCGTCGAGACCGAGGGTCTGGGCTTCCCCATCTGGCCCGGCAACCCGAAGACCTTCGTCAATTTCGGCGCGGTCATCACGGCCTTTATCACCTTCCTGATCACAGCGGCGGTGGTGTACTTCATCTTCGTGGCGCCCATGAACCGGATCAACACGATCGTCAAGAGGCGCCTCGCCACGACGGAACCCGAAGAGGAGCCCGTGCCCGCGGACACCGCGCTGCTCGCCGAGATCCGCGACCTGCTGGCCCAGCTCGCGGCCCCGGAACGGCCCGGCGGCCACACCGGAGACCACACCGATGAGCACACGTCCGAACCCGCGGGCGGACGCGGCCGCTAGACCGACTCCAAAAGTCACGGGACGGCAATCGGGCTGTAACAGCAGCCGGACATCATGGAGCCATGAAGCCCACAGCCCATGCAACTTCCGAGCTGAGCTGCGACGTCTGCGGCCAGCTGCCCGAACCGACTAAGGCCCGGCTGACGCTCGCCAACATCGCCGTGATGCTGCCGATCGAACTGCTGGTGCACGCAGCGGTGGTGGAAACGCATTTGCCGTATCTGGCCAAAGTCCTGGTCCTCACCATGACTGCCACAATCCTGGTGATCTGGGTGGCGGAACCCTCCGCGGCCCGGATGCTGCGCAGCTGGCTGCACGCCCCGGCCCTGCGCCACCGCAAGAGGCTGGTTGCGGCCCCGTCCCTTTGGCGGGCCCGGACGGTGCTGAAGGACAGGCCCGGTGCCCTGCAGAAACTAACGAATGCGCTGGCCCGGCTGGACACCAACATCCTGAGCATCCACGTCCACCCGGTGCCCGGCGGCGCGCTCGACGAGTTCGTGCTCTCGGCGCCCGGCGAATTGGGCGAAGGCGACCTCCTGCGGGCCCTGCGCGAGGGCGGCGGCAGCGACCCCCAGGTGTGGCCCACCACTGCGCTGGCCATGGCCGACGGGCAGACCGGCGCGCTGAGCCTGGCGGCCCGGATCGCGGCGAACCCCGAGGAACTGCCGCTGGCGGTCGCGGAACTGCTGCACGCGCGGATCGAACCGGCGCCGGACGCTGACACGGCCGCCGCCGGCCCGGACAGGGACGGTACGGTCCTGCGGATCCCGACCGCCTGGCACGGACCCATCACGTTCTCCCGGCCGGGCGAACCGTTCACGCCGGCGGAGTCCGCCCGCGCCCACCGCCTGGCCGAGCTCGCCGAGATCCTGGCGCACCGCCGGGCCGCGCAGGCGGATCCTGCCTAGGCAGACATCCGGATCTTAAGCGCCTCGTGCTCCACGGTGACCTTGAGGTGTTTGGCCTTGCCGAGGTGGTCGCCGTCGAGCTGGAACTCCTGCTCATGATCCAGGGTAATCTCCGCGGACTTGCCCGTGAAGTACTCCACCGAGTCGTTCTTGCTGTTATTCCGGCCGAACATGCCGGCCAGGACGCTGAACCAGCCCAGCTTGCCCACGGGGGCCAGGATCACAACATCGAGGATGCCGTCGTCCACTTTGGCGTCGGGGAAGATCTCCACGCCGCCCATGATCTTGCCGCAGTTCCCCACCATCACGCTGCGGATCCGGCGGCGGACCGCGTGTTTCCCGTCGATGCTGATCTTTGCCTTGATGGGCTTGCCCGGCAGGTGCCGGATGCCGGCCTCCACGTACGCGAGCCAGCCCACGCGGTCCTTGAGATCGTCGACCGTGTTCGCCATAATCGCGGCGTCGTAGCCGAGCCCGGCCATGACCAGGAACAGCTGCTCGTCCTCCGCGTTGTCCAGGCACGCCCTGACCACGTCCACCGCAGTGTCCGTGCCCTTCAGGACGTCAAGGCTGGCCGCGACGGGATCGGTGATGTCGATCCCAAGGTTGCGGGCCAGCAGGTTGCCGGTCCCCATCGGAACCAGGCCCATCGGCATACCGGTGCCGGCGAGGATCTCCGCGACACAGCGGACCGTGCCGTCACCGCCGGCGGCGATCACGACGTCGACCTCCGCCTTCAAAGCCTCGCGGGCCTGGCCCAGGCCGGTGTCCTCCGCGGTGGTCTCGAGCCAGAGCGGCTCCGCCCAGCCCTGCGTCTCGCACAGCCGGAAAAAGGCCGCTTTGAAGTCTTCGCCCGAGGACTTCATCGGGTTGATGATCACGGCGGCGCGCCTGGCGGGCGCGGTGTTGTTCTCTGTCATGGTGTCCTTCACGGGCGGGTGGACGGGAAGTGTCCTGCACTGAAATCCTAGCCGGGGTTTCCCGCGTAACTTAAGCGGCACGGCCGCCCATCATGGACGTTCCGGCGCTGGCGTCACTAAACTGGCCATGCTTATGTACTGGAGCGGGCCGGAGTTTTCGCCGGCCGGATGCCTGGCCGGATCAGCCGGACGGGCCACGCTCCGCTGGAAGCGGGGGCACATGACCGAACCACAGGAAAACTACTCGGCCGAAGCTGAGGCGTCCAGCATGGATCCCCACGACTGGGGGCGGGCGATGGCGCTGGCGGTCACACGGCTGGCCGAGCAGCTCGCACCGGAGGACAGCGAGGACATCCATGCCTCGCTGGTGGGCAGGGACCTGCACCTGAAAATCCGTGACGATTCCTCGGGGGTTACTATCACCGTGTCCACGGCGCCGATCGGCGGCGGGAAGGACTGAGCGCTACCGGCCGGCGGAGAGGTCGGCGGAGATGAGTTCCGCCGTGGTGACGGCGCCTTTTCGCACCGACTCCAGGTAGGCCTCCGGGTCCGACTGCGAGGCCACGGACTGGGCCTGCAGGGACACGTTGATCGCGGCGACCACGTTGGGTCCGTCGTGGACGGGAGCCGCGACGGACATCAGCCCTACTTCGAGTTCCTGGTTCAACAGGCACCAGCCTTGTCCGCGCACGGTGTCCAGCTCGGCCAGCAGCGCCTCCCGGGTGCCGATCCCCCTCTGTGTGAGGGGGCGGATGTCGGCGGCCGCGAGGTAGCGGCCCAACTCGGCGGGCGGAAGCGCCGCGAGCAGGACCCGGCCCATCGACGTCGCGTACGCGGGGAACCGGGTGCCCACCGTGATGCCGACTGTCATGATCCGCCGGGTGGCCACGCGGGCGACGTAGGCGATGTCCGTCCCGTCCAGCACGGCGGCCGAGGTCGATTCGCCCAGCCGGAGGGCCAGCTCCTCCAGATGCGGTTGGGCGATTTGCGGCAGGGACAATCCGGACAGGTAGGCGTAGCCCAGCTGGAGCACTTTGGCGGTCAGCGCGAAAACCTTGCCGTCGGTGCGGACGTACCCGAGTTCCACCAGGGTGTGCAGGAACCGCCGGGCGGTGGCCCGGGTCAGGTCCGTCCGGGCGGCCACCTCCGTCAGCGTCATTTTCGGATGGTCCGTGTCGAAAGCCCGGATCACCGCCAGCCCCCGTGCCAGCGACTGGACGTACTGGTCGCTGGCCGCGGGCGCGCCGCTGCCGGCGTTTGCTGCCTCAATCATTTCTGCCCCTCATGTTCTGGCAACACTTTATACGCGGGACAGCCGTGCCTAGCGTCCGGCCGCGCTTCCGACGGCGGCCGCGGCCTTAAGCGGCACAGGCACCAGGGCCTGGAGCTCCTCGATCGTGCAGCCGAACGTTTCGCGCACTTCGGCGCCGCCGGGGCCGGTCAGGAAGACGGCTTTGTCGGTGTAGATCCGGGTGACGCAGCCGATTCCGGTCAGCGGGTAGGTGCAGGTCTCCACCAGTTTGGACACGCCTTCCCGGGTCAGCAGGGTCATCATGACGAAAACGTCTTTGGCCCCGGTGGCGAGGTCCATGGCCCCGCCGACCGCCGGGATGGCGTCGGGGGCTCCGGTGTGCCAGTTGGCGAGGTCGCCGGTGGCCGAGACCTGGAACGCGCCGAGGACGCAGATGTCCAGGTGCCCGCCGCGCATGATCGCGAACGAATCGGCGTGGTGGAAGTAGGACGCCCCGGGCAGCTCGGTCACCGGGACCTTGCCGGCATTGATGAGGTCGCCGTCGATCTGGTCCGCGGCGGCCTCCGGGCCCATGCCGAGCATGCCGTTCTCGGTGTGGAGCGTGATGTTCTGCTCCGGCTCGAGGTAGTTCGAGACCAGGGTGGGCTGGCCGATGCCGAGGTTCACGAAGGAGCCGGGCTTGATGTCCCGGGCCACGAGCCGGGCGAGGTCGTCCCGGCCCAGCGGCTTGTCGGACGTCTGGATGCTCATCTCAGGCCACCTTCACAATGCTGTTGACGTAGATTCCGGGGGTCACGATGGTCTCCGGGTCCAGGCCGCCGGTGGGGACGAGCCCGGAAACCTGGACGATGGTGTGTTTGGCGGCGGCGGCCATGATGGGACCGAAGTTCCGGGCGGTCTTGCGGTAGACCAGGTTGCCCTTGCCGTCGGCCTTCAGCGCCTTGATGAGGGCGACGTCGGCGTGGATGGGGGTCTCGAAGACCTGCCCGCGGCCGTCCAGGATCCGGGTTTCCTTGCCCTCGGCCAGCATGGTGCCGTAGCCGGTGGGCGTGAAGAAGCCGCCGATCCCCGCGCCGGCGGCACGGATCCGCTCGGCCAGGTTGCCCTGCGGGACCAGTTCCAGTTCGATCTCGCCGGCCCGGAACCGGGCATCGAAGTGCCAGGAGTCGGACTGCCGCGGGAAGGAGCAGATCATCTTCCTGACCCGGCCCTCCTTGATCAGCAGCGCCAGGCCCTGGTCGCCCTGCCCGGCGTTGTTGTTCACCACGGTCAGGTCCGTGGCGCCGCCGTCCAGCAGGGCGCCGATGAGTTCGAACGGCTGGCCGGCGTTGCCGAAGCCGCCGATCATCACGGTGGAGCCGTCCTGGATGCCGGCGACAGCCTCGCCGACAGAGTCAATGAAATTCAGCATGGCCTTTAACCCTTCACGCCGGAAGTTACGTTTTCGAGCACCACGGCGAGGCCCTGGCCGACGCCGATGCAGATCGCCGCGACACCCCAGCGCTCACCGGAGGCCTGCAGGCGCCGGGCGAGGGTGCCCAGGATCCGGGTGCCGGAGGCGCCCAGCGGGTGGCCCATGGCGATCGCGCCGCCGTGCCGGTTCACAATCGCGGGGTCGATGCCCCAGGCGCTGATGCACGCCAGCGACTGCGCGGCAAAGGCTTCGTTGAGTTCGACGGCGCCGACCTGGTCCCAGCCGATGCCCGCCTTGGCGAGGGCCTTGTTGGCGGCCTCCACGGGGGCGTAGCCGAAGTACTGCGGATCGTTGGCGTGGGCACCGCGGCCGGCGACGCGGGCCAGCGGATCCAGTCCAAGCAGCCCGGCGGCGGTTTCGCTGCCGAGCCAGGCGGCGGAGGCGCCGTCAGAGAGCGGGGAGGCGTTGCCGGCGGTGACGGTGCCGTTTTCGCTCCGGAACACGGTCTTGAGCCCGGCCAGCTTCTCCGCCGAGGATCCGGCGCGGATACCCTCATCCCGTGTGAGGTCCGTGCCGGGCACCACGGTGACGAGGTTGTCGTAGAAACCCTCATCCCAGGCCGCGGCGGACAGGTTGTGCGAGGTGGCTGCGAACTCGTCCTGCGCCTGGCGGGTCACGCCGTACTTTTCGCGCAGCCGTTCGGTGGCCTCGCCAAGGGAGATGGTCCACTCGGCGGGCATGGCCTTGTTGACCAGCCGCCAGCCCAGTGTGGTGGAGGCCAACGTCAGGTCCCCGGCCGGGTATGGCCTCTCGGTCTTGGGCAGCACCCAGGGCGCCCGGGACATCGATTCGGCACCGCCGATGAGCATGAGTTCGGCGTCGCCGGTGTTGATCTGCCGGGAGGCGATGATCGCGGCGTCGAGCGAGGAGCCGCAGAGCCGGTTGACGGTGCTGCCGGGGATGGAGACGGGCAGCCCGGCCAGCAGGGTGCCCATCCGGGCGACGTTGCGGTTTTCCTCGCCGGCGCCGTTGGCGTTGCCGAATACCACCTCATCAATGCGTTCGACGTCGAGGTCGGGGGCGCGTTTGACGATCTCGCCGATCACATGCGCGGCGAGATCATCGGGCCGGACGGCCGCGAGACCGCCGCCGAACTTGCCGAACGGGGTCCGCACGGCGTCGTAGAGGTAGGCCTGGTTCATGGGGTGTTGTCCAATGCTGTGTTGTCCGAAGCGGTGTTGTCCATGGAGTGGAACACCTGCTGGGCGGTCTTGAACGCTGTGTTCGCGGAGGGGACTCCGCAGTAGATGGCGGTCTGGAGCAGGATTTCCTTGATCTCGTCCCGGCTCAGGCCATTGGTGACGGCTGCGCGGATGTGCATGGCCAGTTCTTCCCAGTGCCCGTGCGCCACCATGGCCGTGATGGTCACGGCGGAGCGCATCTGCCGTGTCAGGCCGGGCCGGGTCCAGATGCCGCCCCACGCGATCCGCGTGATCATCTCCTGGAAGTCTTCGGTGAACTCGTCCTTGTTGGCATTGGCGCGGTCCACGTGCGCCGCACCCAGCACTTCGCGGCGGACCGCCATGCCGCCGTCGTAAATCTCCTTGCTGGTGGCCTCCGGCTGGACTGCGCCATGCCGTTCCAGGCCGGTCACTGCGCCGCTCCGCGGGATTCGGTCCAGGCGATGAGGCTCCGCTGCAGCTCGGCTATGTGGGCGGGTGCCTCAAACGGCGCCAGGTGCGCCACGCCTTCGAGCGTAACGGCACTCGCGGTGCCGCCTCCGGCAGTGATTCCTTCGACGATCTCCGCGGCAACCGACGGCGGCGCGACGCTGTCCTGGGCGCCGGCGATGGCCTGGGTGGGGACCCGGATGCTGGAGAGTTCGTTCCGGACGTCGAAGCCGGCGAGGGCTTCGCAGCAGAACGCGTAGCTGAAGCGGTCGGCGTCGCGGAGGGCGTGCAGCAGGCGGCTGCTGCGCTCGGGTTCGCGGTCCATAAAGCCGGGCGCGAACCAGCGTTCCGCGGAGCCCTGGATCATCACGGGAGTGCCCTGCGTGCGCACGGTTTCGGCGCGTTCCAGCCAGCCCTCAGGGGTGCCGAGCTTCGCCCCGCTGCATTGCACGGACAGGCTCTTGAGCCGTTCGCCGTGCTTGATGCCCAGCTGCAGGCCGGTGGCGCCGCCGAGGGAAACACCGGCGTAGTGGAAGCGCGCCCCGGGGGCGACGGAATCGACCAGTTCGACGACGGCGTCGGCCAGTTCGGCGACGCTGAAGGTTTCGGCGGCCGCCGGGGAGATGCCGTGACCGGGAAGGTCCCAGGCGATGACGTCGACGTCGGCACCGAGCAGGGCGCCGGACTGGGACCACAGGAGCGTGGACGTGCCCAGCGAGGGCCCCACCACCAGGAGGGGCTTGTCCCCGAGCGGACGGACGGGGGAAAGCAGCACAGCTTTGAGGATGGGTCTAGCCACGGGAGGCTCCGTTCAGGTCGAGGGTCGGGGCTGCGCCGGCCGCGGCGCCGCTGTAGCCCGGATAGGCCGCAAGGGTGCGGCGGGAGATTTCGGCCGCCTGGCCGAGGTAGCAGGCCGGGTCCAGCAGCTCCTCGAGCCGGCGGTCGTCTAGCTGCTCCGGCGGAACGGCCGAGCGGAGCAGCCGCCGGTACATGGCTGCCTGCCCGGCCGCCGGGGCCCGGAGCGTCTGGTCCACGACCTCCTGGAGCTGTTGCTTGCCGTCGCGTCCGGATGCATCCGTTCCCAGCAGCGGGGCGACGGCGGCCGTCACGGCTTCGCTGAGCAGCAGCGGTCCGGCGAGGTCCAGGTTGCGGCGCATGGCGTCGGGGAACACCTGGAGGCCCGCGGCAAGTTCGCGGACCTGCCCGGCGGCGCCCAGGGCGAGGCGGAGGAGCTGGCGGAGGGCCGGCCACTCACTGTGCCATGCGCCGTCGGGGCGTTCGTCGTTGAAAGTGGCGGCGGCAAGGTGCAGCTGGGCGGCCTGCCCGGGTGCCTGCAGCGCTGCGCTCCGGATCAGTACGGACAGGACGGGGTTTTGTTTCTGCGGCATGGCCGAGGACCCGCCCCGGCCGGCGGCGCGCGGCTCGGCGAGCTCCGCCACTTCCGGCCGGCTCAGGAACAGCACGTCGGCGGCGATCTTGCCGGCCGCGTCGGTGACGGCGGCCAGGGCGTCACCGAGCGCGGTGACGGCGAGCCGGTTGGTGTGCCACGGCGCGGGAACGGCTGCCAGGCCGAGCCCGGCGGCCAGCCGGTCCGAGAGGTCAAAGGGCGTCAGCGCAGAGCCCCTGGTCAGCACCGTGCCCGCAGCGAGCGTCCCTGCCGCTCCGCCGGTCTGCACGGGCAGGTCGAGGGACTCCAGCCGGCGGGCGGCGGAGGCCAGGCCGGCAAACCACTGGGCGGCCTTGAGCCCGAACGTGAACGGCAGCGAGTGCTGGGTGAGGCTGCGCCCCACGCACAGCGTGTCCGCATGCTGGACCGCCAGGGCGGATAGCGCGGCGGTCGATTCCTTCAGCTCGGCGAGGAGCTCCCGGACAGCGTTCCGGGCCAGCAGCATCAGGGCGGAGTCGAGGACATCCTGGCTGGTCAGCGAGGTGTGCACCGCCTTGCCGGCACCGATGCCGGCAATGTCGAGTGCCGCGACCTGCGCCCGGAGATCCGCGAGGAGCGGGATCACCGGGTTCGCGCCACCCTGGGCGCGCACGGCAATGTCCGCCACGTCGTAGCGGCCTGCGTCTGCCGCCTCCGCAACCACCGCGGCGGAACCTGCGGGGGCGAGGTGCGCCTCTTCCAGGACTGCGGCCCAGCCGGCCTCGACCTGCAGGATGGCGGCCAGGACGGCCCGGTCCCCGGTCAGTGCCGCAACGGCCGGCGACGCCGACACGGGGCTCAGGAGGCCAAAATCGTAGTCGGGTGCGGTGCTTCCGCCGGTGCCGGGCGCGTTCACGTCGCGGTGCCCTCGAAGTCGAGGAACACGGTCTCGCCTTCGCCCTGGAGCCGGACGTCCCAGCCCAGGCCGCCGTCGGCGTGGCGGCGGGCGATGAGGGTCTGGCGGCGGTCCGGGTCGAGGGAGGACAGCAGCGGGTCCGCGGCCAAGGCCGCCTCGTCCTCGGGCAGGTAGATCCGGGTGAAGAGCCGGTTCATCAGGCCGCGGGCGAAAATTGCGACGGCGATGAACGGCGCCGCCCCCGGCCCGGTGGGGCCCGGATTCACGGTGGTGAACGTGAAGGCGCCGGTGTTGCCCACCGCGCTGCGGCCAAAACCGGTGAAGGTGTACCCGTCCCGCACAAGCGAACCCGTGCGCCGCGGGATGTTCCCCTCCGCGGCGGCCTGCCAGATTTCCAGGATCGCGTCCGGGACCGGGTGGCCGCCGCCGTCGTACACCGTGCCCTGGAGCCGGACGGACCCTGGGGAGCCGGGGGCCAGGAGCTCGCGGTCCTTCGGATAGGGCAGGGCGTAGCCGTAGAACGGGCCTACGGTCTGTCCGGGGGTGGGGGTGAGTTTGGTGGGGTTACTCATGGTCATCACTTTCCGCGCCCAGGGCCTCGTTCTCGGTCCAGGTCCGCTTCGACCCGGTCAGGACAATGTCCCAGGTGTACGCCATCGCCCATTCGGGTTTGGTCTGCTCGTGGTTGTACGTGGCCACGAGCCGGTCGCGGGCGTCCTGGTCCACGATCGACTGGTAGATCGGGTCCAGCGGGAAGAGCTGGTCGCCGGGGAAGTACATCTGGGTGATGATCCGCTGGGTGAATTCCTGGCCAAACAGCGAGAAGTGTATGTGCGCGGGACGCCAGGCGTTGAGGTGGTTCTTCCAGGGGTAGGCGCCGGGCTTGATGGTGGTGAAGCTGTAGGAGCCGTCGGCACCCGTGATGCAGCGGCCGACGCCGGTGAAGTTCGGGTCGAGCGGTGCCGGGTGCTGGTCCCGCTTGTGGATGTAGCGGCCAGCGGAGTTGGCCTGCCAGATTTCCACGAGCTGCCCGGCGACGGGACGGCCGTCGCCGTCGAGCACGCGGCCCGAGACGATTATGCGTTCGCCCAGCGGTTCGCCGTTGTGCGCGATGGTGAGGTCCGATTCGAGCGCGTGCACGTCCATGTGGCCGAATGCCGGGGAGGACAGTTCGATGGTTTCCGGGTCCGCGTGGTGCAGGTCCTTGGTCGGGTGGCGCAGGACGCTGCTGCGGTAGGGCGCGTAGTCCAGCCGGGGCTGGACCTCGGCCGAGGCGCCGTCCTTGAGCGCCCGTGCGTAGGCGTCGGCCAGGGCCTTCATTTCGGCACTGAGGTCGGCCTGCGACTCCGCGGCCGCATCCAGGGCAGGAACAGCTTTCGCGGACGTCGTCGGCGCGGCCGCGCTGCCGGCGTCGGACACGTCCTCGGTGAGCGGGTCCGCGTTGTAGACCTCAAGGTTGATCTCTTCAGGCACAGCAGCCTCCTTTCGTTGGGTGGTGTTACTGGTGCTCAGGCGGTGGGTTTGGGCTGGTGCAGGTGGTCATACTGGACGGCGTGCCGCACCGGGGCGTTGGGCGCACCGTAGCCGTCGTAGGCGCCGCGGCGTTCCACCATTTCGAAGAACACGCTGCCCACGGT
>JBKKDK010000089.1:0-6716 GCA_046708245.1 Arthrobacter sp.
AGCCGGCACTGTAGCTGGCACCGTGCCCGCCGTCGGGGAGCAGGCTCCCGACTTCGAACTGGTTAACCAGTTCGGCGAACCGATCAGGCTCTCCGGGCTACGGGGCCGGACCGTGGTTGTGGTGTTCTTCCCCTTCGCATTCTCGGGCATCTGCACCGGAGAGCTGTGCGAAATCCGGGACAACCTGACGCTTTTCGAGGATGCCGACGCCGCCGTGCTGGGCGTATCTGTGGACAGCAAGTTCGCCCAACGGGCCTACGCGGAGAAGGAGGGCTACGCCTTCGACCTCCTGGCCGACTTTTGGCCACACGGAGCCGCCGCCACCCAATATGGGGTGTTCGACTCCGAAAGCGGGATGGCCAAGCGCGGAACCTTCGTCATCGATGCCAACGGCATCGTTCGCTACGTAGTGGTGAATCCGCGCGGCCAGGCCAGGGATTTTGCCGAATACCGCGTGGCCCTGGCGGGACTCGCCGGGAGTTGACCCGGTGAGGCAGCGGCGCCCCGGGCTCGGCATGACTGGCTTCGCCAGCCTGCCGCCCGTCGACGCTGCCCGTCCCGGCCGCGACGACCTCGAAGTCCTGCAAGAGATCCGGGGCCTCCTGGCCGGCAGCAGGTTCGCGGTACTGACCGGGGCCGGACTCAGCACCGATTCCGGGATACCGGATTACCGCGGCCCCGGCGCCGCGCCGCGTGCTCCGATGACCTACCAGGAGTTCATCGGGGAAGCGGAGAACCGGCGGCGGTACTGGGCCCGCAACCACATCGGCTGGTCGCAGCTGCGGCGCGCTGACCCCAACCGGGGTCATGCCGCCGTCGCGCGGCTGGAACACCGCGGGCTGCTGACCGGACTCATCACCCAGAACGTGGACCGTCTGCATGAAGACGCCGGAAGCGTCAATGTGGTGGACCTGCACGGGAGGTTCGACCAGGTGGTCTGTCTTGACTGCCACCGCCGCTTCAGCCGCAGCCTGCTGGCCGGTGTGCTTGAGGAGCTGAACCCCGGCTTCCTGGAACGGGCCACGGCGGCCGGCGCTGTGGAGATGGCGCCCGACGCCGACGCCACCGTGGAGGACGCCGGCCTGATCGAAAGCTTTGTTGTGGCGCGCTGCCCGGCGTGCGGCGGAACACTCAAGCCGGACTTCGTGTACTTCGGGGAGAACGTCCCCAAGGACCGGGTGGAACGCTCCTATGGAATGGTGGACGAGGCGGGCGCGCTGGTTGTGGCCGGCTCTTCGCTGACGGTGATGAGCGGGCTGCGTTTCGTCCGGCACGCGTCCAAACAGGGCAAGCCTGTCGTCATTATCAACAGGGGGCAGACCCGCGGCGATGCGCTCGCCTCCGTCAAGCTCGATGCCGGGGTCAGCGAGTCGCTGACCTGGCTGGCCGACGAGCTCCCGCCGCTCTGAACCGGCAGATGCTGACACGGAGGGTCGATTGGCGTTCCCCGTCCTGCATCCGGTAAAGTAACTGTTCGTTGGTTGAAGCGCTGAAGCGCCAAAACCGCTGTTTGGGTCTTTAGCTCAGCTGGTAGAGCGCCACGTTTACACCGTGGATGTCATCGGTTCGATCCCGGTAGGACCCACCAATTTACGCAGCCCCGTCTTTCTGGAAATCTCCGGAATGGCGGGGTTTTTGCGTGGCCTCCCAGGGTGGCAGGGTTTCGCCCGGGTCCGTCCCCGGGCCGGGCCCGGGTTGTGGTCCGGAGGCGTTTTGGTCGCCCACGGAGCGCCCGGAATATGTCATGCTCTTAAGCATGGACATTGTTCAAGGAGCTTATGAAAGTTGTCCACAGTGATGCAGAATTCGGGACCCGGAGGCCCCGAAATCGGCCACGGCGCGGAAGCGGCGCCCTTCAGCCCGGATAGGCGGGACACGTCCCGGTATGACCGCCACCAGAGCCGGTATGCCAGCATCGAGGAGTTCCTGGCGTCAGGCGATCCCGAAGCCGGCATCGTGAGTATTGAGACCGCCGAACCGATCGAAATCCTTTACCAGCCGGCGGGCAGCGAAACCACAGTTGTGACGTTTCACGCCGCTCTCGCACGGCCGAAAACTCCGCTGCCGATATTCACGGGCATGCGGGCCACATCCGATGAGTTGGTCAACAGGATCTTCATCTCGGACCCCGGGCTTTACGCCGGGGACAGCGTGCGCGTTGCCTGGTTTGCCGGAACCCAGAGCCTGCCGCTCCAGTCCGTGTTGCCCGCGGTCCTCGCGAAGCTCATAGACGCGGCAGGCGGCACACGGACGCTTTTTTGGGGCCCATCGGCCGGCGGATTTGCTGCCCTCTACTACTCCCGGTTGTTCCCGGGATCCCTTGCCATTCCGATCAACCCGCAGACGATCCTCACCCGGTTCGGCGAAGACGCCCAGCGGAATTACACCGCTGCGGCGTTCGGCACTGAGTCCGCAGATGAACACGACCGTGTCATGAAAGAGAGCATTTGTTCGGACCTTCGGGACGAATATGCCGGCGAGCTGGAGAACTACATCCTGTATGTCCAAAATGGCGAGGATTCCCATGCCGAGGATCATATGAAGCCGTTCCTGGACCACATCGGCGAATCCCCACGGATCAAAGTCGTTGTGGGTTCCGGGTGGGGCGCCGGGCATGTGGCCCCGCCGCCGGATACCGTGCGGTCAATCATCGGATCGATGACGGCTCCCGATGTGAGCTGGCCGGAATACTTCTCCACATCGGTTGCCTGACCGGGCACCGGGCCCCGGACCGGCTCACACGATCAGCGCCTGAGCCTGGCCCGCCGGCAGGATTCATCCGGCCGGCTAAAAATTGTCGGTGCCCGGGCATAATGTCACGGGCATGGAACACGTGATGGTGAGGACTGGCCCGGACGGGATGCCCCTGGCGGTGGTCCGCGGCGGCCGTGAATGGACTGTCGGCGCCTGTCCCGTCCGATGGTTTGAGCGGGTCAGCTGGTGGGAGGCGGAGCGGAGGATGCCGAAGGGCCTGAGCCGCGTCGATGTGGAAGTCTGGCAGGTCCAGGCGCGGTTGGGCCGCAACCACCAATCCGCCCTGACCACCATGGAACTCATACGGGACGGGCTCGGCGGCGGCTGGAGGCTTCGGGAATCCATCGCGGACGCGGCGTAGCGGAAGGTTGCCGGCGATCGTGCCGGAGACCCGGACCCTGGAACGGATCCGGGAATGGAAAAGCCTTCCACCGCGACTATTGGGGGATGCCGCGGTGGAAGGCTTGTAACGAATATACCGTGCTTGCCACCAAATGTGAAATACCCCGGCGGCACGGCGCACAAGGGCATAAAGTCCGGACTTCAGGCTCCAGGACCTGGCCTGAGACATTCCGCTGCGTTCCCCGCCCGGCCTTTAGGATGGCTTGATGACCGCCAGGAATGCCCGCCGAATCGCCCGAGTCCGTCCCGTTTCCCCGGTTTCGGAGGCCGAGCACTTTTTTCTCGCCAACGACGCCCCGGACTTCGGCAGCGGAGCCGGACGGGTGTGGACAGTGACCGGCACGCCGTTTCCCGGATCCGTGGCCAACGCCGGCAGCGCACCCCGAAGCGGCTGGGAGATCGGAGCCCGGGTCGAAGAAAGCATGTTCACCTTTCTGGCCCCGAGCGTCCCGGCCAACGTCCTGGGCATGGCTCACAACACGGGCCAGGCGGGCCGCGATCTGCCCCCGCAGGCCTTCCACAAGGCTGCGACCAGCGTGATCGGCCCCGGGGAGGCGATTCAGCTGGCCCCCGGCGTGGGCCATGTTGACCCGGAAGCGGAACTGACAATCGTCGTCGGGAGCAAAGTCCGCGGACTGACGCCCGGCAACGCCCGGACGGCCATCCTGGGGTTCACCATCGGCAACGACGTCTCCGCCAGGGACCTGCAGAAATCCGACGAGCTGTGGATCAGCGCTAAGAGCCAGGACACCTTCACTCCAGTGGGGCCCTGGATTGTCACTGATCTCAATGGCGCTGATCTGGCGATTGCCATCAATCACAATGGCTCCCAGCTCCGCGCGGCCAGCTCGGCGGACCTCGGCTGGAAAGTCGAGGAAATCCTGGTCTACCTGACATCCTTTATGACACTCCACCCCGGCGACCTGGTACTCACCGGCTTCCCCGCCGAGTGCGCACGGATCGTGCCGGGCGACACCGTGACCTGCCTCATTGAGGGAATCGGCGGACTGACGAATCCAGTGGTGGCTGCAGCCTGACATGTCTTCTCGGTCCGGCGCGGCTCTTCGGACTCCGGGGCGCGCTTTCCGGCGCCAGCCATTATGATGGTTAGTGTTCAGCTGAATGGACAGTTCCGAATGAGTGGCGCCGGCGAAATGCGCGCGATTACCTGAAGGAGAATCATGGCCGATTCCCGAGTTCCCCGAACCTCCGACGGACTGGGGAGCGCCTCGCCCGCACCGGCGGTCATCCGGGCAGCTGCCGTGTTGGACGCGCTGGCCGCCTCCGCGACGGGGCGCCTGACGTTGAGTGACCTGGCCCGGGAGCTGGGCATTCCGAAATCTTCGACGTCGAACCTCCTGCTTGCGCTTGAAGAGGCCGGACTCATCAAACGCCAAGGCGCCGAGTTTACGCTCGGCCGGAAGCTCGTCGAACTCGGTGCGGCCTACCTCAGCCGCCTGGACGAGGTCCAGGAGTTTTACCGGTTCTGCGAACAGGCCCCAACGCTTTCGGGTGAAACCGTCCGCATCGCCATGCTCGATGGCACCAACGTCATCTATCTTGCCCGCTATGAAGGCCACCCCGCCGTACGTCTCACCTCGAACATTGGCGACAAAATGCCGGTGTCGCTCTGCGCCGTGGGCAAGGCCCTGCTGGCCCGGCTGCATGACCACGACATCGCCGAGATGTTCCCGGACGACGCCGAGCTGCCGGTCCTCACGCCGAAGTCGCTCCGCACCGGAGCCGAGCTCAAGGCCCAGCTCGCCGTCATCCGGGAGCAGGGCTACGCCTTCGAGGATGAGGAGTCGACCACCGGCGTGGTCTGCCTGGCCGTCTCCGTCCCGACCCGCGGCGCGCACGGCCCCAGCCTGGGCCTTTCGGTCACTGCCCTGAAGGCAACGTACTCACCGGAACAGGGCGCCATGATGGTGAAAGAACTCAAGGAACTGGCCCGGTCCCTGGGCAATCCGATGGGGTAAAGCTGGCGGGGTACCGCGGAGCGCCGCCACAACTGAATATAAATCTGATTACACATTGGCTAATTGATCACTCTGTTGTACGCTGTTCAACATAGTGATCGACTCCTCAGGGGGTTGTTGCTAACCCACCAGACCAACGGGGGTCTGGAGTGTTCTCGAGGAGTGCTTGTGACAACTAGTACTAATACACCGCTTGCTGATGCGGACGGCGCCGTCGTCGATCCGGAACAACTGCGAAGGGCAACTCTTGCCAGCTCTGTGGGTTCAGCCCTGGAGTACTACGACTTTTACATTTACGGCCTGGCTTCGGCGCTGATCTTCGGCCCGCTGTTCTTCAAGCCGCTCGGCGAAGACGGAGCCCTGATCGCCTCGTTTGCCACCTACGGTGTCGGATTCGCAGCCCGGCCGTTCGGCGGCGTGATCTTTGGATACATCGGCGACAGGTTCGGCCGCAAAATGGTCCTCATCCTCACAATCGGCCTGATGGGCACCGCAAGTTTCGCCATCGGCCTGCTGCCGACCTTTGAGCAGGCGGGCATGGTGGGAGCCGTCCTCCTGGTGGCCTTGCGCATCCTGCAGGGACTGGGCGCCGGCGCGGAGCAGGCCGGCGCCACCACACTGATTTCCGAAGTCGCACCGCGCCGCCGTCGTGGTTTCTTCGCCTCGCTCCCGTTCGTCGGGATCCAGCTGGGCACCCTGCTTGGTGCCGGAACCTTTGCCCTGATCGCCATGGCTGACAAGTCCGTCCTTGAAGGCTGGCTGTGGCGGGTGCCGTTCCTCTCGAGCGTGATCCTGATTGCGGTGGCCATCTTCATCCGGCTCCGGCTGAAGGAAACGCCGGTCTTCCAGGAACTCGAGAAGCACAAGAATGTGGTCAAGAACCCCATCGGCCAGCTCTGGAAGCACTCCAAGAAGAACGTGCTGATCGGCATTGGCCTGCGGATGGGCGAAAACGGCAATTCCTCGATCTACTCGGCCCTGCTTATCGCGTTCCTGGCGTCGAAGGACGGGATCTTCCCGGGCGACAAGTTCATCGGCCCGGTGGGCCTGCTGATCGCCGCCGGTTTCGCGGCCATCATGGTGGTGACTTTCGGGGCGTTGTCCGACCGGTTCGGCCGCGTGCCCGTCTACCGCTACGGCGCACTGTTCCAGGCACTCTTCGCGTTGCCGGCGTTCTACCTGGTGACGCTGGGCAATGTCACGCTGGTGTGGGTGGTCATGGTGGTGGGCATCGCCCTGGGCGTTCAGTCCATGCTTGGCCCGCAGTGCCCGCTCCTGCCCGAGCTCTTCGGCTCGCAGTACCGGTTCACCGGCGTGGCCATGAGCCGCGAACTCTCGGCCGTCCTGGCCGGCGGGCTGGTCCCGCTGGTGGGCGCCGCGCTCCTGACCGCCACCGACCACTCCTGGCTGGTGCTCGCGATCTACTCGCTGGTCCTTGCACTTATCTCGTTTGTCACCACGTTCTTCACGCCGGAGACCGTGGGACGTGACCTCCTCCTGACTGAGGACGCGAGCTAGGCACTCCTGCCCACTCCGCCGCCGAACGCGGGACCTCGGGCCGTGGCCCCTTCCATCCAGGAA
>JBKKDK010000090.1:0-7955 GCA_046708245.1 Arthrobacter sp.
TCGCTAAGATGGTCGCAGGCGAGGCAGCCATGGACAACGCGCGGGACGCCACCCAGGTGTTCGGCGGCTATGGCTTCATCAACGAATTCACCGTGGCGCGCCACTACCGCGACTCCAAGATCCTTGAAGTCGGCGAGGGCACCACGGAGGTCCAGCTGATGCTGATCGCCCGCGAACTGGGACTTTAGCCGGCCTGAGAGGACCACGATGATCAACAAAGTTGTTGCCAGCGCCGCCGAGGCTGTGGCGGACATCCCCGACGGCGCCTCGCTCGCCGTCGGCGGGTTCGGGCTGTGCGGCATACCCGTGGCCCTGATCGATGCGCTGCACGGGCACGGCACCACGGACCTGGAAACCGTCAGCAACAACTGCGGCGTCGACGACTGGGGGCTGGGGATCCTGCTCAAGGACGGCCGGATCCGCCGCACCATCAGCTCCTACGTGGGGGAGAACAAGGAGTTTGCCCGGCAGTACCTCTCCGGCGAACTCGAGGTGGTCCTCACCCCGCAAGGCACGCTCGCGGAAAAGCTGCGCGCCGGCGGGGCCGGCATCCCGGCGTTCTACACCCCGGCCGGGGTCGGCACCCAGGTGTCCGACGGCGGCCTGCCGCAAAAGTACGACGCCGGCGGCAACGTCGCAATTGCCTCGGCAGCGAAGGAAGTCCGCAGCTTCCACGGGGCCGACTACGTCCTCGAGGAATCCCTGAACCCGGACTACGGCCTTGTGCATGCCTGGAAGGGCGACCGGCACGGCAACCTGGTCTTCCACGCCACCGCCATGAACTTCAACCCGCTCTGCGCGATGGCAGGAAAGATCACCATCGCCGAGGTCGAGGAACTCGTGGAGCCCGGCGAACTGGACCCGGAACACATCCATGTCCCCGGGATCTTCGTCCAGCGCGTCGTCCTCGCGCCGCAAATCGAGAAGCGGATCGAGAAGCGGACCGTTTCGGCGGCCGCGTCCGGTGCAACCGAGCAGGCAGGATCCTAGCCATGGAAACGAACAGTCCGCAGGGCGACCCGCCCCGTCCGGAAGCCGTCCGGCACGAATACCGGCGCTCCGCCGTCGAACATCCCGAAACCAAGGGCTGGACCCGCAACGAACTGGCCGCCCGGGTGGCGCAGGAACTGCATAACGGCCAGTACGTGAACCTGGGCATCGGCATGCCCACCCTGATTCCCAACTACATCCCCGCCGGCGTCGAAGTGGTCCTGCATTCGAAGAACGGCATTCTCGGCGTCGGACCGTACCCGCACGAGGACGAGGTTGATCCGGACCTGATCAACGCCGGCAAGGAAACAGTCACCGTCAACAAGGGTGCCGCGTTCTTCGATTCGGCCGCCTCGTTCGGCATGATCCGCGGCGGGCACGTGGACGTGGCAGTGCTCGGCGCGATGGAAGTGGCAGCCAACGGCGACCTCGCCAACTGGATGATTCCGGGCAAGATGGTCAAGGGCATGGGCGGGGCGATGGACCTGGTCTTCGGCGCCAAGAAGGTGATCGTGATGATGGAGCACGTGGACCGGAACGGCAAACCCAAGATCGTGGAACAGTGCTCGCTGCCGCTGACCGGCAAGGGCTGCGTGGACCGGATCATCACCGACCTCGCGGTGATCGACGTCGTGGCGGACAACGGCAAGCCCCGGCTGGTGCTCCGCGAACTGGCGCCCAACGTCACCGCCGAGGACGTGGCCGCGGCCACCGGCGCCGAACTCTTCGAGGAAGACCAGGAACTCACGGTATGAGCGCTGAAACCCGGGTCACCGAACCCCGTGTCAATGAACCGCGTGTCATTGAGCAGCGCGGACTCTACTTCGACGAGCTCGAGGAGGGCGTGGTCTACGCGCACCGGCCCGGCCGGACCGTGACGGAGACGGACAACGTCCTGTTCACCACCATGACCATGAACACCCAGTCGCTCCACCTCGATGCCGCCTGGAGCGCCGGCCAGCCGTTCGGCCAGCGGCTGATGAACTCGATGTTCACCCTCGCCACGGTGGTGGGGCAGTCCGTCCCGCAGTTGACCCAGGGCACCATCATCGCCCAGCTGGGCATGACCGACGTGTCCTTTCCGCACCCGATGTACCACGGCGACACCCTGTACACCGAGACCGTCGTCACCGGGAAGCGGCCGTCCTCCTCCCGGCCGGGCCAGGGCATCGTGACCATGGCCCACACCGGCCGGAACCAGCACGGCGACGTCGTGGCCCTCGCCACGCGCAGCTGCCTGATGTGGACACGCGAAGCCCACATTGCCGCGCAGCATGAAAATGCGGCCCGGATAGAACACACGCAAAAGGGGAGAATAGAGACATGAGTTTCCTGATGGGCCCTGCCCTGCTGTTCTGCCCGGCCGACCGCCCCGAGCGTTACCAGAAGGCGGCCGAGCGCTCCGATGCCGTGATCGTGGACCTGGAGGACGCCGTCGCGCCGGCCGACAAACAGCGGGCCCGCGGCGCCATCCTCGCCCAGCTCGGCTCCGCCGGCGACGTCCCGGAGCTCGATCCGAGCCGCACCATCGTCCGGGTCAATCCGGCCGGCACCGAAGAGTTCGAGAAGGACCTGCACTGCCTCAAGCACACCCCGTACCGGCACGTCATGCTGGCCAAGGCCGAAAGCGCGGACCAGCTCCGGAAGCTTGAGGGCTACAGCGTGATCGCGCTCTGCGAGACCGCCGCGGGAATCCTGAACGCCGCCGCGATCGCCGCGGAGCCGAACGTGTTGGGCCTCATGTGGGGCGCCGAGGACCTGCTCGCCTCCCTCGGCGGAACCTCCAGCCGGACCGACGACGGCGCCTACCGCGCTGTGGCGCTGCACGCCCGCTCCGCCGTGCTGCTCGCCGCCCGGGCCGCCGGCAAGGATGCCATCGACTCGGTGTACGTCAACATCCCGGACCTCGACGGCCTGGCCGCCGAAGCCCGCGACGCCGTCGCCTCGGGCTTCGGTTCGAAGGCCTGCATCCACCCGAACCAGGTGGCCGTGGTCCGGGAAGCCTACGCCCCGTCCGACGCCGACGTCGCCGCGGCCACGGAACTGCTTGACGCCGCAGCCGGTGCCGGCTCCGGGGTGTTCCAGTTCAAGGGCAAGATGATCGACGGGCCCATCCTCAAGCACGCCGAGTCAACGCTCCGCCGCGCCGGCAGGTAGCAGGTTTAGCGCCGCCGCGGCCGGGGCGGGCGGCGGATGCTTATGCCCGCCAGGACCTCGTCGGTTCGCCATATATGGCCGGAATGGGTGGTCGCATAGCGGCCCTTTCTGGTGAATGGGTGACTCGTGACCGCAACCCGTGTGGCAGGAGGCGTCCTGGTGTGCTGCGGGGATCGGACATGCTCCGCGGTGCCTCTGCGAACTGAGCATGTTCCGTGCTAACCGTCCGCATCTCGTCGATTCGCCATAAATGGCCGGAATGGGTGGTCGCATAGCGGCCCTTTCTGGTGAATGGGTGAATCGTGACGCCAACCCGTATGCAGGGGTCCTGGTGTGCTGCAGGGGATGGACATGCTCCGCGGTGCCTCTGTGAACTGAGCATGTTCCGTGCTTACCGTCCGAGTCTCGTCGATTCGCCATAAATGGCCGGAATGGGTGGTCGCATAGCGGCCCTTTGCGTCAGATGGCCCTGGATTGTCTCTAAATGCCCTCCGCCCAAAAATGAGCATGCTCCCCGCTGCCCCCGGGGAAATGGGCATGCTCGATGCTTCCCGGCGTATCAGTGCTTCCAGAGGTACCTGTTCTCGGGCCGGCCGGCTGCTCCGTAGCGGGGCGTCAGCCTGGCGAAACCGTGCACCACCAGATACTCCAGGTAGCGCCGGGCACTCACCCGGGACAGGCCGAGCTGCAGCGCCAGCCCGGCCGCGGAAACATCCTCCCGGCTGGCACTGAGCGCCTCGATCACGGCGTCGAGGGTGGGCCGTGACAGGCCTTTGGGCAGCCGGACCGCCGGTTCAGCGGCAACGTCAGCCCGGGTGTCCGGGACCGCGGGCCGGCGGGACGGGGCCACGAGCCGGTCGATGCTCTCCTGGTCCAGCGGCCCCGCGGAGGTGCCTGCGGCCAGCTCCCGCCGGAGCGCCACGTACTCGTCCAGCCGTTCATTCAGGGCCTGCGAGGTGAAGGGCTTGACCAGATAATGCAGCACGCCGCCGGCCATGGCTGAACGCACGGTGTCCAGCTCCCGGGACGCCGTAATGACCAGCACGTCGAGGGGCTGCCGGGGCCGGTTGCGCAGCGCCTGCAGGACGTCCAGCCCGGACATGTCCGGGAGATGGATGTCCAGCAGCACCAGCTCCGGCCGCAGTTCTGCCGCGAGGTCCAGGCCCTGCTGCCCGGTGTGGGCCATGCCGACGACTTCGAAGCCGCCGCGTGCCAGCAGGAACCCGTGATGGATCCCTGCCACTGCCACGTCATCGTCAATGATGAGGGTGCGTATTGCGCTCATTGTTTTTGGAGTTCCGCCTCTTTTGTCCTGAGCACTACCGTAAAGCACGCTCCGCCGAGCGCCGACGAAGTGACTGCCGCCAGGCCGCGCCGGCGCCGGGCAATGCGCTGGACCAGGGCAAGCCCGAACCCCCGGCTGTTGATCCCTTCCGCCGCCTTGGTGGTGACGCCGGCCTCGAAGATGTGTGCCCGCTCCGTCTCGGGGACGCCCGGGCCGTTGTCCTCCACCGTGATGGTCCGCGTCCCGTCGGCAGCCTCGCCCAGCCGGACGGCAATTGTGCTGTCGTAGCCGGCGGCGTCCACCGCGTTGTCGATGAGGTTGCCCAGGACGGTGATGACGTCGCCGCTGGGGTCGGGCGACGCGACCGAATCCGGATCCACCATGATCTCGATGCCGCGTTCGGCGCAAACCGTGGACTTGGCGATCAGCAGTGCCTGGACGCCGTGGTCCGTGATTCCGGCGGCCAGCGGACGGTTCGCGAAGGCGGCGTCGCTGTGGCTGCGGCCAAGGTATTCGACGGCCTTGTCCTGCCGGCCCAACTCCAGGAGCCCGGAGATCACGTGCAGTTTGTTGGCGAACTCGTGCGCCTGCGCCCGGAGCGCCTGGGTCACGTCCAGGGCGCCGTCCCGGTCGCGCAGCATGGTGTGCAGCTCGGTGCGGTCGCGCAGGATCAGGACCTTGCCGACCTCACGGCCGTCAACGGTGGCGGCGTTGACCTTGCCGAGCAGGATCCGCTCGCCGGAGAGCACCAGCTCCTCCGTCGAGGACCCGGCGGCCAGCAGGCGGTGGATCCCGGGTTCCAGGCAGTCCGTGGCGGGCGAACCGGTGATTTCCTCGCCGACGCCGAGCAGCCGGCGGGCCTCGTCGTTGACCAGCGCCACCTTCCCCTCGGCGTCGACCGCCACGAGCCCCTCGCCGAGACCGTGCAGCATGGCGTCGCGGGTTTCGAGCAGGGCCGCAATGTCCTCGGGCTCCAGCTTGTAGATCCGCCGCCACACCATTTTCGAAATGTACATCGCGCCCAGCGAACTCAGGACGGCGGCCACGAGCAGCCAGCCGAACAGCTGCGGCAGGTCCTCATGGAGGTCCTCGGCGAGGGTGCTTTCCAGCACGCCGACCGAGGCGGAGCCGATCACGGCACCGGCCCCGTTAAAGATCGGCACTTTCACCCGCCAGGATTCACCCAGCGTGCCGGTCTGCGTGCCCACGTAGATTTCGCCGGAGAGCGGGACCGAGGGGTCCGTGGAGACGCGCTTGCCGATCTCGGCAGGGTTGGGATGCGAGTGCCGGACGCCGTTGCGGTCGGTCACCACGACGTACGTGACGTTGGACGCCTGCCGGATCACCTCGGCGATCGGCTGGATGATCTCGGCCGGCGCCTGCGTACTGAAAGCGTCGACGACGGACGGGAGCCGGGCCACGCTCTCCGCCACACCGATCAGCCGGCCCTTGTAGGCGTCCCTGAGCTGTTGTTCCTGCATCCGGATGGTCACCGCTCCCACCGCCGTCAGGACAGCCAGGACGATGCCAAGCTGCAGCGCGACCAGCTGGAAGCGTAACGGAATCCTGTGAACCATGTCACAAGTTTCGCATCTACCATTATTGGTAACCGCCGAAAAGCGGGCTCCAGCCGTGACCAATATGACCACTACTACCTCTACGGCCAAATTCTGGCCACGACTGCTGTCTGCTCCTAGGGTCGGGGAAGTGATTGACGATGACGTGCATCACATTCATTCAAGGAGAGACATGACCTCGCAGTTCACCTTCACCCGCCGGGCCGCCCTCGCAGCAGGGGCAGCCGGCGTAGTACTGGCAATGTCCGCCTGTGCCGGCGGTGGAAGCGGCGCCGCTTCCGGCCAGTCCGCGGCCGCTGAGCCGATCAAGAAACTCAGCATCATTGTCCCGGCCAACCCGGGCGGCGGCTGGGACCAGACGGGCCGCGCGATGCAGCAGGACCTGCAGTCCAACAAGCTCGTCGCCTCGGCCCAGGTCACCAACATCGGCGGCGGCGGCGGCACCAACGGGCTCGCCAAGCTGGCCACCGAGAAGGACGTCAACACCCTGATGGTGATGGGCTACGTTATGGTCGGCGCGGTCGAGACCAACGCCGCCAAGACCCGGCTGGAAGACACCACACCCATCGCGCGGCTCACCGAAGAGCCGCTGGTGCTGGTGGTTCCGGCGGCGTCGAAGTACCAGTCGGTCAACGACCTCGTGGAAGACATCAAGGCCAACGGCAAGGGCGTCGCCATCACCGGCGGTTCGGCCGGCGGCGCGGACCACATCCTGGCCGGCCAGATCCTCAAGTCCCAGGGCGTCGCGGCGGACAAGCTGAACTACATCGGCTACTCCGGCGGCGGCGAATCCATCGCGGCCCTGCTCGGCAACAAAGTCCAGGCCGGCATCTCCGGTGTGGGTGAGTACGCGGAGCAGGTCAAGGCAGGCAAGGTCCGGGCGCTCGCCGTCTCCGGCACGGCGGAAGCGCCGGCGCTGCCGGGCGTCAAGCCGCTCAAAGACCAGGGCATCGACGTTGTGCTGACCAACTGGCGCGGCGTGGTGGCCCCGGGGTCGATCGATGCGGCCCAGAAGGCCAAGCTGACCGAGCTCGTCACCAAGCTGCACGAATCAGAAGCCTGGAAGTCCACCCTGGCCAAGAACAACTGGGACGATGCCTTCCTCGCCGGTGACGGCTTCAAGACCTTCCTGACCGAGGACATTGCCAAGGTCAAGACCACGTTGTCCGAGATCGGCCTGGTCAAGTAACAATGTCCACTCAAGTAACAACGCCCGCCAAGCGGCCAATAGGGGAGATTCTCTTCGCCCTGTTGTTCGTGAGCGTGGGCGCGGCCGGCCTCCTGACGGCGGGATCCATCCCGATCCCGCCGTCGGAGACCGGGATCGGCCCGCGGGCGTTCCCGTACATCGTCTGCGGACTGCTGGTGCTCGTGGGCACCGGCATCGTCGTGCAGGTCATGCGGGGCAAGGTGGGGCAGCCCGAGGAAGGCGAGGACCTGGATGTCTCCGCCAAAACGGACTGGGTGGCGCTGGCCAAGCTGGTCGGCTTCGTGGTGCTGCACATCTTCCTGATCGAACCGGCCGGCTGGCCGGTTGCGGCCGCAGTGCTGTTCAGCGGTGCCGCCTGGTCCCTCGAGGCCAAGCCGCTCTGGAAGGCGATCCTCATTTCCGTCGTCCTGGCACTCGTGCTGCAGTACGTCTTTGGCGGCCTGCTGGGCGTATCCCTGCCGCCGGGCCCGTTGCTTGAGGGGGTGCCGTTCTTCCATGGATAGTTTCATGCTGCTTCTTGAAGGCTTCGCCACGGCGCTGCAGCCGGTCTACCTGCTCTACGCCCTGGGCGGCGTCTTCGTCGGCACCGCCGTCGGAGTCCTGCCGGGCATCGGCCCGGCCATGACCGTGGCCCTGCTGATGCCCATCACGTACGCCCTGGACCCGGCAGCGGCGCTGATCGTGTTTGCCGGGATCTACTACGGCGGCATGTACGGCGGCTCCACCACCTCCATCC
>JBKKDK010000091.1:0-8666 GCA_046708245.1 Arthrobacter sp.
GGCGAAGCCGGTGCGGGGGCCGGGACGGCGCCTGTGGGTGCGGCGGTGGAGCCACCGTGCGGGGCGGCGTCCGTGGGCGCTGCCTTGCTGCCGCCCGTCATGCGCTTGGCCCACCCTGCGACCTGGCTGCCCGCGCCTTCCTTGGCTGCGGTGGCTTCCTTGGGCGCGGTGGGTTCCTTCGCCGCTTTGGGTTCCTTGGCGTCCTTGGGGGCGCGGGGCTTGCGGACCGGCACCGCGGCTTCCCGTGCCGCCACGTGCGCCGGGGCCTCCGCACGGTTCAGGAAGTCCCCGGCGAACGTCGGAATCATCCGGGCGAGGACGGTCGAGGCAAAGAGTCCCAGCGCGCCGACGAGGGCCAGCACCATAATCGGCGCGTAGTCTTCCGCGACGGCCAGGAAGAAGAAGGCGAGCGCGAAGGACGCCACCACGGAGGCGAACTGGTCCACTGAGAGGGAGCCGATCCGGATCCTCGTGCCGGGGCTGATGCGGCGCGCCGCAAACAGCGCACTCACGATCAGCGGCAGCAGGACCCCAAGGCCCAGGAAGAAGAGGCTGCCCAGGTTCCACAGGTTGTACCTGCCCGCAAACATCGGGATCAGCGAGGCGACGAAGAGGATCAGCGTGGAACCGAAGACGGTAAGGTCCCGGATGGTGAAGGGGCCAAGGACGGCCTCGTTCTTCTTGCCGGCTTTCGCCTTGGTCTTGTCCACCGTGAACCGGGGCGCGTCCCCGAAACCAGGGCGGGAGGGACCGCCGTCGCCCGGGTTCTGGGAGGGCGCGTGGAGCTGCCCGTCTGCTTTCTCGTTCATTTCTGTTCTCCTTAGCATGGCAGCACCCTGGACGGTGCCGCCGAACGGCAGGCAGGGGCCGCACGCGGCCCTGTTGCCTCCATCGGAAGTCCCAACTCCCTCTCAGCCTAGTCAAGTGGGGGTCCGATCTCTAGCTGACCAGCCGTGGCGGGGCGGCGCCATTGGGCGCTTAACAAGCACCGCTTACGGCTCTCAGTGTGACGGGGCACACTTACTGTCGTGCCCAGGTATTAGTGTTTATTGCGGAACAGCTCTTTGCGGTACGCCCGTGATCGGCCGCGCCGGATGCCGCGCTTTCGGCCCGGCACGGCCGAGGCCCGGGCGCCCGCGCAGCACGGATCGATGAATGATGAGGTTCACCATGTCCCAGCAGACCCCCGGCGCCACCACCGATGTCCCCGGCGTGGCGCCGTCGTCCACGGCACCCCATCAGGGCGATGCCTTCGAAAACCTGTCGCAGGAAAACCGCCGGTTCGCCCCGTCCGCGGAGTTCGCCGAAAACGCCGTCGTCAGCGCGCGCGATTACGCGGAGTCCGACGCCGACCGCCCCGCCTTCTGGGCGAAGCAGGCCCGCAGCCTGCTGAGCTGGAGCAAGGACTTCGACCAGACGCTGGACTGGTCCACGCCGCCGTTCGCCAAATGGTTTGTCGGCGGAGAGATCAACGCCGCCTACAACGCCCTGGACCGCCACGTCGAGAACGGCCACGGCGACCGCGTGGCGATCTACTTCGAAGGTGAGCCCGGCGACACCCGCACGTACACCTATGCCCAGCTCACGCAGGAAGTGAAGAAGGCCGCCAACGCCTTCGAATCCCTCGGCGTGGCCAAGGGCGACCGCGTCGCCGTCTACCTGCCCATGATTCCGGAAGCGGTGATCACGCTCCTGGCCTGCGCCAGGATCGGGGCCATCCACTCGGTGGTCTTTGGCGGCTTTTCCGCCGAGGCCCTGCGCTCCCGGATCGACGACGCCGAGGCCAAGCTCGTGGTCACCGCCGACGGCACCTACCGCCGCGGCAAGCCCAGCGCCCTGAAGGCCGCCGTCGACGAGGCCCTGGCCCAGTCCGGACACACCGTCCAGAACGTCGTGGTGGTCAAGCGCAACGGCCAGGAAGTGGACTGGCATGAGGGCCGCGACCACTGGTGGGCGGACACGGTCGATGCCGCCTCCCCCGAGCACACCGCCGTCGGCCACGACTCCGAGCACCCGCTGTTCATCCTCTACACCTCCGGCACCACCGGTAAGCCCAAGGGCATCCTGCACACCACCGGCGGCTACCTCACCCAGACCGCGTACACGCACCGGGCGGTCTTCGACCTGCACCCCGAGACGGACGTCTACTGGTGCACGGCCGACGTCGGCTGGATCACCGGGCACTCCTACGTCGCCTACGCGCCGCTCATCAACGGGGCCACCCAGGTCATGTACGAAGGCACCCCGGACTCCCCGCACCAGGGCCGCTGGTGGGAGATCGTGGAGAAGTACAAGGTCTCGATCCTCTACACCGCCCCGACCGCGATCCGTACGTTCATGAAGTGGGGCAAGGACATCCCGGCCCAGTCCGACCTCTCCTCGATCCGCGTCCTGGGTTCCGTCGGTGAACCCATCAACCCGGAAGCCTGGATGTGGTACCGCGAGGTCATCGGCGGCAACGCCGGCAGGAACGGCGAACGGAAAGACACCCCCGCCCCGATCGTCGACACCTGGTGGCAGACCGAAACCGGGGCACAGATGATCGCGCCGCTTCCCGGCGTGACGGCCACCAAGCCCGGCTCGGCCCAGGTCGCGCTGCCCGGCATCGCCGTGGACGTCGTAAATGAGCTCGGCGAGTCGGTGCCTAACGGCCACGGCGGATTCCTGGTGATCCGCGAACCGTGGCCGGCGATGCTGCGCGGCATCTGGGGCGACCCGGAGCGGTTCAAGGAAACGTACTGGTCCCGTTTCGAGACGATGTACTTCGCCGGCGACGGCGCCAAGAAGGACGAGGACGGCGACATCTGGCTGCTGGGCCGGGTGGATGACGTGATGAACATTTCCGGCCACCGGCTCTCCACCGCTGAAATCGAGTCCGCCCTGGTCAGCCACCCCGCGGTAGCTGAGGCCGCCGTCGTGGGAGCCGCGGACGAGACCACCGGCCAGGCGGTGGTGGCCTTCGTGATCCTCCGCGGGGACGCGGTGGACTCCGGGGACGACATTGTCCAGGAGCTCCGCAACCATGTGGGCAAGGAAATCGGTCCGATCGCCAAACCCAAAACCATCCTCGTGGTCCCCGAGCTGCCCAAGACCCGGTCCGGGAAAATCATGCGCCGCCTGCTCAAGGACGTCGCGGAAGGCCGCGAGGTCGGTGACGCGACTACCCTTGCGGACAACACCGTCATGGCCCAGATTGCGCAGTCGCTGCGGAAGTGAGGTGACGTTCTCCGTGTCGCGCCGGATGGCCGTGTCCCCGGAGGTCGTCTGGGACCTGCTCACCGACACCGGGGCGTGGCCGGCCTGGGGGCCGTCGGTCACCGGCGTCGAGCCGGCCGCGGCCGGGCCCGGATCCGGTGGGCTTGCGTTCGGCAGCCGCGGCAAGGTCCGTACTGTCCTGGGGGCGGCGCTGCCGTACACCGTGACAGCGTTTGAGCCCGGACGCTACTGGTCCTGGTCCGTGGCCGGAATCCCGGCCACGGGCCACCGGGTCATGCCGCAGGCCGGCGGCTGCCTCGTGACGTTCACGGTCCCGTGGTGGGCACCGGCCTACCTGCCGGTGTGCGCCCTGGCACTGCGGCGGATCGAGCGGCTCGCGGTGCGGTAGGGATCCGTCCGCCTCCGGTTAGTCCGGGACCTCAGCCGCGGGAGCAGGCGCCGACGAGGACCACCTCGAAGCTGGTTGCCGCGGGGGTGGCGAATTTCGCGTTGACCAGGGCGAGAGTCTTGCCGAACAGCGCCGCCGTCGTCGGGACGTCGAAGTACTTGCTGGTGATGACCTCCTGCACCTCACCGCTGCGGAGCGAGCCGTTGAGGTCGATCCGGCTGACCTGGTTGAGGAAGTTCTGCACGGCCCAGAGCGTGTCGCCACGGATGATGATGCCGTCCACGTTCGGCAGGGCGGCCGGGGCCCCCGCGGAGTCCGTGACGTCGATCAACCTGTTGGATCCGTCGTCCGGGTCCACGCTGTACAGGGCGCCGCGGCCGGTGTGGGAGACGATCAGCCGGTGGCCGTCGTTGGCGGCGGCGATGCCGTTGAGGTTGAACCCCTCGTCCACGGTGCCGGCGGGTGCCTCGAGCGCCAGGGCGCTGGCGTCCCCGGGTTTTCCATCCCGGCCGATCGGGATCCGGTAGAGCTCACCGGCGCGGGAGTTGGTGAACCATGCGTCGCCGTCGGTCAGGGCGACGTCATTGATGAAGCTGGCACCGGCCGGAGCCAGCTCGTAGACTTTCACGGATTTCCTGGTCTCCAGGTCATAGACATAGGCCTGGCCGGTGCCGCCGCCGGCGACGAAGAGCAGGTCGTCGTCCCGGTCCACCTTCATGCCGACCGCTGCCCGGCCCGCCGGCGCCGTGATGGACAGTTTTGCCTTGCCTTTGCCGATGTCTCCCCGGAAGATGTTCCCGTTGAGCAGGTCGCCGGCGAAAAACGTGCTGCCCTCCCCTGCAGCCACGCCTTCAGCGCCGGTGGCGCCGGGGAGTCTAATCACCCAGGTTTGGTCATCGCGGTCCGCCCGGGCGGCAGTGGCCAGGGGCGCCGGCACGAGGAACGCCGCGAGGGCGACGATGCCCACGGCGGCGCGGCGGATTGATCTTCCTGCATGAATGTTGCGCATGATGTGTGCTCCGGGATCGGGCTTGCGCGCAAGCTGACCAGTACGGGAGCTCCGCACGATGGTCCATCCAGTTTAAGCAGGCGGGCCGCTGCGGACCAGAGCCGGCCGGCCGCTCCGCGGGCTGTCATCTGCGTTCCGTTTCCGCCGCCGGGGCGGCAGCCCGCAATGCAACGCGATACATTGTCAGGCATGAGCGAAGCCACCCCCGCCGGCCGCGGCATCATCCTGGTCCTCAACGGACCCAACCTGAACCTGCTCGGCACCCGCGAGCCCGAGAAGTACGGCACGGCGACGCTGGCCGACGTCGAACAGCTTGCCAAGGACGCCGGAGCGGCGCACGGGCTGGACGTTGAGTGCTTCCAGTCCAACCACGAGGGGGCCCTCGTGGACGCCATCCACGCCGCCCGCGGCCGGGCGGTGGGCATCGTGATCAACGCCGGCGCCTACACGCACACCTCGGTGGCCATCCGGGATGCCATCTCCGCGGTGCAACTGCCCGCCGTCGAGGTCCACATCACCAATGTCCACGCACGGGAGGCGTTCCGGCACCACTCCTACCTCTCGGACATCAGCAAGGCCGTGATCGCCGGGGCCGGGATCCTGGGCTACCGGTTCGCCGTGGAATTCCTCGCGGGGCTGCACGCGGACCAGGACTGAGCATGTCCCCCGTTGAGCCCGCCCGGGCGCCCGCGGGACCGGCCACCGCGGAGTGGTACCGGCACTTCGGTACCGTCGACGCGCCCGGTAACTCTCCGTGCTACGCCGAGTGGGCCACGGGCATCGCGGAGGACGCGGAACTGATCCGGCGCATCGACCAGTGGCCGTACAACAAACGCCAGCCGCTGCTCATGCTCGCGGCGGCCCGGTTCCTGGGCGCGCGGGTCAGCCCATACGGGCAGTTCCGGCGTTTCCTCGACCGGAACTGGGAGGACGTTTCGCGGATTGTGCTCTCCCGCGCCACCCAGACCAACGAGGCCGGGCGCTGCGCCACGCTGCTGCCGTCGTTGGCGCAGATCGCTGCGGCCGAGGACCGTCCGCTGGCCCTCATCGAGGTCGGCGCCTCGGCCGGGCTCGCACTGTTCCCGGACCGCTACGGCTACGAGTTCCGGACTGCCGGCCCGCATGAGGGCGCCGGCGCCGTGACGCGGCTGTCCCCCGCCGGGGCGCGGGCGGGGACCTTCCCGGTGCTGGAGTGCGCCATCACGGGTCCCGTGCCGCTGCCGGCGGACCTCCCGCGGGTGGAATGGCGCGCCGGCATCGATCTCAGTCCGCTCGACGTCAGGAACCCGGACGACGTCGCGTGGCTGGAGGCACTCGTCTGGCCGGAGCCGGACTTCCGCCGCGAGCGGCTGCGGCGGGCGGTCGGCATCGCCCGGGCGGACCCGCCGCTCCTGGTGGCCGGGGACCTCAATGAACAGCTCCTCGCCCTCTCCGGGCAGGCGCCGCCGGACGCGGCGCTGGTGGTGTTCCACAGCGCGGTCATGGCTTACCTGGATTCCGGTGCGCGGGACCGTTTCCGCGGGACCATGGCCGCGCTGGTCCGGGACCGCGGCTGCCACTGGCTCTCCAACGAGGGCCACGGCGTGATCCTCCAGTCGGACGGGTCCAGCGTCGTTCCGGAAATGGAGGAGGCCCGGCTGCAGGGCAGGTTCCTGCTGATGCACAACGGCATGCCGGTGGCGATCACGGGCCCGCACGGCCAGAGCCTGGAATGGCTCCCGCCGGCTACTTACTGATGCACTGCCCGGCGGAGACCGGGCTGTCGAGCCCCGGCGCCTGGGCCGCGACCGGACCCAGATCGGTCATGGTGATCGCGAACCCGAGCGAGGACTCGCTCGTGGCCTTGGCGAAGACGACGCCGGCGACCCGGCCGTCAGTGGTCAGCAAGGGCCCGCCGGAGTTGCCCGGCTGCACGTCCCCGGCCAGGCGGTAGACGTCTTCGGGCGCCGGGTTGTTGCCGTAGATGTCGGGGACGAGCACGGTGGCGACATCCTGCACCGTCGCCGGTTTGGACTGGAACGGGCCGCCGTGCGGATAGCCGGCAAACGCTGCCGGGCTGCCGGCCGGCAGGTCCGGGCCCAGCGGCAGCGGCGCGGAACGCAGGCCGTCGACGGCCAAGACCGCGAGATCGTGCTGGCTGTCGAAGTAGACCACGCGTCCGGGCAAGGCACCGCCGCCGGGGATCTCGACCACCGGCTCCGGCACGCCGGCGACCACGTGGGCGTTGGTCACCACCCGCCCCGGGGACACCACAAAACCGGTTCCGGTCTGGTTCTGCCCGCACTGGTAGGCGGTTCCGGCGATTTTCAGCACGGACTCCGCGGCCCGGTTCAACGCCGGTGTGTCGGTGCTGGCGTCCGGGACGGCCACCGGCTGGCCCTGCGCGAAGCCTTCAAACAGGGTGGGGATGCCGTTGCCGATCACCGCCGAGCGCAGCTGCGCCATCGACGTCTTGACCGGTGTCGGCGTCACGCCGTCGATGTAGCGGATCACCTTGGACTCGGCAATCTGCTGGGACACGAACGGGACGCCCAGTGCGCCGATGCTGAACGCCAGCATCGACATGACCAGGGCGGAGACCACCACGCTCACTCCGCCGCCCACCAGGCGGTCCGCGGCCCGGAGCGGGCTGATCTTGACCACGCTGCGGACCCGGCGCCCGATCATGGTGCCCAGGCCGTGGCCCAGGACCATCAGCAGGACGGCCGTCGCGACGATGGCCGTCAGCCGCCAGCCGGCGTTGTCCACGAGGCCGCTGACGATCGGAACGGACACAAACGCGGCCACGGCCCCCGCGGCGAACCCCGCGATCCCGCCGAGCGTCACCAGGAAGCCGTTGCGCAGGCCATAGATCAGATAGGACAGCAGCGTGAGGATCAACGCCAGGTCCAGGACGGTCATGCCGAACACCGGAGCTCCTTATAGGCAGGTAAGGACCCAATTCTACCGACGGTGGCTGACAGTTTGCCGTGCGGGCCCGGACGCCCGGCGCCCACAACGGCTCCAATTCAGGTGTTTCGGTGCCAACTACGTCACAGAAGCGCCAAAATTCTGGAAGAATGGCTGAAGCGCCCCAGCCGACACAGTAAGTCAGGAGATTTTATGGACATCGAGGTATTGCGCCGCGCCCCACTTTTCGCCACGCTCGACGACGAGGCGTTCCGGCTGCTCACGGACGAACTCACCGAGGTGGACCTCTCACGCGGAGCCTCGGTATTCCGGGAGGGCGATCAGGGTGACCAGCTGTACTTCATCGTCTCGGGCAAGGTAAAGCTCGGCCGCACGTCACCTGACGGCCGCGAGTCGCTGCTGGCCATCCTCGGCCCGGGCGAGCTGTTCGGCGAGATGGCACTGTTTGATCCGAGCCCGCGAACCGCAACGGCCACGGCCGTCTCGGAAACGCGCCTGGCCGGGCTAAAGAACGAGAGCCTCAACGCCCTGCTGCGGACCCGCCCGGAAGTTTCCGCCCAGCTGCTGCAGGCCCTGGCCCGCCGGCTGCGCCGCACCAACGACTCGCTCTCCGATCTGGTCTTCTCCGATGTCCCGGGCCGCGTGGCCAAGGCCCTGCTGGATCTCGCCGACCGCTTCGGCCGTCCCGCGACCGACGGCGTCCTGGTGGCCCACGAGCTGACCCAGGAAGAGCTGGCCCAGCTGGTCGGCGCGTCCCGCGAAACGGTCAACAAGGCACTCGCGGAATTTGTGCAGCGCGGCTGGCTGCGCCTGGAAGCCCGCGCCGTCGTCATCCTCGACATGCAGCGCCTCCGCCAGCGCTCCCGCTGACCGTAAACGTTTTACACAGCACAGCAGTACGCAGAGCACTGAAGGCCGGGCCCGTGAAAACGGGACCGGCCTTCGGCGTTGCTGGCCGCACTGGCATCCCCGAGGGGACATGCCCAGTCCTGGCGCTCAAGACGGGCGGACATGCCCAGTCCCGGCGCTCAGGGGTGGACATAAGACCGCTATGTCCACCGGGTCAGGGATAGCCAGGACATGTCCCTCGGACCCGGGCACGAGCGGAGAGCATGTCCAATGGTCGGGGCGGTCCTCAGCCCG
>JBKKDK010000092.1:0-8678 GCA_046708245.1 Arthrobacter sp.
GTGAAGTGCCCTGCGACGCGCAAAATACCCTCCGCTACCGGAATCCCCGCGTCGGCGGGCGATATGCGCGTCGCCGGCCAGGATCCGCGTCGCGAGTCAGGATGCGCTTCGACGGGCGTGGAGCGGGTCGTTCGCAATGGAAGGGGGTCACGGCCGTTCTGCGACCCGGGAAGTGCCCTGCGACGCGCAAAATACCCCGCGCTACCGGAATCCCCGCGTCGCCAGACGACTTGCGCGTCGGCGGGTGATATGCGCGTCGCCAGCCAGCAACCGTGGCGCCCATACAAAAGGGCGGCCCCGCCGTTTCCGGTGGGTCCGCCCTGAGGGAACTGCGAAGGTGTGTTTCCTAGTAGAAGTGGACCGTGTCCACGAGGTGCGGGAGTTCGCCGCCGTCGAGGAAGGTCCGCAGGTTGGTGCAGAAGCGTTCGGTGATCAGCCGGTTTTCCGCGGCGCTGAGGGCTGAGGTGTGCGGGGACACCATCACCTTGGGGTGGTTCCACAGTGGGCTGTCCTGGGGGAGCGGCTCCACGGCAAACACATCGAGGCAGGCATACGAGACCTGGCCGTTTTCGAGCGCCTCCAGCAGCGCGTCCTCGTCCACAACGGTGCCGCGGCCCACGTTCACAAAGACCGTGCCGGGCTTCATGGCAGCGAAGACTTCGCGGTTGAAGAGCTTTTCTGTGTAGGGCGTGCCGGGAAGTGTGTTGACGACGGCGTCCGCAGCGGCGAGCAGGCCCGCCAGGCCGGCGTTGTCGGTGACGTCCCGGATGCCCTCTATGGGCTCCACCGTCCGCTTGGTGCCGCTGACAGTCATGCCCAGCGCGCGGGCGATCCGTGCCGTTTCGAGCCCGATCTCGCCGAGCCCGGTGACCACCAGGTGTGAGCCGTTGACCAGGCGCGTGGGCGTGCGGAGTTCCGGCCAGTTCCTGGCTGCCTGGTCCACGGCCATCTCCGCGCTGCGCTTGAAGCCGTTGAAGATCCCAAGGGCGGCGAACTCGGCGAGCGGCAGGGCATGGACCCCGGCTGAGGTGGTGACCTTGAACTTCTCCAGGGTGGCGGCATCCAGTCCGGAGGCCTTGACGGCACCGCCGGCGCCCGCAGCCATGGCATGGATCCAGGCCAGATGCGGGTTGCTGCCGGCAATTTTGGCCAGCCCCGCCGGGCTTTCGTTGGGGAACCCGTACAGCACCTGGGCCTGGTTGAGCATCGCCCAGTAGCGCTCCTCCTGCTCCGGTGTCCGGCGGAAGCCCGGATCCCCCGCGTGGTCCGCGGGAAAACGTTCCGGCGGCAGCAGGTCAGGCTCGTACAGGACGGTAACGGACGGATCTACTGCGCGGATGCGCTCCACAAGCTCGGCTTCGAGCGGGACGGCGATCGCTACGGTGGTTTTAGACGTCATAGTGTTCATCATACTGAATGGCGGCTAGGATATTGAACGGATTTCGATTATTAACCACGACGAAGTGAGCACACCATGGATATGGACCGGAAGGAAGCAGGCTTTGTCGGCCTGGGGCTGATGGGTGCGCCGATGGCCGCGAACCTCCTCAAGGCCGGGTGGGCTGTCACCGCCTGGAACCGCTCGCCGGGCGTGCTCGAAACATTCGAGGCCCTGGGCGGTGCACGCGCGGCCGACGTCGAATCGCTCCGCGATGCGCCCGTCATCATCTGTATGCTTCCGGATCTCTCCCACATCGAGGAAGCAGCCGCCGGACTCCTGGCCAGCTGGTCCGCACAGCCGCCGGCCGCCGGAACCGCCGTGGTGGTCATGAGCAGCGTCTCGCCGTCAGCGGTGCAGGCCTTCGGCGCCCGGGTGTCCGCGGCGAGCGGCGGGAACGCCGTCGTCGTCGATGCCCCCGTCAGCGGCGGCACCACGGGTGCCGCGGCCGGGACGCTGGCCGTCATGGTGGGGGCGGACGAAGCCGACTTCGTCCGGCTCCTGCCACTTTTCGGCGCCATGGGCCGCACGGTGCGGCGGCTGGGACCGCTGGGCTCCGGTTCGCTCGCCAAAGCCTGCAACCAGCTCATCGTGGGAACCACGACGGCGGCGCTCGCCGAGGCCGCGGAACTCGCCGAACGCTCCGGCATGGACGTCGCTGCGCTCTACGAGGTGCTTGCCGGCGGACTGGCCGGCAGCAGGGTCCTTGACGTCGTGGGCCCGCGGCTCGCCGCCAAGGACTACTTTCCCACCGGTCCCGCGAAGTTTATGCACAAGGACCTTTCCTTTGTCCTCGAAAGCGCCGCCGCCGCCCATGCCGCCGTGCCTATGGCCGAGGCCGGCGTTGGCCTCTACGCGGCGCTGGTGCGCCAGGGGCTGGGGGACCAGGACCTCGCCGTCGTGCGGCAGGCAATCTCCAATCTCAGCGGCATCGCCAGATGCAACAGAACAGCCACGACCAAGTAAGGAACAGCGAACCGTGAGTGGACTTTTTGACCTGACAGGCCGGACCGCACTGGTCACCGGCTCCAGCCGCGGGATCGGCAACGCCCTGGCACGGGCACTGGCAGACGCCGGCGCCACGGTGGTGCTCAACGGCATCAACCCGGACCGGCTCAAGGCTGCCGCGGCCGCCATGGCCGCGGACTACCCGCCCGGCCGCGTGCACAGCTGCGCCTTCGACGTCACCAGCGACACCGAGGCTGCGCGCGGCGTTGCCTGGGTCGAGGAAAATGTGGGACCGCTGGAAATCCTGGTGAACAACGCGGGCATCCAGCACCGGGTGCCCATGCTGGAACTGGACGTTGCCGACTGGGAACGGGTGATCTCCACGGACCTGACCAGCGCCTTCCTCGTCGGACGCGAGGCGGCCCGGCACATGATCCCGCGCGGCCACGGCAAGATCATCAACATCTGCTCGGTCCAGACGGACCTTGCCCGGCCCACCATCGCCCCCTACATCGCGGCCAAGGGCGGGCTCCGCAACCTGACCCGGGCCATGACGGCGGAGTGGGCGGGTGCGGGCCTGCAGATCAACGGCATCGCGCCCGGCTACATCCACACCGAAATGACGCAAAACCTGGTGGACGATGAGGACTTCAACGCCTGGATTCTCGGCCGGATCCCCGCGCACCGCTGGGGGACCGTGCAGGACCTGGCCGGTCCCGCGGTCTGGCTGGCCTCCGACGGCTCGAATTTCGTCAACGGCCAGACCATCTTCATCGACGGCGGAATGACGGTGGTGGTCTGATGGCCGGCGCGACGGCACTTCCGGCCACAGGAGCAGCCGTGGTGGCACACGCAGCGGGCGACCTCCGGATCGAGGACATCCCCGTCCCCGCGCCGGCCCCGGACGAAGCTGTGGTTGAAGTTGCCTTCGGCGGCATCTGCGGTTCGGACCTGCACTACTGGCTGCACGGAGCCGCGGGTGAATCGGTCCTTAAGTCGCCGATGATCCTGGGCCACGAAATTGTCGGAACCGTGCTCCGGGCCGCGGCGGACGGCACCGGGCCGGCAGCGGGCACAGCCGTCGCCGTGCATCCCGCCAGCCCTGGCCCCGGCGCCGAACGGTACCCGGCGGACCGGCCCAACCTGTCACCGGGCTGCACCTACCTGGGCAGCGCCGCACGGTTCCCGCACACGGACGGGGCGTTCAGCCGGTACGCCGCCCTGCCCGCGCGGATGCTCCGGCCCTTGCCGGCCGGCCTGGCACTGCAGACCGCCGCCCTGGTGGAACCGGCCAGTGTCGCCTGGCACGCCGTCGCCCGGGCCGGGAACGTTGCGGGCAAAACGGCCCTCGTGATCGGCAGCGGCCCCATCGGTGCACTGGCGGTGGCCGTCCTCGAACGAGCGGGCGCGCAACGGATCGTGGCCGTGGACATGCACGCGAAGCCGCTGGAAATTGCCCGCGCCGTGGGCGCTGACGAGGTGCTCAGGGGAGACGACGCCGAGGCCATCGCGGCGGTGGCGGCGGATGTCGTCATCGAGTCCTCCGGCAGCCATCATGGCCTGGCGTCGGCGCTCAAGGGGGCAGTGCGCGGCGGCAAGGTGGTCATGGTGGGGCTCCTGCCGGCCGGTCCGCAGCCCGTCCTGATCTCGCTGGCAATCACCCGCGAGCTGGAGCTGCTCGGCTCGTTCCGCTTCAACGACGAAATCGATGAGGTCATTGGCGCGCTCGCGGACGGATCGCTGTTCGTGGACCCCGTGGTGACCCACACCTTTCCCCTGGACCGGGGACTGGAGGCCTTCGAGGTGGCCCGGAACTCCGCGGAATCGGGCAAGGTCCTGCTGGACTTCCGGCCGGCCCCGGCGTAGTGAGCGGGCGGACCTGCGGAACAGCCGACGCCGGAACGGCGGGCGCTAGCGGCGCTGCAGCGGCAGGAACACGCGGGGCTGGTTCTTCCAGCTGGGTTCCATCTCCGAGATGGTCTCGCGCATGATCTTGTTGGACGCTTCCCGGGCCGCCGCGGCGTCTCCGGCGGCAATCGCCTCCGCCAGCTCCACATGCCAGCGCAGCGCGGTCTCCCGGGGGTGGTCGGGCATCAGCCCGTGCACGGTGCGCCCGGTGAGGGTCTCGGCGACCTGGCCGACCATGTTGGCGAACATTTCGTTGCCGGAACCGGTCAGCAGAACCGAATGGAAGTGGATGTCCAGCTCCAGGAACCGAGGCACGTTGCCGGCGTGGCCGGCGTCGCGCATCGCATGCGAGATTTCCACGAGTTCGCGCCGGAGCTCTTCGGGGGCATTGGCCGCGGCCAGTTCGGCGGCCACCGGCTCGACGGCGGTGCGCAGCTCGGCGAGGGAGCGCAGCTGGGCTCCGCGTCCTGCGCCGGCCAGCCGCCAGCGGATCACCAGGGGATCGAAGGGGTTCCACCGGTTCGCCGGCAGGACCCGGATGCCCACGCGCTTGATGGTCTCGACCAGGCCCAGGGACTGCAGGACCCGCACGGCTTCACGGACAACCGAGCGGGAGACCTTGAGCTCATCTTCAAGATGCTCGGCCAGCATGACGTGGCCGGCCGGGAGGTCACCCGCGACGATGCGGGCGCCCAGATGCTCGATGGCGCGGTGGTGGAGGCTGGTTGACATAGTCGTAAGCATAATGCGGCCCCGGCACTGTGGCCGTCGGTCCCGCGGCGGGTCCCGCCCCCGGTCAGCCGCGGATCCGCCGTCGTTCCGGTCCGGACCGGCCGGGCGCGCGCCGGAAATCATAGACTGTTTATGACGCGGCGTTGTTCCGCCACGTGGGCGCTGCTTTCCCGTAGCCCGCGGAAATACATATGGTTTATTGACAGCCACTGTTCCCAAAAGCGTGTCCCGCATGAAGTGCGGGGCGAACTGCACTCGTAGCACAAAATGAATTGGAGTTTTGATGTCAGCACACATCGGTGTCACCGGCCTTGCGGTGATGGGGGCCAACCTCGCCCGGAACCTGGCCCGGAACGGCTTCACCGTTGCCCTGCACAACCGGTCGGTCGAGAAGACCGACGCGCTCCTGGCCAAGCACGGCCAGGACGGCGACTTCGTCCGCACGGAGACGCTTCAGGAGCTCGTTGATTCGCTGGAGAAGCCGCGCCGCGTGCTGATCATGGTCAAGGCCGGCAAGCCGGTCGACTCCGTGATCGAGCAGCTCGAGCCGCTCCTGGAGGCGGGCGACATCATCATCGACGCCGGCAACTCGCACTACGAGGACACCCGCCGCCGCGAGGCCGCGCTCGCCAAGAAGGACCTGCACTTCGTCGGCATCGGCGTCTCGGGCGGCGAGGAAGGTGCCCTCAACGGTCCTTCCATCATGCCTGGCGGCTCCAAGGAGTCCTACGTGGCCCTCGGCCCGCTGCTGGAAAAGATCGCCGCACACGTCGACGGCAAGCCGTGCTGTGCCTGGATCGGCACCGATGGCGCCGGCCACTTCGTCAAGATGGTCCACAACGGCATCGAATACGCGGACATGCAGGTCATCGGTGAGGCCTTCGACCTGCTGCGCTCCGGTGCGGGGATCGAGCCGGCGGAGCAGGCCAAGATCTTCGGAGAGTGGAACAAGGGCGACCTCGCCTCGTTCCTGATCGAAATCTCCGCCGAGGTCCTCGGCCACGTAGACGCCAGGACCGGCAAGCCGTTCGTAGACGTCGTTGTGGACGCTGCGGGCCAGAAGGGCACCGGCCGCTGGACGGTCATTTCCGCGCTCGAGCTCGGCTCGCCGACGTCGGGCATCGCCGAATCCGTCTTCGCCCGCGCGCTGTCCTCCCAGGCGGAGCAGCGCAAGCTGGCCCAGGAGCTCCTGGCAGGGGCCGAAGCCGACGTCGAGGTTCCCGAGACGTTTGTCGAGGACGTCCGCCAGGCGCTCTACGCCTCCAAGCTGGTCTCCTACGCGCAGGGACTGGACATGCTCACCTCCGCAGCCAAGGAGTACGGCTGGGACCTGAAGCTGGATGAGATCGCTTCGCTGTGGCGCGGCGGCTGCATCATCCGTGCGGAACTGCTCAAGGAAATCACCAAGGCGTACGCCGCGGAGCAGAAGCCGGCCAACCTGCTTTTCGCCCCGGCGTTCACCACGGCGATTGCCGACGTCCTCCCGGCCTGGCGCCGCGTAGTTTCCACGGCGGTCCAGCTCGGCATCCCGGTGCCGGTGTTCTCTTCCTCGCTGGCCTACTACGACGGCCTGCGTCGCAAGCGCCTTCCGGCCGCCGTGATCCAGGGCCAGCGTGACCTGTTCGGCGCCCACACGTACGGCCGCGTCGACGCCGAGGGCACGTTCCACACCCTCTGGGGCGAAGACAAGTCCGAGATCGAGGCAGTGGACACGCACTAGTCCCTGCCGCTTCCGGCAGGAACGGCCGGCGCTTCCCGATACTCTGGGGGGCGCCGGCCGTTCGTATGTGCGGCCCTACCCCGCCAAGGAGTCCAGCTGATGCCCCAGCCCGTAGCGTTTGTCACCGGTGCCTCCACCGGGATCGGCTTTGAAACCGCGAGGAAGCTCGCCGCGGCCGGTTTCACCGTCTATGCCGGGGCCCGCCGGGTGGAGAAGATGGAGCCGCTGAAGGCCTACGGCGTCAACGTCGTTTCCCTGGACGTGACGGACGAGGAGTCGATGGCCGCCGCCGTCGGCGGGGTGCTGATTGTGCACGGCCGGATCGATGTGCTGGTCAACAACGCCGGCTACGGGTCCTACGGCTCGCTGGAAGAGGTGGAGCCGGCCGAAGGCCGGCGGCAGTTCGACGTCAACGTGTTCGGCCTGGCCCGGATGACGCAACTGGTGATTCCGGCCATGCGGGCGGCGCGGCGCGGGAGGATCATCAACGTGTCCTCGATCGGCGGAAAGATGTACGAGCCCCTCGGCGCCTGGTACCACGCCACGAAGTTTGCCGTCGAGGGCCTGAGCGACTCGTTGCGGATTGAACTTAAACCGCACGGCATCGGCGTGTCCATCATCGAGCCGGCGGGCACACAGTCGGAATGGGGCACAATTTCGGCGAAGGGGCTGCTGGCGAGCTCCGCGGACGGACCCTACGCAGCACAGGCCGCAGTGGTCGCGGCTGCCCTGGCGACGACGGACCAGGGCGCCCTGTCCTCAAGCCCGGAGGTCGTGGCGGACGCGATCGTGCATGCCGCCACCGCGGCCCGGCCCAGGACCCGCTATCCGGTGGGCCGGAACGCGCGGAGCATCCTGCTGCTGCGTCGCCTCCTGCCGGACCGGGCGTTCGACGCGGTGCTCTGGAGCATCTACAAGCGGTTTCCCGGCTAGGACTGCCTAGATGTGGTAATCGATCAGGTACTCGGCCGGGTCGACGGCGGGCTTGGTCTCGCGCTGCGCGTCGCGGTGCCGCCAGGTCGCCGGCACACCGGTGACGATCGACTCGGCCGGGGCGTCCTTGACCACGACGGCGTTGGCGCCGACGGCGCTGTCCCGGCCGATCGTGATGGGGCCGAGGATTTTGGCCCCGGCGCCGATGACCACACGGTCCTCGAGCGTCGGGTGCCTCTTGATCTTGGCCAGCGAGCGTCCGCCGAGCGTGACGCCGTGATAGATCATGACGTCCTCGCCGATCTCGGCCGTCTCGCCGATGACGACGCCCATGCCGTGGTCGATGAAGAAGCGCCGGCCGATGGTCGCGCCGGGGTGGATCTCGATCCCGGTGAGGAACCGGGCCAGCTGGGAGATCAGCCGTGCCGGGAACCGCAGCGCGGGGTTCTGCCACATCCGGTGCGTCAGCCGGTGGAACCAGATGGCGTGCAGGCCGGAATAGGCGAAGAAGTTCTCAAAAGAACCTCGAGCCGCCGGGTCATGCGACCGGGCGGCGTCGAGGTCTTCCTTAAGTCTTGCGAAGAAGCTCACAAAGACCTTTCTGGGGAATCGTGTGACTACGGGCTGGAACTCAGCCGCGGATGTCGTCGTAGAGCACGGTGGAGATGTAGCGCTCACCGAAGTCGCAGACCACAGCCACAATCAGCTTACCGGCGTTCTCCGGGCGCTTGGCGAGTTCCAGGGCGGCCCACACAATCGCGCCGGAGGAGATGCCGCCGAGGATGCCTTCCTTGACGCCGAGCTCGCGCGCGACCCGGACGGAATCCTCCAGGGTGGCGTCGATGACCTCGTCGTAGACGTTGGTGTCCAGGATTTCCGGCACGAAGTTGGCGCCGAGGCCCTGGATCTTGTGCGGGCCCGGGGCGCCGCCGTTGAGGTTGGCGGAGTCCTTCGGCTCGACCGCGACGATCTGCTCATCGGGCTTGCGCTCCTTGAGGA
>JBKKDK010000093.1:0-7970 GCA_046708245.1 Arthrobacter sp.
GCCGCATCCACCGTCGTGTCGAGAGCATGAAGCCGACCACGGCAACCACCGCGACCAGACCGAGCGCCAATCCGGACGGACCGGCCGCCAACCCCCACGTGAGCCCCTCGAACGCGGTGCCGCTGACGTCGCCGTACACTCTCATGAATTCGTAGTGGACCACCACGGCCAGCAACGCGAGTGCTGCCCCAACGACGAGCAGCACCACGGCAGAAACGACTCGGCCAGCCATGGGCATGGCTCATGATAGATTTCGCCGGACCAAACGTCCACGCGTGCCGATCGCAGAAGCCCCCCACCCCCGAGATCGCCGACGCAGCCAGCGAAGCAGGCATTCAGGCCTATGCCGATGGGGACAGGCGGTTCCGGCGCGTGATGCTGGACTCCTCGGCCGCTTTGGCGGAATAGAAGGGGGCTGCAGAGGACTTGTTCAGAATGGGGCGTCGATGACCGGCTGCCTCGTGAAAGGACCTCCTTGCCCACTCCCTTTATCCCGTTCACCATGCGCGCTACCGTCCGAGAAGACCACAAGCGTTCCTTCCGCACAGACATAGAACGTCTTACCGGCGGCCATCGTGGGTGGGCGCCGCTTGACGTCGTGAATTCCACTAACACTCAGGCGGTGCTGCGCGGAGCAATCGCGCAAAGCGTTCACACCGCCACCGACGCCAGCCTTGCGCGCTACCTCCAGGACCGCCTTGTTGCCGATAATGACATCCATCTGGATCTCACCGTCTGCATCGGGCGCTAACAGACGCCCGAGAAAGCCCCGGACCATGTTGGTCCGGGGGTTTCCTATGTGATCGAATGCCAGCGCCAGGTACGACGCAATAATCACTGGTGCGCCCTGGCGTGCGCCAGCCTCGGTCCTGCGGCTGTTTAGTTGCCGTTGTATTCGTCGTCCGTGATGTGCTCGCCCCAGGTCGTGGTTGTGGCGGAGTCTTCGCCGTTTTGATGCATGGCGATGTGCTCCATGAAACAGCCGGGGGCAGCAGCGTGCCAGTGTTCTTCACCGGGAGGGGTGTAGAGGGTCTGGCCGGGGTGGACCTCAATGATCTTGCCGTCACGACCGCCGAAGCGGCCGATGCCTTGAGTGACGCGAAGGTACTGGCCGTGCTTGTGCGCATGCCATGCCGTGCGGGCTCCCGGAGCGAAGCGGACGGTCGCGACCACCATGGTCTGGTCGCTCTCATGCGGCAGCGCGATCGGGTCGAGCCAGACGTCGCCTGCGAACTGCGCCGGCGGGTTCTTCGTGGTCGCCACGATGGGTTCGATGTTCATGATCTTCCTACTTCTCGTCGGTGAAGAGTTGCTGCTTGGGTTGGTCAGTCATGACGTCCCTTCTTTTGACAAAAATGACGGTCTGCGTCTGACTCACCATGTTGATGCGACGGTGCGTGCGATGCCCCAGTCGTCTCCGCGCGGCTCGCACCAGGAGCGCAACGTCAGGCGCCAGGCGGACCTGGATCCCCAGATCGTCGCGTCGGTGAGTGTCCGGGCGGTCAAACTGGGCGTGGTCCCTTCCGGGCTGACGGTGGCCTGGACTGTTTCCATCCGGTGGTACCTCATCTGGCCGGATTCGATGTCGTCCAACCATTCCGATCTTGACTGCACGTATCCGGTCATGTGCTTGAGGGTGAAGTCGGCTGTCAGGATCTTCTCGAGCGCGGCTGCGTCCCCGGCCACCATCGCCTCGCACAGGGCATCATGAAGGGCTTTTGCCGCCGCTGCGGTTACGGCTGTCACCGTCGCCGCGCCTGTGCCGTGACGCCCGGGTGGTGGATCGCGAAAGCGATGGCCATTTCTATGAGGGACAGTCCGTTTTGTTCGGCGAGCTGGGCAAGCTCTTCGACGATGGCGAGTTTCCGCTGGTTGGCTGGGCGGCTCATGTCGAAGCGGGCGTTCGGACGTGCGGCGGAGGTGGGTGCGGACGCTGAGTCTTTTGCGGCAGTGGTCTGCTCCGGGGCGCTTTGGAAGTCGCCCAGGCCCAGGGCTGGCATTGTGACACCGTTGTTGAGGGTAAGTTCCATGGTCATGCCTTTCACGATATTGAGGCCTCCGGAATTGTGGGAGTGCGCGTCATTACCCCCTTGATGTGGATGGTGGTGTGTGGTTCAGCGAACCTCTTGGACCTGCGGCGCAGGGGCTGCCACCTGCGGTGTTTTGGTGCGGCGCGCGGCCAGGTCTGCGTAGGATGATCATCAGGATCGCTGCCGGGTGGGGAGCGGTTGTGCGTGCAGGTTTCATGATTTCAAGGCAACCGTGATTCCTTATGCGCCGGGAGTCACGGTCGTTCCGGGTAACGCCAGTGCCTCCCTGGTTCCGGAGCGGCGGCGTAGCGTGGATGCCATGACACACAGTGATGACGTGCGGAAGTTCCTGACCTCCCGCCGCGCAAGGATCACGCCGGAGGAGGCCGGGCTTCCGGTCTATGGCGGCAACCGGCGCGTTAGTGGCCTGCGCCGCGAGGAAGTCGCGATTCTCGCCGGGATGAGCATCGATTACTACATACGCTTGGAGCGGGGAAACCTCGCCGGCGCCTCGGACAGCGTCCTTGAAGCCCTCGGCCGTGCGTTGAAGCTCGACGAGGCCGAAACGGCCCACCTTTTTGACCTGGCCCGCGCCGTCACCGCCGCTCCCCGAGTGCGGCGCAAGCGCAGCCCGCAGACAGTGCGGCCGAGCGTGCAGCGCGTCATTGATGCGATCACGGCCGCGCCGGCTTGGGTCCGCAACGACCGCGGGGATGTCCTCGCCGCCAATGAGCTGGGCCGCGCGCTTTATCTGGACTTGATGGCCGAAGAGACCACCCCGCCGAACAGTGCACGGTTCACCTTCCTGAATCCGAAGGCGCGGGAGTTCTTCGCCGATTGGGAGCGCGCGGCGGATGACATCGTGGCTGTCCTGCGGTCCACCGCCGGGAAGAATCCGTACGACAAGGACCTCACGGACCTGATCGGTGAACTCTCTACCCGAAGCGAGGAGTTCCGTACCCGGTGGGCACGGCACGATGTGAAGTACCACCGCGCTGGCCGGAAACGGCTCCACCACCAGATCGTTGGGGATCTTGACTTGAGCTTCGAAGCGCTGGAACTGACCGCAGATCCGGGACTGCGCATCAACGTCTACACAGCAGATCCCGGGACACCGTCCGAGGATGCCCTGAAAGTCCTGGCCAGTTGGGCCGCCACCCAGCGGACCACCGCAGAGGACCCAGTCAAGGAGAAAAGATGAACGGCCGTCCCTCCACTGTTTTGATCCATGGTGCTACGGGCAGCATCGGCCGCTACGCCGTGGCCAAGGCGCTGCAGCAGGGTTACAGAGTCCGGGCACTCGTGCGTGACCAGGCCCGCGCAGTCCGCATTCTTCCCGGTGGGGTGGACTTGGTGATCGGTGACCTGACCCGTCCAGATACTCTCGGCCCGGCTGTCGACGCAGTCAACGCGATCGTGTTCACGCACGGATCGACCACCAGCGAACGCGACGTGGAGGACAATGACTACACAGGCGTGGCCAACGTCCTCAAAGCCTTGGACGGCCGCCGGACCCGCATTGCCCTCATGACCGCCATCGGCACGACCCGGCCCGGCGTCGCCTACGCCCAGTGGAAGCTGCGCAGCGAGCGCCTCGTCCGGGCCAGTGGCAACCCCTACACGATCGTGCGGCCCGGCTGGTTCGACTACAACGAACCCGGCCAGCGGACAATCCTCATGCTTCAAGGCGATAGGAGACAGTCTGGATCACCAGCCGACGGCGTCATAGCCCGGGACCAGATCGCTCGCGTACTCATCGACAGCCTTCATATTGACGCCGCCAACCACAAAACCCTCGAACTCCTCGCCGACCACGGACACGAACAAGACGACCTCACCACCGTCTTCGCCTCCCTGACGGCAGACCCAATCGAATCTCTCGATGCAGCCCAGGACATAGTGGACCTCCCCACGGAGAGTGAGCCCGAAATGTTCCGTCGCGACCTCGCCAGGATCGCAGCAGGAGGCCGCAAAGCCGGGGAGTAAATCCGGCTCCTACTGCGCAGCGCGGGACCGGTTTAGAGGGCGTCCATTGGTATCGCACCGGTTGTCCGTGCGTTCCCATTACTGGCTGAGTTCGATGCGCATGTCGACGTTGTCGGGGAGGCCATCGAAAACGCTCAGATCTGAGGTGATTTCTCCCATCTTCGTGAGGGTGGGAACGGAGCTGGTGGGTGCGTAGATGATGGTGACGCTGTCCAGGGGGTTGTAGTAGACGAGGTCGCCGGCCTGCACATCGGTGTAGAACGGACCGGATTCGGTGAGCGGAGCTGGCAGCTCGGTGATGTATTCAATTCCGGCGTTACGGAACCAGGGCAGGGTGACCGGGAGCGTTGCTGCGAAGTCCCGGGAGACCTGGCTGTCGTTCAGCACCGCCGTGATCGTGGTGTCGCCGGCGGTGAAGGTGATGGGTGTCTCCGCGGCGCTGGGTGCTTCGGCGGCCTCGGTGGGTGAGGGGGTCGTGGTGGCGGTGGGTGTTGCAGTCGCTGTGGGTGCAGGTGCGGTGGTGCACGCACCAAGGGTGAGTGCGATTGCGGTTCCGAGGAGCAGTGCGATGGGCTTTTTCATGGTCATCTTTTCTTTGTAAGGACTGGCAATCCCGAGGTTGGGGTGGCGCGGGGTCAGGCGTCGTCGTGCTGGAGGCTGGAGGAGAGTTCGCGGTGTGCGTTGACCTGTTCCTGGAGGGTCGCGATTTTCTGCTCGACGCCGGCAACGACATCCGCTCCGGCGATGAAACGCAAGGGCGGCTGCTCGAGCCCGGCAATGGTGACCAGTGCTCCCGCGAGTTTCGCGGGATCTCCGGCCTGCTTGCCGTTCATGGACTTCCAGGCCGCGATCGTTGCGGTGGTGCGCTGGGCGTAGTCCTCGATGGAGAGTTTCGGCCAGATCGAAGAGGCGCCTTCGACGAGGAGCTCGGTGCGGAAGAAGCCGGGCTCCACGATGGTGGTCTTGATCCCGTAGGGCTCGAGATCGTAGCGCAGGGATTCCATCCACCCCTCAAGGGCGAACTTCGAGGCTGCGTATGCAGCGCAGAACTCCTGGCCGATGATTCCAGCTGCGGAGGACATCGTGATGACGTGGCCGGAGCGCTGGTTGCGCATCACGGGCAGGATGGCGCGGGTGACATTCAGGGGACCAAAGAAGTTCGTTTCCATTTGCGCACGGAACTGCTCGTCGCTGATTTCCTCGAAGTACCCGGCGTAGAAGTTCCCGGCGTTGTTCACCAGTACATCGATGGATCCGAAGCGCTCTACCGCGGCATCGGTGGCGGCCTGCGCGGCGTCGGGGTTGGTGATGTCCAGGGACAAGGCCAGCAGGTTCGCATGCTCGCCCAATGCTGCGGTGACGTTGGCCGCGTCGCGGGCGGTGGCGACTACCGGGTGTCCGGCTTGAAGGGCCGCTTTGGCGATGCCGATGCCCATCCCGCGGGCTGCTCCAGTAACGAACCAGACGGTCTTCCTACTCATGGCGTGTTTCCTTTGACGAAGTCGGTGAGGCAGGGTTCCCCGCCGGTGTTCTTCAAGTCAAGGCCACTCCGGAAACGCTAAACAGGCTCTGTCTATGGGGTTAATACCCATGACCCTCTAACCGCGGCCTGGTGGCGTAGCGTCAAAGTCATGAACAACGAGAACCTCATCCGGGACTTCCTGACGACCCGAAGGGCCAGGATTACTCCCCAGCAGGCCGGGCTGCCGGACTTCGGCGGCCGACGCCGCGTCCAAGGTCTGCGGCGTGAGGAAGTCGCGCTGCTGGCCGGGATGAGCACCGAGTACTACGTCCGTCTGGAACGCGGCAACGCCAAAGGCTTCTCCGAAGCCGTGCTGGCCGGCATCTGCAGGGCCTTGCAACTCGATGAGGCCGAACAAACCCATTTGCATGACCTCGTCAGGGCTGCCAATGCCGGTCCCCGTTCGCCGCGAAAGCGGCTCCCGGCTACGTCCCAACGGGTTCGCCCGGGCGTTCAGCAACTCCTGGACGCCATGACGGGAGTCCCGGCGATTGTGCAGAACGGCCGCCTGGACGTCATCGCGTCGAACGCTCTGGGCAGGGCCCTGTTCATCGAGCTCTTCGACCAGGAAGGGACGACGGCGAACTTCGCCCGGTTCCTCTTCCTGTCTCCGCGCGCCCAAGAGATCTACCAGGACTGGGCGGACGCTGCGCAGCAAATAGTGGCGATGCTGCGCATCGAAGCCGGACGCGTTCCTTACGACCGCGGGCTCAGCGACCTCATCGGTGAGCTCTCCACCAATAGCGACGACTTCCGGATGCTCTGGGCCTCTCACGATGTCCGCCTCCACAGCACCGGAACGAAACGCATCCACCACCCCGTCGTCGGAAACCTCGAACTCGACTTCGAAGCGATGCCCCTCTCAGCCGAGAGTGGGCTCATGTTTCTGGCCTACACCGCCAAGGCCGGCACCGTCTCCCATGACAACCTCCAGCTCTTGGCCGCCTGGGCGGCCACCCACCACACGCCGGCCCCGTCCGGGCTCAGCGAAGACCACTAGCAACTCATGCAGCACCCGATCCGTACGGACGCGTGATCGCCTCGAGGAAATGCCCGTCCGGATCCGCGAAGTAGACGCCACGTCCGCCGTCGTTGTGGTTGATCTGCTGCGGGCGGGACCGTCCCGGGTCCGCCCAGTAGGGGATGCCCTGGGCCTGGATCCGTGCGAAGATTCCGTCGAAGTCCGCCTCGCTGACCAGGAAGGCGTAGTGCTGCGGCGAGATGGGCCGGTCCGCCGTGGCGAAATCAAGGGCCACACCGTGGTCGAGGGGCACGGTCATGAACGTCCACATGGCTTCGGGTTCCGGCAGTCCGAGCACGGTGGCCAGGAACTCCGCCGAACGGCGCTTGTCCGTTGCGTAGACGATGGTGTGGTTGAAAGCGACCATCATGTTGACCTCCTCGGGTGTTTCGTCTGCGGCCATCTACATCCAGGGCTGATCAGCCCTCGGCGACGGGCAGCACCAGCAGGTAGCCGGTCGGCAGTTCGCTGCTCCAGCGTCGCGGCTCGCGGACGACGAACTGCGTCGCCAACTGCTCGGGGGTGAGCAGGGCGTTGGGGGCGGGGGATGGTCCCCACTGCTTGCTGCCGTACGGATAGAGCGGATCCTGGACGCGGATGCCGGTGACCGGGAACTCCGGGAACTGGTCGGGATCGCCGAGGGACTCAAAGCCGCTCATCACCCAAACGTGGCGGCCGCGCCACATGACGAGCCCGACCGGCCGGTCAGTGTCAGCAATGGCGCGCGCCGCGGTCTGTAGCGCTTCCTCGTAGACGGCGATGCTGACGACGGCGTACGGCCCCGTCCCGACCTCGGTAAGCACCTTCGCCCAGCCCAAAGGGTTGGCACCGTTGAACGAGTTGAACGACCGTGCCCGTGCCATCTCCCACAACTCGCCCTGCTGGACGCGGTCCGCCCACGTGCCGGCCCCCGTGTCGTCGATGAGGTTGTGCATGATCTGGATGCTGGCCGCCACACACCAGTCAAAGGTGTACTGCCGCACGAAGTCGCCATCCTGGTAAAGGTTGAGGGCGAACGCCTGGGGCACCGGGGCGGGGGCGAGAATCGACGTCGGCGTGGGGGACGGGGTCCGGTGAGGCGCGGGGACGTCGTCGAGTGGGGCTGCCGGGGCCGAGGAAGTCTGGATCGGTGGACCGGTGGTGGCCTCATCGAGTCTGATGGCCGGTGCGCAGGCCGAGAGGAGGGTCGCCAGGATGGCGAACCAGGCCAGAAGACGGAGCCGGGCACCGATCATGATCGGTCCAGTTTATCGCGACGCGGCGGGAATTTTCGGTCCGGGCCGGCGTTAGGTTTGAGTATGAAAGCAAGCGGGTACCGCGCCACCGGTGAGCCGTCTGTGCTCGAACTCGTCGACCGCGAGATCCGCGACCCGGGGCGCGGGGAGGCGCGCGTGCGGATCATGGTCTCCGC
>JBKKDK010000094.1:0-10079 GCA_046708245.1 Arthrobacter sp.
CCCGTTCCCGGGTTTTTTACCCCGGGTGGGCCGCGGCCGGGCTGGCCGGGCGCGGCCGGCGGGGCGGCGGGGCTTCCCTCCCGGATCGAAGGCATCGGCAGGCCGCGGATGGAGCCAAGCTTTGTCCCCGGCGTGATCGACCACATGGTCCAGGTCCCGGACGCGGCCTCGGTGGCGGCGATGCGGCACCTGCACCACTACGCCGGCCTGCACGCCGGGCCGTCCACCGGAACGAACCTCTGGGGCGTGTGGCAGCTCATTGCCGGCATGATCGCCGAGGGCCGGCGCGGCAGCGTTGTGTCCTTGATGTGCGACGGCGGGGACCGTTACGCCGGCAACTACTACAGCCCCGGCTGGCTTCAGGCCCAGGGCCTGGACCCCGAACCGCACGAGGCAACGCTCCGCGGGTTTTTCGCCAGCGGCACCTGGCCGGGAGCCTAGACCTCCACGGCGTCGCCGCTGGACAGGTGCCGGTATTCGGTCCCGTACCGGGCGCCGATCCGGGTCACATGGCCCTCGATCATGCCCAGGCCGTTCGGGTTGAGCAGGGCGTCGTGGACCGGGAACGCTTTGGGGGCCCGCACTCCGATCACAAAGTCCACCACCTCGCCCACCTTGTTCCACGGCGCATGGATCGGTACCAGGAGGGTCTGGACGGCCACTCCGTCCGGTATCGCGAAGGAATCCCCCGGGTGGTACACGTTGCCATCGACCAGATAGCCGACGTTCGCCACCACCGGAATCTGCGGGTGGATCAGGGCGTGCTGGCCGCCGAAGGTCTTGACGGCGAACCCGGCGGCATCGAACTCCTCGCCGGGGGCCACGGTGTGGATCCGGCCGGCCGCACTGTCAGCCTTCTCCCGCAATTGGCCCGCGATTCCCGACGGGGCGAAAAGCTGCAGCGGGCCGTTGTCCAGCAGGGCGGCCACAACGGCGTCGACGTCAACGTGGTCAGGATGCTCGTGCGTGATGAGCACGGCCTCCGCGCCGGCCAGTGCCTGGTCTGTCTCGGAGAGGTTTCCCGGATCGAACACGAGCACCCGGCCGTCCTTCTCAAGGCGGACACACGCGTGCGTGAATTTTGTCAGCTTCATCGGGCCAGCCTAGGGATCCGGCGTGGCAGTGTCCACGGCACCGGCTGGTAATCTTGGACATTGCCAGCACGCAAACGAAGCCGACAGTGAAGCGAGTTCCCCAATGTCCCAGGGCGCCACAGCCGACGGCAGCCGGACACCGGCTCCGGCCGCGGCCAAGGAGCAGCGCGTCACCAAGCAGCGCCTCGCAGTCAGCGCCGCCCTGGACGACCTGGCGGACTTTGTCAGCACCCAGGAGCTTTACCGCATCCTGCAGGAGCGGGGCACCTCGGTTTCGCTCGCCACCTCGTACCGGATCCTGCAGTCCCTGGCCGACGACGGACTGGTGGACGTGCTCCGGAACGCCGACGGCGAAGCCGTGTACCGGCGCTGCGCCGTCACCGGCCACCACCATCATCTGCTATGCCGCAGCTGCGGCAAGGCCGTGGAAGTGGAAGCGCCCGCCGTGGAGGCCTGGGCCGCGCGGATCGCGCGGGAGCACGGCTTCACCGCGGTGGAACACACGGTCGAAATCTTCGGACTGTGCCCGGACTGCACGGCCAGGCAGTCCGGCAGCTAGCCTGCGTCCCGGCGCGGCACCTCAGTCCCTGCTGAACCGGATCCGGCCCAGCTCGTTGACGAAAACCAGTTCCTGCGGGCCCAGCTGGTAAATCAGGGGCGACTTGAAATACGCAGTGGTCCAGCTGCGCTGTTCCGCCGCAGCACCGGCGCAGCCGTCCGCCGACTGCACCATCCCGGCGGGATCAGCGCTGAGCCCGAAGGCATCCACGGCCACCGGGACATTAAGCACGCCGCACGGCATCCGGACCACCAGGGCGGCAGAGCCATTCATCACGCTGAAGCTCACGTGGAGCGGGGTGGAGGTCAGCCAGTGCAGGTTGTGGCCAGGGGCGTTGCCTGCCCTCGACGTGTACTGCTGGCACATCAGGGCTGCCGCCCCGGCGCCGGGCTTGGGCCCGGAGTCGGAACAATCGGCGGGAGCTTGGCGTGCCGGCGGGCCACTGCCGATACCGAGGCCGGCGCCCCGGCTTGGCGGGTTCTTCGGCTCGCCCATGACCAGTGCCCAGCGCTCGTGGCTCCAGGAGATCGCGTACCGGACAGCGGACGGCTGACCGTTCCGCAACACCTCGACGTTGGCAACTGCCGGGAAGTCGTTGCCTAGCCGGATTTCCCAGGATTCCGGAGCCCAGCCATGGGTGGCGTCGAGCAGTTGTTGCGCCTCGGGACGGACGTTGGTGCGGTCAGGAATGACCAGGCTCTCCACCTGCTCCACCGAGCCGGAGGTTGCCGCGGCCAAAACACTTTGGGCAAATGCCTCACGGGTGGACATGTCCGGCTGGGCATCCTCCCGGGCGCACGCCGCCACTGAGGGTACGGATACCAGCAGCAGTGCGCCGAGGCACAGCAGGCGCCGCACCGCCGTCGTCAGTTGAATCCCCATGGCTGCACCCTACGGTGCAAGTGCGCCGGCGGGCGGCAGCACTGCCGCGGAAACTCCCCGGCTTTTGGTTCAGCGGCACCGGAAAACGACGGCGCGCCGCGGGGACACGCCAGCGAACGCCGCCAAAGTTGGGGAATCCCCGACGGCGGGGCAGCCGGGGCAGCCGCAGCGGCTCAGGCGGGGACCGGTGAGTCCCGCAGCACCCGCCCGTTGATCCCCCGCTTGGCCCGGACACCGCCGATCACCCGGCAGGCCACATAGATCAGGAAGGACAGCGTGGTGACGTACGGGCTGATGGGAATCCGGCCGCCAAGGGCCAGCAGGATGCCGCCGACTGTTGCCGTCACGGCAAACACCACACTCAGGAGCACCACCAGCCGCGGCGAGGACGTGACCCGCAAGGCTGCCGCCGCCGGGGTGATCAGCAGCGCCAGCACCAGCAGGGCGCCGACAATCTGGATGGACAGCGCAACGCTGATGCCCAGCAGCAGCATAAACCCGAGGGCCAGAGCCCGGACCGGCACACCCCGGGCCGCCGCGACGTCGGGATCGACGCTGGCAAAGGTCAGCGGCCGCCAGATGGCGATCAGCGCCAGCATCACGACGACGGCGGCGCCCGCCAGCACCTGCAGCTGGACGGTCCCGACGGACACGATCTGGCCGGTGAGCAGACCGAACTTGTTGGCGGCGCGGCCTTCATAGAGCGAGAGGAACAAGATGCCAAGGCCCAGGCCGAAAGGCATCAGCACACCGATGGTCGAATTCTTGTCCCGGGCCCGGACCCCCATCACGCCGAGCAGCATGGCCGCCACCACCGAGCCCAGGAGCGAACCCAGCACAACGTCCATGCCAATGAGCAGGGCGAAGGCCGCGCCGGCAAAGGAGAGCTCCGAGATGCCGTGCACGGCGAAGGCAAGGTCCCGCTTCATGACGAACGTCCCGACCAGGCCGCCCAGCAGCCCCAAGACTGCCCCGGCCCAGATCGAGTTCTGGACCAGGACGAGCAGTTCGCCGTAATTTTCGAAATTGAAGATGGAATTGAGGATGTTGTCGAGGTCCATCAGCCGACCTCCCCTGCGATTGCGTGCGCGTCCTCGTGGTGATGAGTGGTGGCGTCCGGGACGCCCACCACCACAATCCGGCCGTTGGCGTGGATGACTTCGACGTGGCTGCCGTAGAGGTCGGACAGGACTTCCGTGGTCATGACGTCCTCCGGCCGGCCCACGCGGAAGCGTCCGCCCGCCAGGTAGAGCACAGTGTCGACGTAGTCCACGATCGGGTTGATCTCATGCGTAACGAACACCACGGCGCTGTCCTGCTCCCGGCACTGGTCGTTGATGAGGCCGCTGACCGCCTGCTGGTGCTGCAGGTCCAGGGACAGCAGGGGCTCGTCGCAAAGCAGTACTTTCGGGTCCGTGGCGAGGGCTTGGGCCACGCGCAGCCGCTGCTGCTCGCCGCCGGAAAGCTGACCCACCGGCACCTTGGCGTAGTCTTCGGCGCCCACGAGTTCAAGCAGCCGGTCAACCTTCCGGTCCGCCCGGGCGGCGCCGAGCCGCACGCCCCAGCGGTGCCCGTCAACGCCGAGCCCCACGAGGTCGCGGGCGCGCAGCGGGGTGTCCGGGTCAAACGATTTCTGCTGCGGGATGTAGCCGATCCGCCGGCTCCCCCGTTCCACTGGGTGGCCGTCAAGGACGGCTGTCCCGGAGGTGAGTTCCTGCAGCCCCAGGAGCACCTTGAGAAAGGTGGTTTTGCCGCTGCCGTTGGGACCGAGGACGGCAAAGAACTCGCCGGGGTTGATGTCCAGGTCCAGGTTTTCCCAGAGCGTCCGTCGGCCGAACGACAGGGACGCACCGCGGAGGCTCACTACGGGGGTCAACGTGGATTTCCTCGATTTTCTGCATGAGCCGTTTTGCTCACGCGGTCTGCGCTAATCTTAGGCCCCGGCCGCCCGGGCTGCCCTCAGGACAGCGTCTTGGCGATGCTGTCGACGTTGCCGGCCATCCACTGGACGTAGGTCTTGCCGTCCGGGAGTGTCTCGCCGAAGTCCAGCACGGGAACGCCGGCCGCAGTGGCAGCCTCCTTCAGCGTGACCGTCTGCGGGCCTTCAGTCTGCGGGTTGTAGGCGAGCAGCCGGACACCGCCGGAGCTGACGAGGTCGGCAGCGGCCTTCAGCACCGCCGGCGGAACGTCCGCATCGGATTCAATGGCGGCTGTGTACTCTTCCGGCGTCTTGTTTTCCAGGCCTGCCGCTTCCAGCAGGTACAGCGGCACGGGTTCGGTCACCGCGACGGATCCGCCGCCGGCAGAAGCCTTGATCGAGGCCAGCCTGGCCTCGAGGCCGCCGAGGGATTCCTTGAAGGACGCGGCGTTGGCCTGGAACGTTGAGGCCGAGGACGGTTCCAGCTCGCCAAGCTTTTCCGCGACGGCGTCGGCCAGCCGTGACATGGCCGGCAGGCTGTACCAGACGTGCTCGTTGAAGGCTCCGTGCTCGTGCGCATGGCTGCCGGCCGCCGAACTTTCGGTGGGGGCGCCGGCCGCCTCCTCCGGGGCCAGGCCGGAGAGCTCGACGGCGGTCAGGACCTTGGCGTGGTCCAGCCCGGTATCATCCGCGAGCTTGTGGATGAAGTCGTCGTAGCCGCCGCCGTTCTCCAGGAGGAGCTCGGCCTTGGAAACCGCGAGTTTGTCCTGGGTGGTCGCCTCGTAGGAGTGCGGGTCCTGGCTGGTGCGGTTGATGATGGAGTTGACCCGCACTTTGTCGCCGCCGATGGTGCTGGCGATGTCGCCGTAGACGCTCGTGGAGGCGACCACTTCAACAACGCCGTCGCCGGCGGCCCCCTGGGGGCTCCCCGCCGTCGGGCCGCAGGCCGTCAGCATCACGCTGAGGCCGGCGACGGCGGTAACTAGGGCACGGGCAACAGGACGACGCACGGGAAACCTCGGATCAGTTATTGAGAATCAAGAGCATTAGCAACTGATCCGAGTGTATCCCTAAATGGGAATCATTCCTATTTAGGGATACACCCCGTGTCCGTCCTAGTCCTGGCCGAGCCTCCGGTACCCGGTGGCCTGGGTGGCATCGCGGATCTCGCCGACCAGTTCCTCAATGACGTCCTCGAGGAACAGGACGCCCTGGGTGTGGCCGTCCGGGCCGATCACGCGGGCCAGGTGCGAGCCTGTCCGCTGCATGACGGACATGGCCTTCTCGATCTCGTCGTCCATCGCGAGGTTCGCGAGGGACCGGATGCGGCTTTCGGCGATCGGCTGGTGGTAGGCCGTATCGGGAATGGACAGGACGTCCTTGATGTGGAGGTAGCCCGAGAGCATGCCGTCATCATCAAGCATCGGAAAGCGCGAGAAGCCGGTGCGGCTCACGGCCTTTTCAAACTCCACCGGGGTGGTGGCCGCCTTGAACATGACGAGCTTGTCGAGCGGGACCATCACGCGGGACGCGGTGTGTTCCGAGAACTCCAGCGCACCGGTGATCAGCCCTGCGTCGTCGTCCACCAGGCCGTGCCGGGTGGATTCCTGCACAATCGACTGGACTTCCTCGAGCGTAAAGGAGGAGGTGACCTCATCCTTCGGCTCGATCCGCATCAGCTTCAAGATGTGGTTGGCGGACCAGTTCAGCGCAACGATCACCGGTTTCACCAGGCGGGCGATGAACATCAGCGGCGGGGCCAGCAGCAGGGCCGCCTTGTCGGCGACGGACACCGAAATGTTTTTCGGCACCATCTCACCGAACGTCACGTGCAGGAAGGTGACCGCCAGCAGCGCGACGGCGAACGCCACGACGTCGGCGATTTCCACCGGGACGCCCAGGGCTTCGAGCGGGACCGCCATCAGGTGGTGGATGGCGGGCTCCGCGACCTGCAGGATCAGCAGCGAACACACCGTGATGCCGAGTTGGGCGCAGGCCAGCATGAGGGAGACGTTTTCCATTGCCCGCAGGGTGGTCTGCGCCCGCTTGGATCCGGCCTCGGCCAGCGGCTCGATCTGGCTCCGCCGGGCGGACATGACCGCGAACTCCGCAGCCACGAAGAAGGCGTTGCCGAGCAGCAGCACGGCAAGCCAGATGATTCCTACCCAGTCGCTCATGCGGCACCGACCTGGCCCGGGGCGTGGCCGGCACCGGAGTCCTCATCGTGTCCGCGGGCGGGCTTGAAGCAGATCCGGTCGATCCTGCGCCCGTCCATCCGGGTCACACTCAGCGTTCCGCCGCCGACGTCCACGGTGTCCCCCACTGTGGGAATCCGGCCCAGCTGGCTCATGACGTAGCCTCCCACCGTTTCGTAGGCAGCCTCGTCGGGCACGGTCAGGCCCGGGATCTGTTCGGAGAGCTCATCGGGCCGGAGGAGTCCCGGGAAGTACCAGTCCCCCGAGGCGCTTTGCAGCAGCCCCGGCCGGACCTTGTCGTGTTCATCGGCGACTTCTCCAACGATTTCTTCCACGAGGTCCTCCAAGGTGGCGATTCCGGCGGTTCCGCCGTATTCATCGAGGACGACGGCGAGCTGCAGGTTGCCTTCGCGCAGTTCGGCCAGCAGGGCATCGAGGTGGATGGTCTCCGGGACGCGGAGCACGTCGGTCATAATGGCCCCGGCTTCCAGCTTGGCCCGCCGGCCCGAGGGGACGGCGATGGCCTTCTTGATGTGCACCACGCCGCGGATGTCATCGGAGGACTCGCCGATGACCGGAAAGCGCGAGTAGCCCGTGCGCCGGGCGGCCTCCACGATGTCCGAGACCGGCTGGTCCGCGTCGATCGTTTCGACCCGGATGCGGGGTGTCATGACGTCCGCCGCTGTCCGTCCGGAGAACTTCAGCGTCCGGGCGACGAAGTTGGCGGTCCCGGCGTCGAGGGTTCCCATGGCCGCCGAGCGGCGGACAAGGGAAGCGAGTTCGGCAGGCGTGCGCGCGCCGGAGATTTCTTCCTTGGCTTCAAGCCCAAAAACATTGAGGACCTTGTTGGAGAAGCCGTTCAACACCACGATGGCGGGTTTGAAAATGGCGGTAAAGACCAGCTGCGGACGGGCCACTGCCCGGCCGATGGGAAAGGACAGGGCGATGGCCATGTTCTTGGGCACCAGCTCGCCGATGAGCATCGACAGCAGTGTGGCCAGTGCCATGGCGAGGATCAGGGACACCGACGCCGCGGCGGGCTCCGGGATCCCGACGGCGGTCAACGGCCCTTCGAGGAGCTTCCCGACGGAGGGTTCCATGACGTAGCCGGTGAGCAGCGTGGTCATGGTGATGCCCAGCTGGCAGCTGGAGAGCTGGGTGGAGAGGGATTTGAGGCACTTGAGCAGCGGGACCGCGGCAGAGTCGCCGTTGTCTACGGCCCGCTGGACGGTGGCCTGGTCGAGGGCAACGAGAGAGAATTCAACGGCGACGAAGAAACCGGTGCCGAGGATCAGCAGGAGGCCTGCTGCGAGGAGGAGCCACTCCATTTAGCGGCCTGCTTCCGGCGCGGCGGCCGCGGTTGGGAGCTCGTGGAATCTGCCCGGCGGAGGATGGTCGGCGTGGGCCGACCCCGTTTCCTGGAAGACCCCGGACTGGCGGGATGCCGGGGAATGATGGGCGCGTGAACGGGGTTTGCCGGCTCTGCGGGTGGACTGCGCGGTAACGGTTTCCGTTTTCCGCTGACAGCCCCCAGGCCGGCACCTAGATTTACTGTCCATAAGAATCCCAGTCTACAGGCCACCATCCCCGCGGGCGGCTACCAGCTTTGCGGAACCGGACGGCCCTCCTCGTAGCCGGCCGCGGACTGGATCCCGGCGACGGCGCGTTCCCGGAAGGCGGCCAGGTCCGCCGCGCCGGCGTAGCTCATGGAGCTGCGGAGCCCTGCGGTGATCATGTCGAGCAGGTCCTCGACGCCGGGCCGGGCGGGGTCCAGGAACATGCGCGAGGTGGAGATGCCCTCCTCGAACAACGCCTTGCGGTCCTTCTCGAAGGCACCCTCGCGCTGGTTGCGGTTCTGGACGGCGCGGGCCGAGGCCATTCCGAAGCTTTCCTTGAACTGCCGGCCGCCGGCGTCGAGCTGCAGGTCCCCGGGGCTCTCGTGGGTTCCGGCGAACCAGGAGCCGATCATGACCTGGCTTGCGCCGGCCGCCAGCGCGAGGGCGACGTCGCGGGGGTAGCGGACGCCGCCGTCGGCCCAGACCCGGCCGCCGGCCGCGCGGGCCGCGGTGGAACACTCCAGCACGGCGGAGAACTGCGGGCGGCCCACGGCCGTCATCATGCGGGTGGTACACATGGCACCGGGCCCGACGCCGACCTTGACGATGTCCGCCCCGGCCTCGATCAGTTCCGTGGTCGCATAGGCGGTGACGACGTTGCCCGCCACCACCGGGACACCCGGATTGAGGCCCTTGACCGCGGCCAGCGCGTCGAACATCTTTTGCTGGTGGCCGTGCGCGGTGTCGAGGACGAGCACGTTGACGCCTGCGGCGAGGAGTTCCGCCGCCCGCCCGGCAACGTCGCCGTTGATCCCGACGGCGGCCGCGACCTTGAGCCGGCCCGAATCGTCCAGCGATGGCCGGTACAGGGTGGAGCGCAGGGCCCCCTTCCGGGTGAGGACGCCGGCCAGGGCGCCGCCCTGCTGGACCGGGGCGTAGTCGGTCCCGGCGGCGTCCATCGCGGCAAAGGCGCGGCGCAGCGCCGCCTCCGCTGCTGCGTCGTTCCCGCCGTCGAACGCGCCCTCGAACAGCGCCGCGTCCAGCACCAGGGGCTTGTGCCGGACCACCGAGGCCAGGGACGCGAAGCGGTCCTGGCCCTCGCAGTCGGCCGCCCGGATGACGCCGGTGACGGCGCCGGTGACGTCCACAACCGTGACAGCGCCGTGCGGCCGCTTGCCCATCAGGTGCAGGGCATCGATGACGGTGTCCAGTGGCGAGAGCGTCACGGGGGTCTCGAGGACCGGATGGCGGGTTTTGAGCCACGCGGTGACGTCCCGGATGACCTCGAGCGGTACGTCCTGCGGCAGGACGGCGAGGCCGCCGCGGCGCGCCATGGTCTCCGCCATCCTCTTGCCGGTCACCGCCGTCATATTCGCGGCCACGAGGGGGATGGTGGAGCCGGTTCCGTCGTCGGCCGCCAGGTCCACGTCCAGCCGGGACGTGACATCGGAACGGGAGGGCACCAGGAAGATGTCCGAATACGTCAGGTCGGTGGTGGGCTCAGTCAGAAATCGCACGGTGCTCCTTGGTAGGCATTCTCGGTGCTGAGGGCTTCTACTTGCGATTCTAGGCGAGCCTATGCCTGCCCGCGGAGCGGCCTGAAAAGCCGTCCCCGGAGGCGGTTTCGCGAAGGTTCCCGTTCCCTTCATGATTTGAGTCACCCATATTGGCGGTTTAGCAAGCATCGTCACTAGACTGGCAGAGGTCTGGGTTCACTGGACGCGGAGACTGGTTCGATCGTCGTGCTGCGGCACCATGGAAACCAGTGGGGAATCAAACTCATGGAAGAGGCGTATTTCAAGTGCCAGAGCAGCCTAGCCACCGTCTACCAGAGGAATTTGGCGGAAACGAGTGGCTCGTTGACGAACTGTACGA
>JBKKDK010000095.1:0-4102 GCA_046708245.1 Arthrobacter sp.
CCGCCACCCGGCGCCTGAAGGCCTCGATGCCTTCCGCCCGGATCCGGGCACCGGTGCCCTTGGGCGCAAGGTAGCCCATCTGGTAATAGTCGTTCCGGAACAGGGCCAGGAGGGCCTCGCCCCGGCCAAACGCCGGCACGATTCCCGCCACCTCGCCTTGTTCGGAGGGGAAACGCGGCAGCCGGAACCACCATGTGTCGAAGGGCACCGGATACTCTTTCGGTGCCAGCCCCGCCGCGCGGCGCAACGTTGAGTGGCGGCCGTCCGTGGCGACCACGAGGTCGGCCAGCAGTTCACCCTCGCCGCCGGCCGCGGTCCGGTAACGGACGCCCCTGACCCGGCCGCCGTTGCGGATCAGGGCGGTGGCCTTATGATCCATCAGCAACGTGAACGACGGTTCCTGCGCTGCCGCGGCGGCGAGGAAGTTCAGGAAGTCCCATTGCGGCATCATGGCGATGTAGTTGTAGGGCGGGGGCAGCGACTCGAAGTTGCCCATCGTCACGGGCGGCCCTCCCGGGACGGGGAAGGCGACGTTTTTCAGGCGGCTCTGCGGCAGCCGGCGGAATTCCTCGCCCAGGCCCAGTTCATCGATCAGCCGGACGGTGGACGCATGGACGGTGTCGCCCCGGAAGTCCCGGAAGAAATCGCTGTGCTTCTCCAGCACCGTCACCTGCACACCGGCCCGCGCCAGCAGCAATCCCAGCATCATGCCGGCCGGTCCGCCGCCGACCACCGCACATCCGGTCTTCTCCATGGCCCCACGGTACGCCGCTGCGGCGCCGGACGGGAGCGGTTTTCGCGGCGGATTCGCCGGGCTCCTTCCACAGCGCCGCGGGCGCTCCGGGGCGTCATCCGCCGGGCGGCAGTTGAGCGTGATTGACACTGCTGGCTAGGCTTTGAGTCATGCGTGAACTCCAGGCGAAGATCATTGAAGAAATGGGCGTGCAGCCCCGGATCGACCCTGCCGGGGAGGTGCGCAAGCGGGTCGCGTTCCTGAAGGAATACCTCAAGGCGACCCATACCAAGGGTTTCGTGCTGGGAATTTCGGGCGGCCTTGACTCGTCCCTCGCCGGGCGGCTGGCCCAGCTGGCAGTCAACGAACTCGAAGCCGAAGGGGTGGATGCGAATTTCGTGGCGGTCCGCCTTCCCTATGGCGTGCAGCACGACGAGCACGACGCCCAGGCGGCCCTGGATTTCATCGGCGCGGAAACGGAATGGACGTTCAACATCGCCCCGGCCGTGGACGGCTTCGAGCAGGAGTTCGAGAAGACCACCGGCGAGGAAGTCTCCGATTTCACCAAGGGCAACATGAAAGCCCGTTCCCGCATGATTGCGCAGTACGCGCAGGCCGGGGAGCACAACTACCTCGTGATCGGCACGGACCACGGCGCCGAGTCCGTGACCGGCTTCTTCACCAAATTCGGCGACGGCGGCGCTGACGTGCTGCCGCTGTTCGGCCTCAACAAACGCCAGAACCGGGCCCTGCTCGCCGAGCTGGGCGCCCCGGCCAGGATCTGGGACAAGGTGCCCACCGCCGACCTGCTCGACGGGAAGCCGGGCCGCACCGATGAGGACGAACTGGGCCTGAGCTACGACGAGATCGACGACTACCTTGAAGGACGGGATGTCCCGGACGCGGTGGCTGACCGGATCGAAGAGAAGTACCTGCGGACCCGGCACAAGCGCACGGTCCCGGTCACCATCACCGACACGTGGTGGAAGCACGAGGGCCCCGAGGAACCGCGCGTCGGGCTTTGAGTTGCAATGAACCACGACGTCGGGGCGTACCTCGCCGGGAAGCCGGCGCCCGCCGTCGAACTCTTCCTCGCCTTCCGGGAGCTGGTGCTGGCAGCCGGCGAGTGCGAGGAACGCGTCCACCCGACCGAGGTGGCGTGGGCGGACAAACGGGTCTTCGCCTCGGCGTTTATCAAGTCCGGCCGGCTGGAGATCGCGATTGACCTGCTGCGGCAGGTGGACCATCCCGTCCTGCGGGCCAGCTTCCCCACCACGAGGAAGGTCTACACGCACCGCTTCACGCTCACGTCCGCCGGGCAGCTCGATGAACGGATCCGCGACTGGCTGCTCGAGGCCCACGAAACCGTGGGCCCCGGCACCCGCTGACTGGCCGGTTCCGCCGGGTTACCGGGCGCCCTGCAGCAGGGTCGAGATCCGGTGGGCCTCGTCCATCAGCAGGCGGCCCAGGTGCTCCTGCCGCTCCTGCCGGAAGCGCGGCTCGATGCCGGTCAGGGAAAGCGCCCACGCCGGGCGGCCGCGCTGGTCGAAAACCGCGGCTCCCATCCCCCAGCTGCCTTCCAGCACCAGCCCCGGATTAACCGAGTAGCCCGCCGCGCGCGTGGCCGCCAGGTTTTTCCGGACCACCGCTTGGGTGTGCGCCGCGGCGAAACTGCCGGCGTGCGCGTCCCAGCCCGCCAGGAGCTCTTCCTGTTCTTCCGCCGGCAGGAACGCCATGATGGCGGTGCCGGCGGAGGCGACGCCGAGCGGGAACCGGACGCCCTCGTGCAGGACGAACGACCGTACTGGAAAGCTCCCTTCCTCTCGCAGCAGGCACACCGTTTCGGCCCCGCGGCGGATGGAGAAGAACGCGCTTTCGCCGGTTTCCTCGGCCAGCCGCCGGAGGCTGGGCCGGGCGATGTCCTCAAGCGGGAACCGTGCCGACGCCACCGAACCCATCAGCAGGATCTCGGGCCCCAGCACCCAGTGGCCGCTGTGCGGGTCCTGGTCCAGCAGCCCCTCGGCCGCGAGCGAACTCAGCAGCCGGTGCGCGGTGGGACGTGTGAGCCCGGATTCGCGGACCAGTTCCACCAGCGGGGAGCCTTCGGGTTTGCGTCCGACAATGCGCAGCAGCGCAGCGGCCCGGCTGACCACCTGGGCGCCCTGGACTGGCACGGAGTTCATCTTCACCTCTGGATTCCCGAAAAGTATCCATATTATGGACATAGCCCATCGTAGCGTCCACACTGTAAAAATGCGCCAGATATGGCGGATTCCTGGCGTTGACAGTGGTCCACGGCACACCATAGGCTCCTTCCTCAGACGTACAGTCCACAACGTGGATCAATGGGCTCAATGAGGAGATGCAAAATGTCAAAGGTGAAATCCAGTGCGGCCGCTGCGCTGCAGGACGTGCTGCGGGACGGCATGACGCTGGCCGTCGGCGGCTTTGGCCTCAGCGGCATCCCGGCGGACCTGATCGAGGCCGTGCGTGATTCCGGCGTCAAGGACCTCACGGTCGTATCCAACAACATGGGCGTGGACGGCAAGGGCCTCGGCGTGCTGATCGAGGCCGGCCAGGTCCGCAAGGTCATCGCGTCCTACGTCGGTGAAAACAAGCTCTTCGCCGAGCAGTACCTCGCCGGCCAGCTGGAGGTCGAGTTCACCCCGCAGGGCACCCTCGCCGAGCGGCTCCGCGCCGGCGGCGCCGGCATCCCCGCTTTCTACACCAAGACCGGCGTCGGAACCCTCGTGGCCGAAGGCAAGCAGCTGGCGGAGTTCGACGGCGAGACGTTCGTCCAGGAACGGGCCATCAAGGCCGACGTCTCCCTCGTCCACGCGCACACCGCCGACACCGACGGCAACCTGATTTACCGCTACACCGCGCAGAACTTCAACCCCGTGGTGGCGGCCGCCGGTGCGGTTACGGTCGCGGAGGCCGAGGTGATCGTGGAACCGGGCGAGCTCGATCCGAACCACATCATCACCCCCGGGGTCTTCATCCAGCGCCTCGTGCAGGCCAGCGGCCGCGAGAAGGACATCGAGCAGCGCACCGTCCGCCCCCGCCCCGAGACCGCCGCCGCAGCCAGCGTCTAATCGCAGCCACCCCGCCTAACTCGGCCCAGCGCCGTCCGCACAAATTTTCAGGAGAATCATCATGGCTTGGAACCGGAATGAAATGGCCGCCATTGCGGCCGAGGAACTCAACGACGGCGACTACGTCAACCTCGGCATCGGCATCCCCACGCTGGTGGCCAACAATCTGCGCGACGGCGTTCGCGTCGTCCTGCAGAGCGAGAACGGCCTGCTGGGCATGGGCCCGTTCCCCTACGAGGGCGAGGAAGACGCGGACCTCATCAACGCCGGCAAG
>JBKKDK010000096.1:0-3640 GCA_046708245.1 Arthrobacter sp.
ATCCGGACCTGATTGAACGGATCCACGAGAGCCCGGACACGCATCTGGTGACACTCGACGGTGCCGCCTACGTGGTCCTTGAGAGCCTCGCCGAAGTCGTCGAACTCATCACCAACTACCGGGCCTACGTCCTGAGCAAGGCACGGGACTTTCCCGCGGTCACGGGCTACCCGCTGAGCCTGGTCCCGGCGTCGGACCCCGCGGCAAACGTCAGCCGCCCCGCACCCGAAACACCAAGAAAGTAAGCCATGGATCCCGCAACAGTCATCGGACTGCTCATCGCCTTTGGCTCCCTCATCGTTATGGTCCTCCTGGAAGGCGGCAGCCTCACCTCACTGCTGCTGCCCGCCCCCATGATCCTTGTTTTCGGGGCCACCCTGGCGATCGGGCTGGCCAGCAACACGATCAAGGACGTCATCCAGGCGTTCAAAGCTGTACCGGGAATGTTCATCGGGAAAACGTCGAAGCCGCAGGACAGCATCGACCAGGTGGTCCGGTTCGCCGAGAAGGCGCGCAGCGAGGGCCTGCTTTCCCTCGAGGAGGAGTCCGTCAGCGTCAAGGATCCCTTCCTGGCCCGAGCCCTGCAGAACATCGCCGACGGCACGGACGCCGAGGACCTCCGGATGCAGATGGAGGACGAGATCGACACGAAGGCGCGCAGCGACCACTCCAACTCGAAATTCTTCGCGTCCCTCGGCGGCTATGCCCCCACCGTCGGCATCGTCGGAACCGTGGTGTCCCTGACCCACGTCCTGGAAAACCTGTCCAAGCCGGACGAGCTGGGGCACATGATCGCCGCCGCGTTCGTTGCCACCCTCTGGGGACTGCTGTCCGCCAACTTCATCTGGCTTCCCTTCAGCGGGCGGCTTGCGCGGCTCTCCGAACTGGACATCGAACGCCGCACCCTCCTGATGGAGGGGATGCTCGCGGTGCAGTCCGGCGCCCAGCCGCTGCTGCTGGCCGAGAGGCTCCGCTCCATGGTCCCGGAACACCAGCTCAAGAGCTCCGCGAACAGCGGCAAGGGTGCCGGCAAGGACTCGGACAAGCTGGACAAGGCCGCGTGAGTTCCAGGCGGCGCCCGCGCAAAAAGCCGGAAGAGCACCACGTAGACGAACGCTGGATGGCCTCCTACATGGACATGGTCACGGTGCTGATGTGCCTGTTCATCGTCCTCTACGCCATGTCCACCGTGGACGCGAACAAATTCGAGAAGCTCCGCAATTCCCTCGCCACCGGGTTTGGGACGGAATCCTCCCAGACGGTCGACACCGCCGAGGGCACCGTCGTGCCGCCGGAACTGGTCGACGCCGACCTCGAAGCCTTTGCCGCCGTGCAGTCGGCCGGTGCCAAGACCCCGCCCGAGGCGCTCGAGGCTGCCATGAAGGAAGTTGACCGGCTCCGCGCCCTGGAGGCCCAGATGAAGGCCGGCCTGGCCACCGCCGGGCTGAGCGAAAACGTCGAATTCCAGATCGACCAGCGCGGGCTGACGGTCAAGCTCATCGGATCCCAGACCTTCTTCGAACCTGACCGGCCGGAACTGACGGCCCGCGCAGCCCAGGTCCTGCAGATCATCTCCCCGATCCTCGGCTCTGCCGCCCTGGAGATTATGGTCGAGGGCCACGCCGCCAACGGCATCACCGCTTTTCCCTCCACCTGGGAGCTGTCCTCGGCCCGGTCCGTCAACGTCCTGCGTTACATGGTGGACCGCGGCGGGATCTCCCCCGGGACCATCGGCGCCGTCGCCTTCGGGTCCGCCCGGCAGGTCAACGACGATTCCACCCCGGAGCTGATGGAGCGGAACCGCCGCGTGGACATCGTGATTGTTTCGGATCAGCCCGAGATGGTCCGGGCGCTCATTCCAGAGGTCCTGAAGGCGGGCTAGACATAGCTGTCTGTTGCCCCGGCGGATTGCCTGCGGCGGACTGCTTACGGCTCCGGATCCCCGGCCGATAGTGGCAACCGTGAGTGTTTTGGATGAGCGGGAAGTGGTACGGGAGCGGACCGTCAGCGTCTACGACTTCCGGCGTCCCGCGACGCTGGCGCGCGAACACAGCAGGGTCCTCGAACTGGCCTTCGAGACGTTCGCCCGGCAATGGGGCACCCAGCTGACCGCCAAGGTCCGGGTCAAGTCCGTGGTCCGGCTCGAAGACGTCAGCATGGTCAGCTATGACGAATACGCCGCGTCCCTGCCGGCCGTCACCGCCATGGTCCTCTGCACCGTCGACGCCCACGATTCCAAGCTGATCGTCCAGTTCCCGGCCCCGGCGGCACTCGGCTGGGTGAACCGCATGCTCGGCGCATCCAACGACTCGCCGATGCCGGACCGCAAGTTCACCCAGATTGAGCAGGCCCTGATCAAGGGGCTCATGGACGAGGCACTCGAAGACCTCGGCTACTCCCTCGGCCCGCTCCTGAGCGAAGCCGTCCGGGTGGACACCATCCAATACAACTCCCAGTTCGCGCAGGCCGCCGCACCCAACGAACTGATGATCGTCGCCGCGTTCACCATGAACGTCGGCAACCTCAGCGCCCCCGCCACCCTGGCGGTCCCGGCCAGCATCCTGCTGGGGCGCCTCAAGAAGGTCAACCCCACGGACAACCGCGGAGATGCGTCCGCGCGCGTCAGCGCCCAGCTGGAACGGGTGCCGGTGGAACTGTCCGTACGGCTCTCGACGTCGTTTGTCACCCCCAGCCAGGTCCTGGGCCTCGCCGTCGGAGACGTCCTGACCCTGCCCCACCTGGAAAACCGGCCGTTCGACCTCACCCTGGACGGCACCAGGCTGGCCACCGCCGCCCCGGCCCGGAACGGATCCCGGGCGGCCGCCGTCATTGTCACGATCGAGGAGAACCACCGATGAGCATCACCCTGACCAAGCACGAATTGTCGGCGGAACGGCTCGTCGAGGAGCTGCCGAGCCCGGTGGCCCTCAAAGTTGTCGCGCTGGTGCCCGCCCGCGCGGCGGCGCCGTACGCCCGCCAGGCCGTCACCGCCACGTTCGTCGGCTCGGTCACCGCGGACCTCGCGCTGATGCTGAGCGACCGCACCTTCCTCGACGAGGCGGCCGGCGCAGGATCGCAGCTGGGCCACGTCTCGGTGACCGATGTGCTGCGCCCCGCGATGGAAAGCGCAAGCTCCGTCTTCGGCGCCGGGGTCCTGAGCGACCTGCGCGAATCCGACGCCTCCGGGCTGCTCTCCGACCCTGACACCGCAGTGTTCGAACTCTCCGACGGCAGCAACGCCGCCGCGTGGTTCGCCGTCCGCCTCCGGGAACACAGCTCGGGGCAAGACCGCGGCGACCTGTTCAGCGGCGGGGACACCGTGGCCGGCCGCTTGGGCCGGATCAACAACATCGAAATGGCCCTGACCGTTGAGATCGGACGCACCCGGATGTCGGTGCGCGACGTACTGTCCCTCGAACCGGGCAAGATCATCGAACTCGACCGCTCCGCGGGCGCCCCGGCCGATGTGCTGCTCAACGGCCGCCTGATTGCGCACGGCGAAGTTGTGGTGCTGGACCAGGACTACGCCGTCCGGATCACCCGCATCCTCGACGTCGCCGAGGGGCTCAGCTGAATGGACTCGCTGATCCTCGGGCTGCGGGTATTCGTGGCCCTGGGCGCGGTGCTTGGCCTCATGTGG
>JBKKDK010000097.1:0-7747 GCA_046708245.1 Arthrobacter sp.
CCTTGGTCAGGGTTCCGGTCTTGTCGAACAGCACGACGTCGATGGTGCGCATCCGCTCCAGCGCCATCCGGTTCTTGATCAGGACCCCGGCACGGGCGGCCTGCTCGGTGGAAATCGCGATCACGAGCGGGATGGCCAGCCCGAGGGCGTGCGGGCAGGCGATCACCAGCACTGTCACGGTGCGCGTGACGGCGTCGGGCACGCTGCCCAGCAGCGTCCACACGATGAAGGTCACGACGCCGGTGCCCGCGGCGAAGTAGAACAGAAAGGCCGCGGCGCGATCGGCGAGGGCCTGGGCCCGGGACGAGGAAGCCTGGGCCCCTCGGCCACCAGCCGCCGGATGCCCGCCAGCGCGGTGTCCTCGCCGACGGCGTTGACCTTGACCCTGACGGTGTTGTCGGTGGCCACGGTGCCGGCGACCACGGAATCGCCCGCGGAACGCAGCACGGTTTTGGATTCACCCGTGACCATCGATTCGTCGAATTCCGCCTGGCCCTCGATCACCGTCCCGTCGGCCGGCATCCGCCCTCCGGAACGGACCAGGATGGCATCCCCGCTCCGGAGGTCGGCGACGCTCACGGTCTCGGTTCCGGACCCGGTGATGCGTTCGGCCTCGTCCGGGAGCAGGGCGGCCAGGGCATCGAGGGCGCCCCGCGCAGAACCGAAGGCGCGCATCTCGATCCAGTGGCCCAGCAGCATGATCGCGACCAGGAGCGCCAGTTCCCACCAGAAATCGAGATCAAAGCCGCCGATCCCGAGGGTCGTCACCCAGGAGGCGGCGAACGCGACGCTGATGGCCATCCCGATCAGCAGCATCATGCCCGGCTTGCGGGGCTTCAGTTCACTGAAGGCGCCTTTGAGGAACGGCTGGCCGCCGTAGAGGAAGATCGCGGTGCCCAGGACCGGCGGAATCCGGGCCGAGCCGGGGAAGGCCGGCGGCTGGTAGCCGAGCAGTTCCCCGAACATGGGACTGAAGAAGACCACGGGGGCGGCCACGGCCAGGCTCAGCCAAAACCGGTTCCTGAACATCGCCACGCTGTGCCCGGCATGCTGGCCGTGGCTGCGCACGGTGCTCATCGTCAGGACCGGGCGGGACGCCCGGGCTCCGGTGGCTCTGGGGCGCGGGCCCGCGGCTGACAGTATGGCTGCTGTGCTGGTGGTCCACGATGCACGCTCCCCGAACTGGTACCGGTGACTATCCAAGAATACCCCCAGGGGGTATTCTTGGCAAGCGTTTCGCGGTCAGCTGATCAGCAGCCCCAGTGCTTCGGCGAGGTGCCCGACTTCGCGCACGGAGAAGCCGGCGGGAATCGGTCCCGGGCCGTTGGGGCTCGAGGGGACCACGGCGTGGGTGAACCCTAGCCGGTGGGCCTCCTGGATGCGCTGGTTGATGCCCGGCACGGGTCGGACCTCGCCGGCCAGGCCCACCTCGCCGAAGGCAATGAGCCGCTGCGGCAGCGGCTTCTTGGCCTTCGCGGAGGCCACCGCCAGTGCGACGGCGAGGTCCGTGGCCGGTTCGCTGAGCTTCACCCCGCCGACGGTGGCCACGTAGGTGTCGTCCTTGTGCAGGAGGCAGCCGGCCCGCTGCTGCAGCACGGCGAGCAGCATCGCCACCCGCGAGCTGTCCAGCCCGCTCGTGGCCCGGCGCGGCTGGGAGCTGGCGCTCTCGGCCAGCAGCGACTGCACTTCGGCCAGCAGCGGCCGGCGCCCTTCCAGGGTTACGGTGATGCACGTGCCGGACACCGGCTCCTTGGTCCGGGAGACAAACAGCCCGCTGGGATCGGCCAGGCCCACAATCCCGTCCTCGTTCAGGTCAAAACAGCCGACGTCATCGGTGGGCCCGTACCGGTTCTTGACGGCCCGAAGCAGCCGCAGCCGGGAATGGCGCTCGCCTTCGAACTGGCAAACGACGTCGACGAGGTGCTCCAGCAGCCGGGGTCCGGCAATCGAGCCGTCCTTGGTCACGTGGCCCACCAGCAGGGTGGTCATGTTGCGGCGTTTGGCTGCCGCGATCAGGGATGCGGCGACCTCGCGCACCTGGGACACGCCGCCGGCGCTGCCTTCGACGTCGGCGCTGCTCAGGGTCTGGACGGAGTCCACCACGAGCAGGCGCGGTTCGAGTTTCTCCACCTGCCCCAGCGCCTGGCCGAGGTCCGTTTCGGCCGAGAGGTACAAGGACTCGGCGACGGCGTCGATCCGGTCCGCGCGGAGCTTGACCTGCGCCGCGGATTCCTCGCCGGTGATGTAGAGGACGTCCTGGGCGGTGCGGGCGAACTTGGCCGCGACGTCGAGCAGCAAGGTGGACTTGCCGACGCCGGGCTCGCCGGCCAGCAGGATGACGGCGCCGGGGACCAGACCGCCGCCCAGCACCCGGTCCAGCTCATCGACGCCGGTGGGCAGGAATGCGGCGGTGGTCGCGTCCACTTCGGCGATCCGGCGGGCCGGCTCCAGGACGGTGGTGGCCGCCGTCGTCCGGGCCACGGCGCCGCCGGTCTCCTCCACGCTGCCCCAGGCCTGGCATTCGCCGCAGCGGCCCACCCACTTTGCCGTGGTCCAGCCGCATTCGGCGCATTTGTAGCCCGGCGCCTTGGAAGCCCGGGAAGTCTTGGTAGCCATTGGTCCACCCTATCCGCGGCCGGTGACAACCGGGTGAGCGGCGGCGGCCGGCCGGGACCCTAGAGCGGCGGGAGGATGTCCCGGGCTTCCTTGGAATCCACGCCGGCGGACTCGAGCAGGTCCACCAGGAGCGGGCGGAACAGCATGACTACTGTCTCGCCCTCCAGCCGCTCCACGCCCAGCAGTCGGGGATGCAGACGGCCTGCGACGTCCCGCAGCTCGGCCCGGGCGGTGCGCAGGTGGGCGCGGCGGTCGCTGTCATGCATCTCTGCCAGGCCCAGGGAGAGCTCGTCGACGGCCGCCGCCGTATCCTGCAGGACCTCGGCGATGTTCTGGGTGGCCTCGTCCGAGAGCGCCGCGTGGTTGATGGCGCTGGTCAGGCGGCGGGCAAAGACCCGGCTGTTGCGCAGCGCGAGGTCGATGTAGTCCAGCGACTGCTCCATCTGGTCCAGTTCCTCCCGGTGCCGCCGGTAGGCGGGCGCCAGGGTGGCCACCTCGCCGGAGGACCGGAGCGACTGGCGCATCGCATCGACCAGCGGCTGGCAGTTGCGGCCGCGGATGAGCGCATGCCAGGCCTGGGTGGAATCGCTGTAGCTCAGCGCGGAGGCGCACTCCCGCAGCACCTCGGCGAGCTCATGCAGGAGTTTCTTCACGTCCTTGCGGGGTTCCCGGCGCGGGTCCCTGGGGATGAGGATGGTCACCAGCAGCGCGAAGACGCCACCCACGATGGCGTCGATGCTGCGGGTGAACGGGCCGCCGGCCGGCGCAGGCAGGAGCACCACCAGCAGGGACTGCAGCCCCAGCTGCGTGGTGAAAATGTTCCCGCTGTCCAGGAAGCGCGCCAGCAGGATGGAGAAGAGCAGTACGACGGCGGCCTGCCAGATTCCCGCGCCCAGCCAGTGCAGCAGCAGGTCCCCGACAGCGATCCCGATGGTGCAGCCCAGGCCCACTTCAACAACCCGGCGAAGCCTGGGGTCGCGGGAAAAACCGAGGGCAATCAGGGACGATGTGGCCGCGAAGAGCGGCCCGCTGTGGCCCAGGACGTACTCGGCGAACGCGTAGGCGCCCACCGCGCAGCCGGTCATCTGGATGGCCGGCATGAGCGAGTTGCGGCTCCGGACAAAACCGGTGCGGACGCGGCCGCGCAGGAATCGTGCGCTTGCGGAAAGTCCAGTCGCGGGGGCCATGCCGTCCAGTCTATTTGCTGGCACCGGCAGTCCCTGACGTGAGCTGCGTTACATTGGACGCCCGTACGACTGCAGCGCTTCAAGCGCAATGGAGACCCGGCAGATGTAAGCCAATGTCCCGGCGTCGTTCACCCTCCGTTAACCTTGGACCGCATTTCCCTTCACTTGCGGGACCTAACTTCAATTGAGGTACAAACCGTACGCATCCCCTGCCTGGGCTTCTCCGGCCCGGCACGCATAGAAAATCCCTGGAAGGGGTACATCTAGTGAAGGCACTCCGCTTCGGCCGCCACGCGGCTATCGCTGTCATCGCAGCCGGCGCACTCGCGCTCACCGCTTGTGGTTCCGACAACGCCACGAACGCCCCGGCAGCCACCCAGACGGCGACCGGCCCGAAGGTCACCGGCACGCTGACCGGCATCGGCTCCTCTGCACAGGGTGCAGCCATGGACGTCTGGAAGACCAACTTCGCTTCCGCAAACCAGGGTGCCACCGTGCAGTACTCCCCTGACGGCTCCGGTGCAGGTCGCAAGGCCATCCTGGACGGCTCGGCCCAGTTCGCCGGCTCCGACGCCGCCCTCAAGGACGATGAGTACGCCGCCTCGATGGCCAAGTGCGGCCCCGACGGCGCCCTCAACATCCCGGTTTACGTTTCCCCGATCGCCGTGGCCTTCAACCTGCCCGAGATCAAGGAACTGAAGCTCGACGCCGCCACCGTCGCCAAGATATTCCGCGGTCAGATCGCCACCTGGAACGATCCCGCTATCGCTGCCCTGAACCCGGACGTCAAGCTGCCGGACCTCAAGGTCACTCCGGTGAGCCGCTCGGATGATTCCGGCACCACCTCCAACTTCACCGACTACCTGGCCGCCGCAGCGCCCGAGGTCTGGACCGACAAGTCCGCCGGCATCTGGCCCGCAACCCTGCAGGGCGAGAACGCCAAGGGCACCTCCGGCGTGGTCAAGACAGTCACTGACACCCCGGGCGCCGTGACCTACGCCGACGACTCTGCCGTCAGCGGCAAGCTGGGCATCGCCCAGATCAAGGTCGGCAACACCTTCACGAAGATCTCCGCCGAGGCCGCCGCCAAGGCAGTTGACGCCGGCAAGCCGGTTGCAGGCCGCAACGCCAACGACCTCTCCATCAAGCTGGACCGCACCACCACCATCGAGGGTGCGTACCCGATCGTGCTCGTCTCCTTCCACATTGTCTGCACCACCTACGACAAGCAGGAAACGGCCGATCTCGTGAAGTCCTTCGAGGCATATGTGGTCTCCGACGCCGGCCAGAAGGCAGCAGCCGACGCCGCGAAGTCCGCGCCGCTGTCCAAGACCCTGCAGGACAAGGCACTGAAGTCCCTTGAAGCCATCAAGGTCAAGTCCTAGGGAAATAATGCGCCGACAGGCATAGTGGAAACACCAGCCTGACCCAGGTTCCCTGTTCCGGCGGCTGTCCCAGACGGCCGGCCCGGAGCAGGGAACCGACGCGTTTGTCCGCAGTACCCCAAGATCTGAAGGATCGTGAAGTGACCACCACCTCCCTGACCACGTCCCGGGGCGCAGGCCGCGCTGGAGACAAAGTCTTTTCCGCAGCCACGCTGGCCGCTGGGTGCCTGATCCTGGCTGTGCTCTTCGGAGTGGCGCTCTTCCTCGTCATCCAGGCCATCCCGGCCCTGGCGGCCCCACCGGACCAGATCCAGGGGGGCAACGGCTTCTTCTCCTACATCTGGCCGATCGTCATCGGCACCCTGATCGCCGCCGGCATCGCCCTCGTGATCGCCACCCCGGTCGCGATCGGCGTCGCGCTCTTCATCTCGCACTTCGCCCCGCGCCGGCTGGCCTCGGGCCTCGGTTACCTGATCGACCTGCTCGCCGCGATCCCCTCTGTGGTCTACGGCGCCTGGGGTGCGGCGTTCCTGGCCCATGAGATCTCGCCGGCGTACAACTGGCTCGCCGCCAACATGGGCTGGCTGCCCATCTTCCAGGGCCCGGCCTCTGCCACGGGCAAGACCATCCTGACCGCCGGCATCGTCCTGTCCGTCATGGTCCTGCCCATCATCACCTCCCTGACCCGGGAAATCTTCCTGCAGACCCCCAAGCTGCATGAGGAAGCTGCCCTGGCGCTCGGCGCCACACGCTGGGAAATGATCAAGATGGCCGTGCTGCCGTTCGCCCGCCCCGGAATCGTGAGCGCCGTCATGCTCGGCCTGGGCCGCGCGCTCGGCGAGACCATGGCCGTCGCACTCGTGCTCTCCTCCGGCGCCCTCACCGCGAGCCTCATCCAGTCCGGCAACCAGACCATCGCCGCCGAAATCGCCTTGAACTTCCCTGAGGCCAGCGGCCTGAAGGTCAGCACCCTGATCGCAGCCGGGCTTGTGCTGTTCGTCATCACGCTGGGCGTGAACATGATCGCCCGCTGGATCATCACCAAGCACAAAGAATTCTCGGGAGCCAACTAAATGACCTCCACCATGACCCCTGTCCAGAAGCGCTCGGCCCTCACCAAGGGCCAGCTGCCGAAGTGGGCACCCTACGCCGTCCTGGGCCTTGCCCTCGTGCTCGGTGCCGCCATCATGGCCCTGATCGGCTTCAATGCCTTGGGCTGGGGCATCGTCTCGGCTATTCTCTTCGCGGCCGGCCTCGTCAGCTGGAGCACCGCCGTCGAAGGCAGCCGGAGGGCCAAAGACAAACTGGCCACGTGCCTGGTTGTCGGCGCCTTCCTGATTGCCCTGCTGCCGCTGATCTCCGTGATCTGGACGGTCCTGGTCAACGGGCTTCCCGGGCTCCTGGACCCCGGCTTCCTGACCACTTCCATGAACGGCGTGACCGGCGCCTTCGACAACAAGAGCGTCGAGGAAGGTGCCCCCGTCCTCGGCGGCATCTACCACGCACTTATGGGCACCCTCCAGATCACCCTGCTGGCCACCGTCATCTCCGTGCCTGTCGGCCTGCTGAGCGCGATCTACCTCGTGGAGTACGGCGAGGACCGGCCGCTGGCCCGTGCCATCACGTTCTTCGTGGACGTCATGACCGGCATCCCCTCGATCGTGGCCGGCCTGTTCGCGGCGGCATTCTTCTTTGCGGTCGTGGGGCCGGGCACCAAGACCGGAGCGGTCGCCGCCGTCGCGCTGTCCGTGCTGATGATCCCCGTGGTGGTCCGCTCCAGCGAGGAAATGCTGAAGATCGTGCCCAACGAACTCCGCGAGGCTGCCTACGCCCTGGGCGTCCGCAAGTGGCGGACCATCCTCAAGGTGGTCATCCCGACGGCGATCTCCGGCATCGCCTCCGGTGTCACCCTCGCGATCGCCCGGGTGATTGGTGAGACCGCGCCGATCCTCGTCACCGCGGGCTTCGCAACCTCGATCAACACCAACGTGTTCGGCGGCTGGATGGCCTCGCTGCCCACGTTCATCTACACGCAGATCCTGAACCCCACCTCGCCGTCCAACCCGGACCCGTCATCGCAGCGGGCTTGGGGGGCCGCGCTGGTGCTCATCATCCTCGTGATGCTCCTGAACCTGGGCGCCCGACTGATCGCCCGGATGTTCGCACCCAAAACCGGCCGCTAGGCCGCCGCTAAACTGAACTCATACCTGCAAGTGAAGGAATCGTATGTCTAAGCGCATCGACGTCAAGGATTTGAACGTCTACTACGGCAAGTTCCTGGCCGTCGAAGACGTCAGCATCAACATCGAGGCCAAGTCCGTCACGGCTTTCATCGGCCCCTCCGGCTGCGGCAAGTCCACGTTCCTGCGCACGCTGAACCGGATGCACGAGGTCATCCCCGGCGCCCGCGTGGAAGGTGAAGTGCTGCTCGACGGCGACAACCTGTACGGCCCCGGGGTGGACCCGGTGACGGTCCGTTCGCAGATCGGCATGGTGTTCCAGCGGCCCAACCCGTTCCCCACCATGTCCATCCGCGACAACGTGCTGGCCGGCGTGAAG
>JBKKDK010000098.1:0-4965 GCA_046708245.1 Arthrobacter sp.
GTCCGGGGCCGGGCAGCAGCGCATGCACGGAGGACGTTACGCCGAGACAGCCGGCTCCGCGAACGTACCGCACAGGTCTTCAACCAGGTCCACGACGGCAGCCTCCCCTGCCAGCGCCGGATCCACCAGGCCCAGCAGGGCACGGATCCGCCCGGTTCCGCCGAGCCGGTTGGCTGCGGCCACCTCGCCGGCCAGCGGGTCCTGCACCGGGGCCGCGGCCGCGGTGCAGTCCATCCAGGCGGCAATCATGAGCGCTGCAGCGGCGCCGGACCTGCCCGCGGCCCGCTCGGCCTGCAGCACCGGTACGGCGCGCATGCGCAGCTTGGTGCTCCCGTCCATCGCAATCTGGGCGAGGTGGTGGGCAATCCGGGGGTTGCTGAACCGGGCCAGCAGCGCGGCGCGGTAAGCCGGGATCTGCAGCCCGGCGGCACTTGCCTCCGTCCCCGCAAGGTTGGCCTCGGCTTCGTCCCAGAATCTTTCAACGGCCCGCCGGCACACCGGGTCGGCCAGGGCCTGGGCCACGGTCGTGTGGCCGCGGAGCCGGCCCGCGTAGGCCAGCAGGGAATGCGCTCCGTTCAGCAGCCACAGTTTGCGGTTTTCGTACGGCTCGATGTCCGAGACGAACACGGCTCCGGCGTCTTCCCAACGGGGCCTCCCGGCCGGGAAGTGGCCGCTGAGCACCCAGTTGGCGAAGGGCTCGGCCACCACGGGTGAAGTATCACGGTAGCCGCAGGCCGCCTCCACGGCGGCAACGTCCGCGTCGGTGGTTCGTGGTGTGATCCGGTCAACCGAGGTGCTGACGAAGCTGATGTTGGTATCGATCCATCCGGCCAGGCCGGCGTCCCACACCCCGGCCAGGCCCGCCACAGCATGGCGTGCCACGGTGCCGTTGCTGGACAGGTTGTCGCAGCAGACCACAGCGAGTGGACCGGCCCCGGCCGCCCGGCGCGCGGCGAGGGCGAACACCAGCCGGCCCAGCGGCGTCGCCGGGTTTTCGCTGCCGGAGACCAGCAGGGCAAGGTCGGCGGCGACGTCGGGTGCGGTGCGGTCGAGCCGGCCGTCGGCTCCGAGCCGGTACGCCGATTCGGTGACCGTCAGCGTGACCACAGCGGTGGCGGGAGCAGCAACCAGGTCCGCAAGCCGCTGCACGTCCGCCCCGTCCACGGCTTCCACGATGCTGCTGACCACCGCGAAGGAGTCTCCGCCGTCGGCCCGCTCCACCAGGGTGAACAGCCCGTCCTGCTGGGCCAGGGCCAGCGCCGCGTCGGGGCGGCGGCCGGTGAAGGCCGCGATGCCCCAGTCCGCGGCGTCGCCGGCCTGGTGCGTGTACCAGGCCTGGTGCGAGCGGTGGAAGGCGCCCAGCCCCAGGTGCACGATCCGCACGGGGGCCTTCGCGGACGGCCGCAGGCCGCGGCTGAGCTGGGGAAGTGTCACGGCGGAATCTGTCTCGGTTGTAGGTTCGGTGCTCACAATTTGAAGACCCTTCGGGGGGAACCGTCCACGATGTCGACGATTAGTTCATGCGCGCGGTCCTCGCTGACGCGGTGCTCGGCGACCAGCCTGGCGAGGAAGGAGGCCTCGATCCGGCGGGAGGCATCGTGGCGCGCCGGAATGGAACAGAAGGCGCGCGTGTCATCGATGAAGCCGGACGAGCGGGAAAAGCCTGCTGTTTCGGTGACCGCGGAGCGGAAGCGCAGCATGGCATCCGGGGCGTCCAGAAACCACCATGGGGCACCGAGGTAGACGGAGGGGTAAAACCCTGCCAGCGGCGCGAGCTCGCGGGAGAACACGGTTTCGTCCAGCGTGAACAGCACAAGGTGGAAGTCCGTGGCGGTGCCGAAGTCCTGCAGCAGCGGCCGGAGGGCTTCGGTGTAGTTGACCGCGACCGGGATGTCGTGGCCGGTGTCGGCGCCGTAGGCGCGGAAGGTCGGTTCGTGGTGGTTGCGGTAGGAGCCCGGATGAATGGTCATCACCAGGCCGTCCGCCACGGACATCCGCGCCATTTGGTACATCATGTGGGCCTCGAAGGCGTCGCGGTCCTGCGCCGTGGCCCGGCCCGAGCGGGCGCGGTCGAAGAGGGCGGCCGCGTCGCCGGCGTCGAGCTTGAGGGTTGCGGGCGTGCGGACGCCGTGATCGGCCGAGACGGCGCCGTGTTCCACGAAGTATCGACGCCGGTTTTCCAGTCCGGTGACGTAGCCGGCATAGCCGGTGGCACCGTCGCCCGCTGCCGCGATCAGGCGGTCCACGTTCGCGGACCACCCGGGATGAGCGATGTCCAGGTAGGCGTCCGGACGGAAGGTGGGCAGGACACGTCCGTGGAACGTGGGGTCCCCCTCGATTGCCTTGTGGCTGGCGAGGCTGTCCAGGGGGTCGTCCGTGGTGGCCAGCACTTCGATGTTGAAGTCCTTGAAAAGCTGGCGGGGACGGAAACCCGGCTCCAGCAGCTTGGCCGCAATCGCATCAAAGCTGGCGTCGGCGGTTTCGGCGCTGATCTCCTGCCGGAGCCCGAAGACGCTGCTGAACTGGGTGCGCAGCCAGTAGCCCGAAGCCGTGCCCTCGAACAACGGCCATGCCCTGCAGAACTCCCGCCACACGGTGCGGGAGTCCGGCTTCGAGGTCCTGGAGCCCCGGAGCCGGTCCAGCGGCACGCCGCTCGCGTGGATCAGGCGGGTGACGTAATGGTCCGGGCTGACCAGCAGCGCTGCGGGATCCTGGAACGGGGTGTTGTGCTCGATGACGGCGGCGTCAACGTGCCCGTGCGGGGAAATGATGGGGAGGTCCTGGACGCGCCGCAGGAGCTCGCGGGCAATGCTCCGCGTTCCGGGATCAGCGGGCAGGAGCCGGTCTGGGTTGGCGTCTATCGACTGTGACATAGGTCAATGGTCAGCCCTGGTCGCTCATCTTGTCAACCGGTTGCCAACAATTGCCATCAAGTTGCGGGCGGACGTTCGGGCACTGTCAGCTGGCGGGCATCAGCCGTCCGCTGGAGCCCCGCAGCACCAGCTCCGTCTCGACGCGCAGCGTGCCGGCGGGCTCGCCGGCGCCGTGCAGGAGGTCAAGCAGCAGGGTGGCGGCACCCGCGCCGCACTCCCCGAGGGGTGAGCGTACGGTGGTGAGCGGAGGCGTCGTGAAATCAGCCCCGAAGATGTCGTCGAAGCCCACGATGCTGATCTGGTCCGGCACCACCACGCCAGCGGCCTGGAGCTCCTGCATCAGGCCGATTGCCAGGAGATCGTTGTAGCTCAGCACAGCTGTCGCGCCGCTGGACAGGACGTCCCGGGCTGCCTGCCTGCCGCCGTCGACCGTCGGTTTGCCCGATTCGAGCCGCACCGCTTCCAGATGGGACCATTCGCAGGCCGCAACGACCCCTTCCCAGCGCCGCGCCGACATCCAGGACTGCGGCGGGCCGGCTACGAACGCCACTTTTTTGTGGCCGTTGGCCGCGAGGCTGCGGACAGCTTCGCTGATTCCCTTGTTGACGTCCGGCACTACGCACGGCACGCCCTCAACCTCGCGGTTTATGACCACCACGGGTTTGTCCTGGGCGATGGCCCGGATGTTGTCGTCGTCCATGCGCGGACTGGCAAGGATGAGTCCGTCGACAGTGGCCATCATGCGCCGGGCGGCGGTCAGCTCGGTGGCTGCGGACTCAGCGGATTCGGCCAGAACCAGGGTGTAATCGCGCGCCGTGGCGGTGGTTTCCGCGCCGCGGATGATGTCGAAGAACGTGGGGTTGGTGATGTCCGCGACGATCAGGCCGAAGGTGTTGGTGCGGCCGGTGGGAAGGGCCCGGGCGAAAGGGTTGACGTGGTAGTTGAGCTCGGCGGCAGCGGTCTCGATGAGCTTCTGGGTCTTGGCGCTGACCCTGCCGGGCTTGCTCAGCGCCCTGGAGACGGTCGAGGGATTCACTCCGGCGAGCTTCGCGATGTCGTAGATAGTGGCCTTGGATCTGGCATCGCGGGCGTGGTTCTTCACGGGGCCTTCGGTTGCGGCAACAACCGGCTCTCTGGGTTCAGTCACCGCCCCATAGTACCGACGCGGGCGGGAAAAGAGCGGCAAGCCAGCCGGTTGCCAGAAGCGCCGGCCGGCTTGCCTGTCGGATCACGGCTGGGCGTGGGAGCGTTCGGGAAACTTTCCTTCGCCAGCGATGCGCTTGTTCAGCCGGGACAGGAACTCGTCTTCGTCGAAGTCGAGCCCCACTTCCGTGCCGGTCCAGCTGGACAGGTGGATCGCGTTGGCCAGGCGCACGCCGTTGATGCCGTCTGAGCCGGGAGCCAGCAGAGGCGTGCCGTCCAGGATGTTGGCCGCAAAGTTCTCCAGCACTCCGGCGTGCTGGGCTCCCCAGGCGGACTCGAACTCGATGACCTCGGTGGTGTAGTACGCCCCGGGATCCAGCTCACCCGTAAAGAGCTTCCGGACATCGTCCATGCCCATGGCGTCGCTGAGTTCGCGTTCGGGCTTGACCAGCCGGGTCACGGTCGCGGTCTTGCTGTTTTCGACCACGATCTTGCCCTGGTCGCCCAGGATCTCGAAGCGGTCTGTACCCACGAGGTCGTGCGTCGCGGTGACGAAGACGCCCGTGGCGCCGTTGCCGTAGTCCACGACGGCGGTGACCTCGTCCTCCACTGCGATGTCGCGGCGGAAGCCGTAGGCAACCTTGGAGTAGACGGACTTCGGCACGCCGCAGATCCACTGCCACAGGTCCAGCTGGTGCGGTGCCTGGTTGACTAGGACGCCGCCGCCTTCGCCGCCCCACGTGGCGCGCCATTCGCTGGAGTTGTAGTAGCCCTGCGGACGCCACCAGTTGGTGATGATCCAGTTGGTGCGGCGGATGCTGCCGATCTCGCCGTTCTCGACGATCTCCTTGAGCTTCCGGTACAGCGGGTTGTTGCGCTGGTTGAACATGATCGCGAAGGACAGCTCGGGCCTGCTCGCGGCAAACTCGTTGAGCTCCTTGACCTGCTT
>JBKKDK010000099.1:0-17432 GCA_046708245.1 Arthrobacter sp.
ACGTCGAAATCTCCTCGGAGTCCCACCCGTTCTACACGGGCAAGCAGCGCATCATGGACTCTGCTGGCCGCGTCGAGCGCTTCAACGCTCGCTTCAAGGGCTTCGGCGGCAAGAAGTAACTTTCTTCTCCCCAAGGTCTGATGGAAGAGCCCGCACCGGTCACGGTGCGGGCTTTTGCGTTTTGTCCCGTGGCAGGATTAAGGACATGACAACCCTTCCCCCGGCTCCCGGTCCCCGCAATGACAACGACGGCGGCGCCCGCCACCACGGGGAGTACAAGGTACCCGGCGGCAAGCTCGTGGTGGCCGACTTCGACGTCGTGGACGGCGTGCTGGCCAACGTCTCGCTGAGCGGGGACTTTTTCCTGGAACCCGACGAGGCGCTGCTGGAGATCAACCGGGCCCTGACCGGCCTTCCCGTCGACGCTGCCGCCGCGGACATCGCCGGGGCCGTGGACGCTGCCCTGCCGCCCGGTGCGGTCCTGTTCGGCTTCTCCGCCGCAGCGGTGGCGGTCACCGTCCGCCGCGCCCTCGCGAAAGCCACCGGCTGGGCGGACCACCACTGGAACGTGATCGCCCCGTCGGTGCTGCCCACCCACGTCAACGTCGCCCTGGACGAGGTCCTCACCGAAGAGGTGGGCGCCGGACGGCGCCATCCGACGCTGCGCTTTTGGGACTGGGAGGAACCGTCCGTGGTGATCGGCAGCTTCCAGTCCGTGCGGAACGAACTCGACCCCGACGGCGTGGCCCGGCACGGCATCAGCGTGGTCCGCCGGATCAGCGGCGGGGGAGCGATGTTCATGGAGGCCGGCAACTGCATCACCTATTCGCTGTACCTCCCGCAGACGCTCGTGGACGGCATCAGCTTCGCCGATTCGTACCGCTTCCTCGACGCGTGGGTGATGGCGGCGCTCGAGAAGGTGGGCATCAGCGCGTTCTACGTCCCGCTGAACGACATCGCCACGGACCAGGGCAAGATCGGCGGCGCCGCGCAGAAACGCCTCGCGAACGGCGGGATGCTGCACCACGTGACCATGAGCTATGACATCGACGCCGACAAAATGGTGGAGGTGCTGCGGATCGGCAAGGAAAAACTTTCCGACAAGGGCACGGCCAGCGCCAAGAAGCGGGTGGACCCGCTGCGCCGCCAAACCGGCCTGGCCCGCCACGAGATTGTGGCCGCGATGATGGACGTCTTCACTGAACGCTACGGCGCCACCGCGTCGGAGCTCACGGACGCCGAGCTCGACGCCGCCCGGCGGCGGGTCGATGACAAGTTCGGCACCGCGGAGTGGCTGCACCGGGTGCCGTAGCAAGGCCCCTCCCTAACAGCCTCCGCCCCCATCAACTGCTCCATAGCTGCCGTTCTCAGCCGTCAAAAGGGCCGTTAGGGAGCAGTCGATGCGTTGACCGGGACCCTGACCGCCTGCGCCTTCAGCGCACGGTACAGCTGGGCGCGCTGTTCAATGATGATGCGGCGCAGCGCCCTGGGCGCGTCCGGGTGTACGGCCAGCCAGTTGTCGGTCCGGACCATCACCGCGTGGGTCTCCGGGGTCCCGCCGTGGCCGTCGAGGTCCTGCGCGGCCGGGTACAGGCCGCGGACGATCCGGCTGGCGATTTCGATGCTGCGTTCTGCCCACACGTGTCCCAGGCACTCGAAGTAGCGGTCGATGAAGTCCCCGAGCAGCGCCGCCGGTCCCGTGTTGAAGCCGGCGATGGTGGCGCTCAGCAGCTGGTTGGACAGCGCGGTCCCGTGCACTGCGGCATTCCAGGCGGCCTCCTTGACGTCCGCTTCGGGGCGGGCCGCCATGGCGGTGGCGTGGCCGGACTTGCCGGCGGCGGTGTTGTCCCGGACCAGCTCGGCATCGAGCTGCTCCGCGGACGCCTGGCCGTGCGCTGCCAGGGCGTGCCAGAAATTCCAGCGCATTTCGGGGTCGACGGCGAGGCCTTCAACCACCGTTGTGCCGGCCAGGATGCCGCGGAGCAGGTCCAGCCGGCCGGCGTCATAGCGGCTGGTCGCAGCCAGGGTGCGGGCCCAGGCCAGCTGGTGGTCGGAGCCAGGTTCGGCCTTGAGAAGCTCAGCCGCTGCCAGCGAGAGGAAGCCGTGCCGCACGGCGTCCCGCTGCGGCCGCGGGACGTAGCGCTCGATCGCGGTGGAGGCGTTGCCCAACACGTTGAGCAGGACGCCGATGCCGGTCTCGGACGGGCCGAAGCGGCGCACGGCGTCAACGTAGAGGGACGACGGTGTGACGGCGTCGCGGGCGGAATCCCACAGCGCGGTCCAGCACAGGGCCCGGGCCATCGGATCGCTGAGGCGGTCCAGGGAGCTCCGGACCGTGGCTTCGGAGTGCGCATCGAGCCGCACCTTCGCGTACGTGAGGTCGTCGTCGTTCACCAGCAGCAGGGCCGGGCGCCGTTTGCCGGCAAGCCCGCCGAGGTCGGTGCGGGGGCCGCTGGCGTCGGTCTCCACGCTGTCGCTGCGGACCAGGTCGCCGGCGTCGTTGTGGTCGTAGAAACCGATCCGCAGGCGGTGCGGCCGGGGTTCCTGCCGGCCGGTGATCGGGTCCACCGCGTCCTGGACCAGGGCCACGGTGCCCAGGACGCCGTCGTGCTCGTCGATTTCGGCGGACAGGGTGGAGATGCCCGAGGTCTGGAGCCATTGGCGGGCCCATTCCCCGAGGTCCCGGCCGGACGCGGCGCTCAGCGCGGCCAGGAGGTCGGCCAGGGTGGTGTTGCCGTAGGCGTGGTCCTTGAAGTACTGGCGTGAGCCGGCGATGAACGCATCAAAACCCACGTAGGCGACCAGCTGCTTCAGGACGGAAGCGCCCTTGGCGTAGGTGATCCCGTCAAAGTTCTGCTTTGCCGCCTCCAGGTCCGGGATGTCGGCGACGATGGGGTGGGTGGTGGGCAGCTGGTCCTGCACGTACGCCCAGGCCTTCCGGTTGTTGGCGAAGTTCACCCAGGCCGTGTCCCAGTCGGTGGTCCGGTCCACGCCGAGGGTGCCCATGTAGTCGGCGAAGGACTCCTTGAGCCACAGGTCGTCCCACCACTGCATGGTGACGAGGTCACCAAACCACATGTGCGCCATTTCGTGCAGCAGCGTGTTGGCGCGGGCCTGGTACTGCGAGTCGGCGGCGCGGGAGGTGAACACGTAGCTCTCGGTGAAGGTCACGAGGCCCGGGTTTTCCATCGCGCCCAGGTTGTACTCCGGTACGAAGGCCTGGTCGTACTTGCCCCACGGGTACGGGAAGTCGAAGAGCCCGTTGAAGAAGTCCAGGCCGTTCCTGGTCAGCGTGAAGAGCGCCTCCGTGTCGAAGGAGGACGCCATGGACGCCCGGCAGTACAGGGCGAGCGGCACTTCCAGGGCGGTCCCGTCGGAGAGGGTCCCGGCCCACGCGTCTTCGGCCTTGAAATACGGGCCGGCCAGCACGGTGGTGATGTAGGTGGACATCGGCCGGGTCGGGGCAAAGTCCCAGCGGCTGGTCGCGGGATCGCTGGTCAGGACCGTTTGCTGGGTTTCGACGCCGTTGGAGGCCACCTGCCATTCGGACGGGGCCATGACGTGGAACGTGAATTCCGCCTTGAGGTCGGGCTGTTCGAAGTTCGCGAAGACCCGGCGCGAGTCGGCCGGCTCGTACTGGGTATACAGGTAGCACTGCCCGTCGGCCGGGTCGAAGAAGCGGTGCATCCCTTCACCGGAGGTGCTGAACAGCGCCGTCCCGGTGACGGTGACCTGGTTCTCGGCCTGCAGGTTGTCGAGCCGGATCCGGGCGCCGTCCGCGACGTCGGCGACGGCCAGCCCCTTGCCGTTGAGGAAAACACTGTGCACTTCGCTGCTGATGAAGTCGAGGAACGTCGACGCGCCGGGCTCGCTCGCGGAGAAGGTGATCACGCTGCGGCTGACGTAGCCGGCAACGTTCGGATCTGCCGCCTGCCGCACGTCAAGGGACACGTCATAGCTGTGCGTGGTGATCAGGGCTGAGCGTGTTGCCGCCTCGTCGCGGTGCAGGTTCTGGTTCGACACCCAGCTATCTAATCATGATGATGGCGGCGCCCAGCCCCAGCACCCCGATCAGCAGCCAGGAAGCGAGGGCGGCCAGCAGCGGCCGGACGCCGGTGTGCAGCAGCTGGCCGGCCCGGACGGCCGAGCCGAGGCCAAAGAGGGCCATGCCCAGGAGCAGGTCCTGGAGCACCGCGGCTGCCTCCAGGACAGCCGGGGACAGCCAGCCGGTGGAGCGCAGGGCGGCCAGCGCCAGGAACCCGACGACGAACAGCGGGACGATCGGAGGCCGGTCGCCGCCGGCCCGGGAGCCGGCGCCGTTGCGGTGGTGCAGGCCCGCGGCGGCGACCATCGGCGCCAGCAGGACCACCCTGGTGAGTTTGACGACGACGGCCACCGCCAGCGCGGAGGCGCCCGCCGTCTGCGCCGTGGCGACCACCTGCCCGACGTCGTGCACCGAAGCCCCGGCCCACGCGCCGAAACGTTCCGGGCCCAGTCCCAGCGGCTGCATCAGCAGCGGCAGCACCCCGATGGCCAGCGTGCCGCACAGCGTGACGAGCGCGATCGGCAGCACGGTGTCCTGCTGCCGGATCCGGCGCACCGCGGCCATGGCGCCGATGGCCGAGGCGCCGCAGATCGAAAAACCGGTGGCGATCAGGAGCGACACCGGCGGCGGCAGCCGGAAAAGCCTGCTGATGAAGTACGTTCCGGCGAAGGCGGCGAGGACTACACCGGTGATCAGGAGCAGGGCGGGTCCGCCGAGTCCGAGCACGTCGACGAGGCTGACCTTCAGGCCCAGCAGCACGATCCCGCCGCGCATGAGGTGCCGGCCTGCGAGGTCCAGTCCGGGCCGCGCCGGCCCGGCCGTCCAGTCCGCCGCCCCTGGCACATTCGCGGCCAGGAGTCCCAGCACCACGGCCAGCGTCATCGCCGGCAGCACAGGGACCAGGGCGTGGATGGCGAGGGCCAGCCCGACGGCGGCCGCCGCGGCCAGCAGGCCCGGCGCCGCGGTCCGCAGAGTCGTTCGGGGCTGCGCAGGCGTGGGCTGCGCCGGCGGGGACGTGGGGTTGAACTGTGGCACGCCCCCAACATTGCCGTACGGCGCCGGGATTTGCGCAACCGGCACGGCGGGCACGGCACGCGCCACGGTGCCGCCGAAATGATTTCGTAACGAAAAGGTGGTTGGCTAGTGACCATGTCTGACCTTTTCCAGGATTACTCCGAGGCCGCAGCCCGCACCGGGGCCTACGACGAGATGTTTACCTCCGGCCAGCTGGCCAGGAAGTCCTACGGGCAGGTTGCCGGCGCCCTTCGGGAGCTTTCGCTGGCCGACGTGACCGCCCGCGCCGACTCCATGGCCCGGACTTTCCTCGACCGGGGCGTGACGTTCGACTTCGCGGGGGAGGAGCGGCCCTTCCCGCTGGACATCGTCCCCCGGGTGATCCCGGCCGATGAATGGACCGTCCTGGAGCAGGGTGTGGCCCAGCGGGTACGTGCCCTTGAGGCCTTCCTCAACGATGTCTACGACAAGATGACGGTTGTGACCGACGGCGTTATCCCACGCCAGCTCGTCACCACCAGCGCCCACTTCCACCGCCAGGTGCACGGCTTCGAGCCGGCCGGCGGTGTCCGGGTCCACATTTCCGGCATCGACGTCGTCCGCGATGCTGCCGGAACGTTCCGGGTCCTGGAGGACAACGTGCGCGTGCCGTCCGGCGTCAGCTACGTTCTTGAGAACCGGCGGGCCATGGCCAAGGGGCTCCCCGAAGCCTTCGGCCAGCAGCTGATCCGACCCGTCGAAGAGTACCCCCGCCGGCTCCTGTCCGCCCTGCGGAAGACTGCCCCGACCGGCGTCGACGATCCCACCGTGGTGGTCCTGACCCCCGGCGTGTTCAACAGCGCCTACTTCGAGCACACCCTGCTCGCGGGGCTGATGGGTGTCGAGCTCGTCGAGGGCCGGGACCTCATCTGCCGCGGCAACCGGGTTTACATGCGGACGACGGCGGGCGAGCAGCGCGTCGACGTCATTTACAAACGGATCGACGATGAGTTCCTTGACCCGCTGCAGTTCCGCGCCGACTCGATGCTGGGCTGCCCGGGGCTGGTGAACGCGGCCCGCGCCGGCGGCGTCACGATCGCCAACGCCGTGGGCAACGGCGTCGCCGACGACAAGCTGGTCTACAGTTACGTTCCCGACCTGATCCGCTACTACCTGAGCGAAGAACCCGTGATCGCCAACGTGGACACCTTCCGGCTGGAAGAAAAGGAAGCCCGCGAGGAAGTCCTCGACCGCCTGGCCGAGCTCGTGGTCAAGCCCGTCGACGGCTCCGGCGGCAAGGGCCTCGTGATCGGGCCCGACGCGTCCAAGGACGAGCTGGAGGCCCTGCGGAAGCGGGTCATCGCCGATCCCCGCGGCTGGATCGCGCAGCCGGTGCTGCAGCTCTCCACCGTCCCCACGCTCAGCGGCGACAGGTTCGGCCCCCGCCACGTGGACCTGCGGCCCTTCGCGGTGAACGACGGCGACGACGTCTGGGTCCTGCCCGGCGGGCTGACCCGCGTGGCGCTGAAGGAGGGCTCCCTGATCGTGAACTCGAGCCAGGGCGGCGGGTCCAAGGACACCTGGGTGCTGGCTGATTCGCCCGAGGTCCCGGTGGAGACCCTGCCGCGCCCGCCCATCGCGGTCCGTGAACGGGTCTCGGTCTGGCCCGTTGAAAGCAACTGGCGCGACAGCCAGAAAGAGCAGCAACAGCAGCAGATTTCTGACGTGCAGGAGGTAACCGCAAATGCTTAGCCGTATTGCCGAGTCATTGTTTTGGATCGGCCGCTATGTGGAGCGGGCCGACGGCACCGCCCGTATCCTGGATGTCCACCTGGAGCGGCTGAACCATCTGCCCATGGAGGAACAGCGCAGCGTGGCGCAGGAACTCCTGGCCGTTATGGGCGCCCGGGCACAGAGCGAGGATTTCGGGCTTCCGGATCTGCTCAACGCCCTCGCCTACGACAAGCAGAGCGCCACGTCCATCGCCGGCTCACTCGGCGCCGCGCGGGAGAACGCCCGCCGCGCCCGGGAAACCGTGTCGTCCGGGCTCTGGGAGAGCCTCAACACCACGTACTACGGGCTCAACCAGCACCGCAAGGACGTGGTGGGCACCTACCGCTTCTGCAACTGGGTGCTGGAACGCACGGCCATGGTCAGCGGCCTCGCGGACACCACGGTCAGCCACGACGAAAGCTGGCAGTTCCTGGTCCTCGGCCGCTCGCTGGAACGCGCCGACATGACCGCCCGGATGCTCTCCACCCGGGACGTCCTCTCCGCCGGGATGTCGTGGGTGAACATGCTCCGCTGCGCCGGCGCCTACGAGTCCTTCCTGCGGACCCGGCGGGCGGCCTTCGGTGACCAGCACGCGGCCGAGTTCCTGCTCCTGGACCGGTTGTTCCCGCGCTCGATCGTCTACGCCCTGCGCGACGCCGACGAATGCCTCGCCAAGCTCGACCCCTCGGCCCAGCGCGTCGGCTTCATCAACGACGCCCGCCGGATCGTGGGACAGGCCCGCACCTTCCTGGAGTTCCACCGCACCGACGACCTGATGTCGGAACTGCCGGAGCACATGGAACGCGTGCAGAAGGCCGTCTCGCAGGCCTCCGACGCCATTTCCCGTAAGTATTTCAATCAGGCAGACGAACTGGCCTGGGTGGGAGAAGTTTCATGACCCGGCTGAGCATCATCCACAAGACGGCGTACAAGTACAACAAGCGCGTCACGCTGTCCTACAACGAGGCCCGCATGACGCCGCTGACCGACCCCCAGCAGGTGGTGCTGGAATCGTCGATGAAGGTCTCGCCGTCGCAGGCCGCGCTGAGCAGCTACCGCGACTTCTGGGGCACCCGCGTCACGGCCTTCGACATGCAGATGCCGCACGAGCACCTCGAGGTGCTCTCCACCACCACCGTCGAGGTGCACCGGGTGGAGAAGATCCCGTCCGAGGCGGACATCGTCGACTGGGACGTGCTGGCCACACCGGAAACCCAGAACCAGTTCAGCGACTGGATTCCGCAGTCCCAGCTCACCGGCCCCGGCACCGAGGTGCTCGGCATCATTCCGGGCGTCGTCGAGGGACGGAACCCGCACGAGGCCGCCCTCGCGGTCTTCGAATGGATGCGCGGCGAAATGACCTACATGAAGGGCTCAACCGGCGTCACCACCAACGCGGAGGAAGCCTGGACCCAGCGGCAGGGCGTCTGCCAGGATCTCGCCCACCTCGCCATCGGCGCGCTGCGCAGCTGCGGGATCCCGGCGCGGTACGTCTCCGGCTACCTGCACCCGCGGTCCACGGCGGCACTCGGCGAGACGGTGGCCGGGCAGTCGCACGCGTGGCTGGAGTGGTGGGACGGCGAATGGCGCAGCTGGGACCCCACCAACCACAAGCCGGCCGGCGACTTCCACGTCACGGTGGCACGCGGCCGGGACTACCGCGACGTGCCGCCGCTGAAGGGCATCCTCTCCGGCGGCGGCGGCTCGGCCCTGAGCGTGACTGTCGAGATCACCCGCCTGGCCTGACCCCGCCCCCACCCCCGTTGCGCTATCAGATATGGCGGCCACAGAGCCCCCGAAAGCTCTAAATCTGATAGGGCAACCGGTGGGTGGGGTTATTCGATTCCCGAGCGGGTGGCGTCGTCCAGCGGCATCCACCAGGTCAGGGGCGGGGCAACCTTGAAGCGCCTGCCGGTGACGGTGTCCGGGGTGATCCGCACGAAATGCTCCTTGCGCCCGGCCTGCCAGGGGAACAGCAGCAGCCCGACCGTGTCCAGCACTTCCTGCTGGTTCCGGACCGGTGCGGCCTGGCCCTTGATGACGACGCTCCAGGCGATGCCGCTTTCCGCGTCCACGCCGTCCGCCTCGATCGCCACCGGGGTGTCTCCGGTGGCGGCCTGGAGTTTGGTGCCTTCGCCCGTGCGGAACACCAGGGTCCCGTGGTCCACCGCGTAGTTGACCGGAAAGATGTCCGGATGGTTGTCCACCCAGACCGCCAGCCTGCCCACGGAGACGTTGCGCAGCAGCCGCCAGCATTCATGGTGGTCCAGGTTTTCGACGGCAGGCGGCTGGCCGGACGACGGCGTAGCGCCCGGCTTCGGATCAGTGCTCATGGCGGCGAGGCTACGCCGGAAAAGTGCGGGAAGGCTAGGGCACAAGGTCACACAAGTCCCGGTCGCGTTCCGACATCTAGGGACTTTAGGCTCCCGGAAAGGTATTCTGGCATCAAACGTCGTCAGCGTTGACGTGCGTTGTAGTGAATTGGGGCCAAACAAGATGCAATCCATGGGTGTCAGTCCGGATGAAGCAGTCACCGACCAACAGCCCAGGATCGACGGTGTTCTGAAGGGCTTCGTCTCCCGGGCGGAAGAGCTGCTGCAGTCCCAGGATCGGATGGCGGGGCTCCTCGAAGCCGTGGTGGCGCTGGCCGAAGACCTGAGCATGGATGCCGTCCTGGAACGGGTCGTGGAATCAGCTTGCCGCTTGGTGCACGCCCGCTACGGCGCCCTCGGCGTTATTGGTGATGACCATGCGCTGAGCCACTTCGTCACCGTCGGCATCGACGGCCAACTGGCCCACAAGATCGGCCCGCCGCCCACGGGCCAGGGTGTGCTGGGGCTGCTCATCACCGATCCCCGGCCCCTGCGGCTCAAAGACCTGCGCAAGCACCCGGAGTCCCTTGGTTTGCCCGCGCACCACCCGCCGATGCAATCCTTCCTCGGTGTACCGATTCGTGTCCGGGAAGTCGTCTTCGGCAACCTGTACCTGACCGAGAAGGATGACGGCAGCGACTTCACCGACGAGGACGAGGGCCTCGCTGTTGCCCTCGCGGCCGCCGCCGGCGTGGCCATTGAAAATGCCCGCCTGTATGACGACGCGCGGCGCCGTGCGCGTTGGCTTGAGGCCTGCATGGACGTCTCCGGGCTGATGCTCAGCAGCGACCGCGACTACACCTCCGGCGGCCTGGATCCCATTGCCGGCCGTGCACTGCAGGAGTCCCAGTCGCAGCTGGCCCTGCTAATGGCGCCTGCGCCCAACGGCCCCGGCTACATCGTTGCCGGTGCCGCGGGGGAGCGGGGAGCCGCGTTGTCGGGACGGTCCCTGGCACTGGCATCCCCGCTGCTGGCGGGTGTCCTCGAGGGCGGCGAGCCGGTGCAGCTGGACGACGCGTCAGCTCTGCTCGAGGAGGTCGACGGCGGGATCTCAGGACCGCTGCTGGCGGTGGCACTGAGCACGCAGGGGGCGCATCACGGCCTCCTGCTGCTGGTCCGCGAGCCCGGCGCGGTGCACTTCGCCCGTACGGACGTTGAAATGGGCGCTGTTTTCGGCTCCCACGTGGCCCTTGCACTGGAGCTGGCCCGGGTGCACCGCCTCCGCGAGGAACTGCTGGTGTTCACGGACCGCGACCGGATCGCCCGCGACCTGCATGACCTCGTCATCCAGCGGCTGTTCGCGGCCGGGTTGAGTGTGCAGAGCCTGACACGCTTCACCAAGGAAGAGCTGGCGACGGAACGGATCCGCACCATCACCGGCGAACTCGACGAGGCAATCCGCAGCCTGCGCGACACCATCTACTCGCTCAGGAGCAACAGCGGCGAGACCGAACTCCTCAGCGGGAGGATCCGCCGCGTGGCGCGGAGCACGGCCAAGTCCATGCCCTTTACGCCCAGGCTGACCATCACGGGCCCGATTGACGCGGTCACACCCGACAAGGCGGACAACGTGGTCGCCGTGGTGTCCGAGGGCCTCAGCAACGCCGTCCGCCATTCCGGAGCCGACGCTATCTCGGTGTCCGTCGCCGTGATCAAGGGCCGGGTGACAGTGGTCATCACGGACAACGGCTCCGGCTTTACCGATCCGGCCAAGCGCAATGGACTGGCCAACATGGAGGACCGTGCCCGGATGCTCGACGGAGAGTGCAACATTACCAGCGCCCCCGACGCCGGCACCAGCCTCGAGTGGTCGGTGCCGCTCTGACGCACGGCCGCCCGGGAGTGATGCGGCTTTAGCGGACGGCTCTAACGGTCCGCTCTAATGGACACTGTTTTAGTGGACACTGTGCGGACGGCTGCCGTCGGTGGCGTGGCCTTGCGACGGCGCGGCAGGGGCGGGACTGGCGATGAAGACGGCGGCCTGGGTGCGCCGCTCAAAGCCAAGCTTTGCCAGCAGCGAGGAGACGTAATTCTTGACGGTCTTTTCCGCCAGGAACATCTCCGCGGCAATCTGCCGGTTGGTGAGTCCGCCGCCGACAAGTTCCAGCACGCGGCGCTCCTGCGGCGTCAGGGAGGAGGTCCGGGGATCCACCTCTTCAGCCTCAACGAGGCTGTCGACGATGCCGGACGCGACGCCGTCCTCGAAGAGGGACTCCCCGCGCGCCGCCCGCCGCAGCGCACCGATCAGGTCCATGCCGCCGATTTCCTTAAGCACGTAGCCGCTGGCACCGGCCAGCACCGCCCCGCGCAGGGCCTGCTCGTCGTCGAAACTCGTCAGGATGATGCAGTTGAGCGACGGGTCAACGGACCGTACGTCCCGGCACACTTCGATCCCGGTGCCGTCCGGAAGCCGGGCGTCCAGGACACAGACGTCCGGATGCAGCGCGGGAATGCGCCGGGTGGCCTCCACCGCAGAACCGGAACTGCCGACCACAACGAAGCCTTCGCCTTCCAGCAGTTCCTGCAGGCCCCGTCTGACGAGTTCGTGGTCATCGAGGATGAAGACGCGGATGACGGCCGGCGGGACCTCCTGCGCAGAGAGACCTGCATCTGTCCAGGCAATCATGATTCTCCTGTCCGGCCGCTGAACGCTGCCTCGTGTGATGCGCTGCTCTTCAACCTGCCGTGCCGGTTGCGTCCGCGGACTGTGCCTGCTGGAGACTCTTCCTGCTGAAGGTTCGCCTCAATGTTCACTGACTTCATTGTCACAGCCCGGGGACGTTTTCGGTCAACGAACTCTGCAATTGTTGTTCACACTACGGATGCCGGACAAGGGCCGTAGGTCCCAACAGGGCGCCCGGCGCTACCGCCCGCGGAACGGGAGGCGTCCGCCACGCCGGCCCATGACTTTTGGCACTGGGCTCCTGTGGCGGGCGGCGGGATGCTGAAACACACCACCCACGCAAAGAAGGGATCGCCATGGGCGACGCCTGGGATCTCAGGACCATCGTGGTCGGCGTCGACGGCTCCGACGCTTCCGTCGAGGCACTCCGCCGGGCCCAGGCCCTTGCCGTTCCGCTCGGGGCCAAGGTGATCGCACTGGCCTGCTGGGACATTCCGCCGGTCTATGACGGCTACGTGGCCATGGGTATCGACAATTTCGATGTCCGGGCCGGGGAGATTCTGCGGGAGGCAGTCGACAAGGCCTTCGGCCCGGAGAAGCCGGCGAACGTGGAGACCCGCCTGGTGCAGGGCCATCCGCGCCGCACCCTGATCGGCGTCAGCGGTTCCGCCGACCTGATGGTGCTCGGCCGCCGCGGGCATGGGGGCTTCGGCGGACTGCTGCTGGGCTCGGTGAGCTCGGCCCTGGTGGCGCACGCGCAATGCCCCGTCCTGGTGGTCCACACCGGGAGCACACCATAGGGGAAGGGCAACGGGTCGGCTGCTATTCGAAGGAGGCCCGGCGCGGATCGGACGGGCGCGTGGTCCAAAGACCGGGGCGGGTGACTTTGAACAGCCGGCCGGTCAAAGCCTTGGGTGCGAGCCGCACGTAGTAGTTCTTCTCGCCCGGTTCCCAGGGCTCGAGCAGCAGGGCGTCCGCGGCCTGTTTCTGCTCCTCGTTTTCGATCAGCTCGATTTCCCCGCGCGCCATGACGCTCCAGGCAGCCTCCTCGTGCGCATCGTAGCCGTCGATTTCGAAGGCCGCGGGCTTGGCCGTCATGGCGCCCCAGAGCTTGGTGCCCCCGCCGGTACGGAACACAATTGCGCGGCGTTCCAGGACAAAGTTCACCGGGAAGATCTCCGGATGTCCGTCCACGATCAGGGCGATCCGGCCCACGATTTCGGTGTCCAAGAGGGCCCAGCACTGGTCAATGGACAGTCGGCCGCCGGGCGCTCTTGGGCTCATATTCATACGGACTCACGCTACGGAACGCACGGGCCGCGCTGCAGGGCCATAAGGCCTGCGGGGTACACGCACCGGCCCGGTCCGAAAGGAGGCCCGGCGGACGGTCACCAGGGGCTGGGCTTGTAGTCCTTGAGGAAGACTCCGTACTGGTCCTCGCCGGATTCGCCCATGACGATCGGATCGTAAACGCGTGCGGCGCCGTCGACGAGGTCCAGCGGGGCGTGGAATCCCTCTTCCATGAGCCGGACCTTGGTGTAATGCGGGCGCTCGTCCGTGATCCAGCCGGTGTCGACGGCGGTCATCAGGATCCCGTCGGCGTCCAGCATTTCCTGGGCGCTGGTCCGCGTCATCATGTTCAGCGCAGCCTTGGCCATGTTGGTGTGCGGGTGCCCGGGACCCTTGTACGCACGGGAGAACTGGCCCTCCATGGCGCTGACGTTGACGATGTACTTGCGCCGCGCGGTGGACCGTTTCATGGCCCCCCGCAGCCGGCTGACCAGCAGGAACGGCGCGGTGACGTTGCACAGCTGGACTTCGAGCATCTCGAGCGGATCCACCTCGTCCACCACCTGGGTCCAGCTGTTGATGGTGGCCAGGTCCGGGACCAGCCCGCCGGCGTCGATCGCGGTGCCTGCCGAGATGCGCTCCAGCGAAGCCGAACCGGTGGACAACGCCAGGGAGGTGATGGCGTCGCCGGCAAGGACGGGGTGCTCCAGCACGGTGCTGGCCAGGGCCAGCGGGTGCTTGTCGTGCGCGTGCCCGAAGGTGACAAGCTCGGGTCCGCCGTTGGCGGCCTGGAGTGCGGCCGGCAGGGGCTCGTCCTCGGCGTCGACCAGTGGCTTGTAGGCGTTGCCGGAGCGGCGCACCGTCTGCGCGGCGTTGTTGATAATGATGTCCAGCGGGCCCGCGGCATCCAGCGAATCGGTCAGGGCCATCACCTGGGACGGATCGCGCAGGTCAATTCCGACGATCCGGAGCCGGTGCAGCCAGTCGGCGCTGTCCTCCATGGCGGCGAACCGGCGGGCGGCATCCTTGGGGAAGCGGGTGGTGATGGTGGTGTGCGCACCGTCGCGCAGCAGCCGGAGCGCAATGTACATGCCGATCTTCGCCCGCCCGCCGGTCAGAAGGGCCCGGCGTCCGGTGAGGTCCGCGCGGGCGTCCCGCTTGCTGTGGCTGAAGGCGGCGCACTCGGGGCAGAGCTGGTGGTAGAAGGCGTCGACCTGCGTGAAGTGCTGCTTGCAGATGTAGCAGGGACGGGATTTGATGAGGTGCCCGGCGATCTGCCCCGTGGCGGAAGGGGCGAGTTTGTTGCCCCGGGTTTCGTCGTCGATCCGGTCCGGCGCCGCCGTTGCGGTCTGCGCAAGGACTGCCCGGTCGGCGTCGGCGATCAGATCCCGCTTGGTGACCCGGCGGTGCCGCTTGACGGCCTTGAACATTTTGCCGGTGGCCCGCCGTACCGAGACGTAGTCCGGGTGCTCCTCGTCGTAGACGTGGATGCTGTTCAAGACCTTGAGGCAGGCCTGGATTTCCTCAGGAGTCAGATCGGGGGAGCTCATTGCCCCAATTTTACAGCCTGCGGGAAGCCCGGCTCACCGCATTGGGCCGGGCTTCCTCCGTCTGTCAGGCCTTGGTCGACTGCCCGGCGGGAATTTCGACTCCGACGGCGGCCGACTGGGCTTCGCCTGCCCGCTCGGTCGACTCACGCACATCCGGGAAGTTTTCGGTCGCGGCCTTGACCGCATTGGGAACCAGGTGCAGGTTGGCGGCCGAGAGGGCGCGTTCCTCGTCGCCGGGCTCGGGCACCTCCTGTCCCTTCGACAGCACCGTGATGCCGGAGTCCGTGACTTTGTATCCGCGGGCCCGGTCCAGCTCGGGATCCAGGCCGATGGCGGCACCGGCCGGCACCCTGACGTTCTTGTCAATGATGGCACGCTTGACGACCGCGCCTTCGCCGATGCTGACCTTGTCCATCAGGACGGAGTCGAGTACCCGGCTGGAGGTGCTGACGTAGACGTCGTTGGAAAGCACCGAGCCCTCCACGATGCCACCGGAGATCACGACGCCGCTGGCCACGATCGAGTCGAGCGCCGTACCCACGGTGTTGCCCACGCCGCGGACGAACTTTGCCGGCGGCGAAATGCTCTGCCGGGTGTAGATCGGCCATTCCGAGTTGTACAGGTTGAACACGGGCATGGGGGAGATGAGGTCCATGTGCGCGTCGTAGAACGAGTCGATGGTGCCGACGTCGCGCCAGTAGGTGCGGTCGCGCTCGGTGGAGCCGGGGATGTCGTTGAGGGTGAAGTCGTAGACCCCCGCCTCGCCCTGGTTGACGAAGTAGGGAATGATGTCCCCGCCCATGTCGTGCTTGGTGTCCAGCCGCTCCGCGTCAACGTGCAGCGCCTCCACCAGCGCGTCGGCGTTGAACACGTAGTTGCCCATGGACGCCAGGAACTGGCTGGGATCGGCGGCGAGCCCGGGGGTGGAGGAAGGCTTCTCAACGAAGGCGGCGATCTTCTGGGGGTTGTCCTGGTCCACTTCGATGACGCCGAACTGGTCGGCCATGTGCAGCGGCTGGCGGACGGCAGCCACGGTTGCCTTGGCCCCGCTGGCGACGTGCTGGTCCACCATCTGGGCGAAGTCCATCCGGTAGACGTGGTCCGCGCCGACCACGACCACGATGTCGGGGTTGGCGTCACGGATCAGGTTGAGCGACTGGTAGATGGCGTTGGCGCTGCCCAGGAACCAGCTCTTGCCCACGCGCTGCTGCGCCGGGACGGAGGCGACGTAATTGCCCAGCTGCGTGGACATCCGCCAGGTCTCGGAGATGTGCCGGTCGAGGCTGTGCGATTTGTACTGCGTCAGGACAACGATCTGCAGGTACCGGGAGTTCACCAGGTTGGACAGCGCAAAGTCTATGAGCCGGTAGCTTCCGGCAAACGGCACCCCGGGTTTGGCCCGGTCCGCCGTCAAAGGCATAAGCCGGTTTCCCTCGCCACCTGCGAGGACAATGGCCAGAACTTTCTTATTCGGCATGGTGATCGCTCCTGTACGCCGTCGTAACTCCCCAAACAGTCCGGCACGCCCGAACGTCTTCACACTAGATCAGTTCCACCGTAACGACTACCTTGGGGTTTGTGCGTATAGACATTGTGACCAAAGAATTCCCGCCCGAAATCTACGGCGGCGCCGGAGTCCACGTTGCCGAGCTCAGCCGGGTGCTGGCCAAACACGTTGACCTGCAGGTTCGGGCCTTCGGCGCGCCCCGTGAACCCGACTATCACGGCGCCACCGTCACGTCCTACCCGGTCCCAGCGGACCTGGGCCCGGCCAACGCCGCCGTGCAGACCCTGGGCGTGGATCTGCGGATCGTCCCGGACATTGCCGGCGCGGACCTCGTGCATTCGCACACCTGGTATGCCAACATGGCCGGGCACATCGCCTCGCTGCTGCACGGGATCCCGCATGTGCTCAGCGCGCACAGCCTGGAGCCGCTGCGGCCGTGGAAGGCCGAGCAGCTCGGTGGCGGCTACGCCTTGTCCTCCTGGGTGGAAAAGACCGCCTACGAGTCCGCCGCCGCGATCATCGCCGTGTCGGACGGCATGCGGCAGGACATCCTGCGCAGTTACCCGGACGTCGACCCGGCCAGGGTCAGGGTGGTGCACAACGGCATCGATGTCAGCCAGTGGAACCGGGACGAGGGTGAGGACATCATCCGTGTCCTCGGCATCGACCCGGAGCGGCCAAGCGTTGTCTTCGTCGGCCGGAACACCCGGCAAAAGGGCGTCCCGTATCTGCTGCGGGCTGCCGCCAAGCTCCCGGCCGACGTCCAGCTGGTCCTTTGCCTGGGAGCCGCGGACACTCCGGAGCTCGCGGCCGAAACGGCGCGCCTGATCGAGGAGCTGCAGAGCCAGCGCAGCGGCGTCATCCTGATCGAGCGGATGCTGCCCCGCAACGAGGTCATCCAGGTGCTCAGCCACGCGACCGCGTTCGCGTGCCCGTCCATCTACGAGCCGCTTGGCATTGTGAACCTTGAGGCGATGGCTTGTGGCGCCGCCGTCGTGGCCAGCGCCACCGGCGGCATCCCCGAAGTGGTCCAGCATGGCGAGACCGGGCTGCTGGTTCCGATCGAGCAGGTCACGGACGGCACGGGCATCCCGCTGGATCCGGAGAAGTTCGTCACCGACTTTGCCGCCGCACTCACCGAGGTGGTGACCGATCCCGAGCGCGCCCGCGCCATGGGCGAGGCCGGCCGGCGCCGCGCGGAGGAGCACTTCTCCTGGGAGTCCATCACCGAGACCACCCTTGAGGTGTACCGCTCGGTGCTTCCGCAGGGCTCCTGACC
>JBKKDK010000100.1:0-9670 GCA_046708245.1 Arthrobacter sp.
TCGGTGTCCACCCATTCGATCCAATCGCGCTGCTTCCACTCGTGGCCAGTGCTCGACATGACCAGGATCTGCATAGTGTCTGCCCAGCGGTTCCCCGATTGCACGAGGTCTGTGACAATGTCTCGCAGCTCGCTCTTCCTTGTGGCCTCACGCAACGCGGCGCCCTCTGCCTCGGAGCCGCTGAGCAACCGATCCTGCAACATCTCCAATTCGGCACGAGAAGCACGCTCGGTGGCTCCTGGCCGCCGCACAAATATCGTCCCTTCTGAAACCATGGGCCCCTTCGCCGCCTGATACGACTTCTGCAACAAGGCGATGCGGTCACCATCGCGCGGGGGCTCCACTGTTACTACGAGCACTGTCACATCGTTGAACGTCAGAGTTCGAGCGTCCCAATAAGGCCACCCGTGCCCCGTGTAACGATGAATGGCGTTTAGGAGCTCTGCACTGTCGGGGACTTGTTGTCCTTCAAGCGACCCTGGTTCGGCTCCGACTACGACGTAACCCACGCCCTCGAATGAGGCGGCCGCGACGGCGACGGGACGATTCGCCAACCCGAGAATCGCGCGACTAATGGCGAACGAGGCTTCTGTGCTGGTGAGGTCGGTGTATGCCGACTTCCATTCGATGGATCGGCTCTCGTCCTCGGACGCTGCCTCGAAGACAGCTTGAATGAGCGACCGTACTTGGTCGGGGGTGCGGAGCGCACGAGAGGTGTCAATTGAAAGAACCACATCACGATCCTGCCAGTCATTCTGTGAAGTCGGTAGCCGAGCTGACCGTCCGTAAGCCGGCCGCCCCCTATTTTCGACCCCCACGGCGCGGCAGCGCCCCTGGACCGCTGAAAACGACAGACACGGGCGGCCCGGCACGACGCCAACGCTTGCCAAGGGCGGCGACCGTTCGGTTCGCCACAACGGGTTCAGAACGACGTCCAATTCGGTTGTCGATGCTCAGACGGTCCACCGCACCCCTGCCTGGAGTGAGACAATTCGGTGAACAGCCACCACCGTGGGGGGAAAATGCAGGTCTTCAACGCACCGCCGGGATGGCCCGCGATGCCCAAAGGGTGGGCGCCCGACGCCAATTGGGAGCCCTCCCCATCGTGGCCGCCCGCTCCGCCAGGATGGAATTTCCGTGTTCCCGAGGACCTGAAGATGTCCCCCCTGGACCTGAGCCGGGACGTTGACCTTGGATTGGTAAGCCAGCTATCTGTGGCTCGCCTCGCCGACGTTGCCCAGGCGGCGGCCGACGCCGTGGCCTGGCGCCTTTGCGCCTTGGCGGCAGAGACCAAAACGGCACCCCTGGTTGCGTACAGCCGCTATCAGGACGAAGCCGAGGCAGCCCTCCTTGAAGCGCGGCGACGAATTTACGACCGGCTGCTGGAGGACGGGCGCAATTGGATCAACAGCCTTCCGACAGGGTCCACCGAATGGGTGGCCGCCACCGCTTCTGTGCGGCCCATCCTCGACAGCCGAGAATCCTTCATCGACAAGTCGCGCCAGCGCATGCGTACCGCGCTGGCGGCATCAGACGCTTCCAGCGCGGAGAACAAGCCCGCTCAGGCCCCGAAGGCGTCCTACGGGACATTTCCTGCGGCGCCGCAGCGGGCCAAGCCCGCCGGCGCGCAGAGCCGTCAGGCGCCCGGCCCTGCGCCGGCCCCGGGTGCCGCCCAATTCGCCTGGCAGGGGGCCCAGCTGCAGCAGGCAATGAAGAAAGCTCAACGCTGGGCCTGCCTCTGCGGGATCGTGTGCCTGCTGGGAGCCGTAGTCAGCTTCGCGAGTTACTCGGAAGCCCGGAGCCTTGGGGGCCAGTACGTGGTGTTGGGCGGTGCCATAGTTTTCGGGGCCATCGGGATGGTGCGGGCACTGGTGCGCTACGGGAAACTCAAGGGCAGACTTCTGGCCTTGCAGAGGGACATGGCCAGGCCGGCTGCGGCGGCCGGACCAGAGGGTCAGGGTGATGGACAACGCCGTGTGGGCGAACCGCAGCCTTCGTGGGGCGGGGCAAAACTCAGGAACGTCGGTATCGTCGTGTGGTCCATGGCTGCCATCGTTTTGTTCTTGGTGGTTGCTGTCTACGGATCACAGGGCCGTAAGCCAACACCCGTAGCGGATCCGGCACCGGCGGCGGTAACGGAAACCGCGGCTGGTCCTGAGGCTGCATGCGGGTCGCTGGTGAAGCGACAACTCAGTTACTCGAGGACCGGGTTCAATTACACGTACAAATCATCTTCATCGAAGGATGGGGCGACTACGTGGTTGATCTATGGTTTCGTTGACGACCACGCACATGTCTACCCCCGGATGTCCTTCACATGCAGTGTCGTGCAATCGACCTCCGGTGGCCCGTGGCACACCACGTTGCAGGACCTGAGGTCCTCTTGAACATCTGCCCACCTCCCGGAGGTGCTCTGCAAGGGCATCCCTGGACCATCCAAAACGGTGCCCAGAGCGTTGTGAACGACGCCGGCGCAAAGGATCGTTTTTGACTCGTCCGAGCCGACCTGATCGGGCCGTTGACGGATGGGTTAGGAACTGCGCCAGCAGTTCAGCTAACACCGCCATTCGAACAGTGAAAACGACAGAGCCACGTCAGTGGGGGAGTGTCCCACAGAGGCTGTCCCACAACCAAGGAAGTGGGACACCTCTGGTTATCTGATGGCAGGGGAATCCTCTGCAACGCAACGTGAAGGCCCGCTACACACCAACTGGCTCTAGTGGAGGCGGCTGATCGCGCGCATCAGTATCTGTTCGCTGACGGCGAGTGCGCGCAGCCGGAGAGGCATCCGGCGGGATTTCCGTTCGTCCACGGTGCGGCGCCAGGCGTCCTGGTGGTCAGTCAGTGGAGTGCGGTTGTCTGCGCTTGTCGTCTCGTACTCGTAGGGGCAGTGTGCGCCGGTAGTTGCTGGAGAGTGTTCAAGTTCGTGGTGTGCGAGCATGTAGCGCGATGGGGCGGGGACGCCCCGGCCTCCGGGGTGCGCAGTCAGGCTGACGAACTGGGCGAGCAGTGCCGCGCTTACGCTCGCGGAGAGAGCGGCGACGTTCTGCCGTGTCTGTTCCGTGCGCCCGGCGCCCGCGATGTACTTCGGATCATCCAGCAGCCCCTGCCGGTCGAGGGTGGCTTCGCCGACATCGAGTTGCCCGAGGCAGAGCATGCAGGGGCGTCCCGGGACGAGAGTGTGTGAGCGCCAGATTCCGCTGCGGAGACGCCCGTCGGGGAAGGTGTCGAGAGCGATCCCGCCATCGATGACGGGAATGAGGTCGGCGTACGCCAATGAGTTCAGCACCGCGCGAGCCCATGGGCGGTCGACGCAGGAAATGACGATGTCGTAGTCGAGAGCTACGCGAAACCCCTCGGGATCGGTGATGCTCATTTCGTGAGAAACCGCTCTAAACGATTTCGCCGTCGCGGCAGAATTCATTAGGCGGGCTGCGACGGCGACTTTTGATCGGCCGAGTGCTGCGTCGAGCCGAGTTGCCCCGATCATGCGATCCAGGTTTACAGTTTCGACTGCATCGAAGTCCATCACCCCGACCTGGGCGAGCCCGGTCGCGGCGAGTCGTTGAGCAACGTCAAGGCCAACGCTTCCACAACCTACAACGAGCACACGGAGTCTTGAGATAGAAGCCTGCGAGCGGTGACCCCACGAGGAAACTGTGCGCACCTGTGAGGCAGTAACGGCCGGTATTGGTCTGAGCGCGTTGTTCCAGGTGACAGAGAACTTGGGCGATACCGAACGCACCGAGTCCGCCCAGGTCGGCTTCATGCGGTCGAACCAGAGTCTGGCGGACCAGGCTTTGTCATGCCCGGCGAGTGTCATCCCCAGGAGCGGCATCTTGGTGAACCCTCGGGCGACGCGCTCGTAGTCGGACTCGGTGTCGTGGTCCATTCCGCTGAGGTGCTGCCAGCCATTACCGCCAGGGTGGGAGTGCAGCAGCACCAGGCCCTCGCCACGTGCCTGGGCCTCTGTGGCGGCACGTATCACATAGGTGCTAGTGAAAGACGCGTTCCCGTGCACCAGGCGGTCGCCATTGCCCGGAAGGACTACCGACCTGATGACTGCAGTAGTCCGTTCGTTGCCCGTGGAGAAGGTGTAGGTGGCGGCGAGTACGTCCTCTTGGCCGTCCTCGCGGATCAGGTGCTTGAGCATCGCGGCCTCGGCCTCGCCCGTCATGGCTACGGAGTAGCGCATATCAGGCCGCCATCGGGGTCGCGAGCGAGATGAAACCACGCACATGCCGGAGCCAGGCGAGAGCTGGAGACACTGATGTGTCAGTAAGGTTGAACTCGCGAGAATGACGCTTCCACCCCGCCGGGCAGTCGGTCTCGTCCATGTTGGTTTCGGCGAAGGCGACTGAGTCGGGCAGGTGCACCCAGTGCGGTGGGGTCAGAGGCCAGCCTTGCACCTCCGAGAGGCTCACGCCGGTCGAGATGTTCTGGCCAGCCAGAGCTCCTCCGATCGCCATGACCTCGTACATCAGCCGGTTCTCTTCGGCCCTCACCGGGGCACCGACGGAGGCCATGTCATCCATGAAACGTTGTGCCTGCATGCTCAGCGCAGGCAGGTCGCTCACGCGACACCACCGACGTGTTTGGCGGTCACGAACTCGTCGCCGTCCTTGATCTTGACGACGTCCGCATCGCGGAACGTCTCGCTGCCGCCCGTGGGGACGATCCGGGCGAGGTCGTAGCTTGCCGGGTCGACTCCTGCGAGCCGTAGGAGTGCGGCGGCTTCCTGGTCGTCGTCGAAGGACGTGTGAGGCTCGCCGTCGATCGTGAAGTGCACCTTCTGGCGAGTGGTGAACTTGTCTCCATCCTTCAAATTGACGATTTGCTCGTCTCGGATACGCTCCTCGATGCCGTGCTTGGTGGTGAGGAATAGGTCGTGAGTCTTCGGGTTGCGGCCAGCGAGCCGAAGCAGCGATGCTGCCTGCTGATCGTCGTCGGACGTCGGGTATCGCTTGCCGTCGATGTTGATGTGAAAAGTGGAAGTGGCCATGATGGTCTCCGTTCTGTGTAGGGAGGGTCGATTAGTGCAGGCGGCAGAGGCCGCCGGGTTGGGTGTTACTTTTCGTTGCGGACGCCCTTGTGCTGCTTAGTGCTTCCGTTGAGTACGCGACCCGTCTTGGTGTCGCGTTTGAACCAGGTCGTGCCGTGCTTGAATTCGCTGCGGCCCTTCACGGCACCTGTGCGGTGCCCTTTGCCGGTGTTCTTTGCCACTGCTTTCACCTTCTCTTCCAAGGAGCTGGCCCGCATCTGTCTGCGGCACTCCCGGTTAATATCTGCCTAAAGAGTATCACCCTTAAGGTGATTACGTGATGTTGGTCTGTCTGATTCCAGTAGGCAACTAAGCTTGAGCGGTAATTTGCAGTGATATGGCACGGCAGCATCACCCTTAGGGTGATGACAAGGGGGCGCGTTGCGTGTAGACTTTGAGGACGAAGACCTCCGCCGGCTAGCGGAAGACGCAAGTTACGCACCAAAGCAATGGGGCCCCGATGTCATCACTGCATATCGGAAGAAGATCCAGCTCCTCTACGCGGCAACCGACGAAAGGGACCTGCGAGCCATCCGGTCGCTGCATCTCGAGCAGCTGGCAGGCGACCGTAAGGGCCAATCTTCGATCCGAATAAATAACAAATTCCGGCTCATCCTGACCTTCGTAACTGAAGGTGACAGGGTGGCCGTGGTCATTGAATTAAGTAACCACTACCAATGAAGGGGAGGTGCCGGAGATGACTGCCGTACTCGCCGAAGCTTTTCCCGCAGGTGGATACCTGGCGGATGAACTAGAAGCGAGGGGATGGACTCAAGCTGAGTTTGCCGAGATTCTCGGACGTCCTCCACAGTTCGTATCCGAGATTGTTTCCGGAAAGAAGGAAATAACTAGGGAATCCGCTGCGCAGATAGGAGCTGCACTCGGCACCAGCGCCGAAATGTGGCTTAAGCTCCAGGACTCCTACTACCTGTGGAAGCAAAGGCAAAACCGGGGCGTTCAACGCCAACTTGAGGAAGTAAAGCTCCGGGCCCGTTCAAATGAACTGGCACCGGTCTCCATTCTGAAAAAAAGGGGTCTAATAACTGCGACAGACCCCCATGGCGAAGCTGAACAGCTTTGCGCCTTGTTCGGGATGACAAGCATTTTTGATGAGCCGCGTCTCCCCATGGCTGCTAGAAGGAGCAACCAGGACGAGGACGTAACCTCCATTCAGATGACGTGGCTCGCCTGCGCCTACCGAAAGGCGGAACAAAAGAGCGTTGGTCCTTTCAACGAATCTGGTCTTAACGAACTGGGCTCCAAGCTGAGTCAGCAAGTGAGGCAACCGGAAGCCTTTGCAGACCTGCCTCAAGCCTTCTCTTCCGTAGGAGTCCGGCTCGTCTACGTCGAAGCTTTCCCTTCAAGCAAAATTGACGGTGCCTCATTTCTACTTGACGACATGCCGGTCATTGCTCTTTCAGGGCGGGGACAGCGAATGGATAAAGTGCTCTTCACCCTTCTCCATGAGACAGCCCACGTTTCGCTCGACCACATCCGAAACGGTCTGGTGATCGACGACGCAGCAGAGGATGCGGAAGCCGCCGTGGAAGAAGAAGCAAACGCACTTGCCGCTTCGTGGGTGCAGCCCCACAAAATGCCCAAAGTTCCAGCGAGAGTGGGACAGGACTGGGTAAATTCCGTTGCAGACGCCAATGGCGTCCATCCAATTGTTGTGATCGGACAACTGCAAAATGCCGGCAAGCTGAACTGGCGAAGTGCCTTAGTTAAGGCAGCGCCATCCGTTACAGAACACCTTCAGACATGGGACAGCAACAGCTGAGCGTTGGCAGATTACCGAGCTGGAAGTCTGGATTCATGCGCTCCGTTAGGATGCAAAAGTGCAGTGATCGGCCCGGATCGATGGTTCCGCTGCGGCGGCGAATGGCCAAGTGATAGACGGGTGCTTTGGCTGAAGCCCGCTGTCGGGGCGATTTGACGATGCTGAGTCCTTGACGGTAAATCTGACACCCACTCCTGGGTTTACGCGCTTCCACTCGCACTTGATGGCGTCTTCGACTTCGCTGGAAGCATTGGCGAAATCGTCCGCAGCAACGTAGTCCCGCCGGTAGCTGAAGTCGGCAACACCGGGGGACATGACCCGGTCCCATCTCACCTTGCCAGCCGACACAAAAGGCTCCGCGCCAACCGGTAATCTCGAGCAGAGCCGGGACCAGTTGTCAGTGATGCACTCCGGCAGCAACTGCTCCGAGAGGGGATCGTGGTGCGGCGTCAACGGGTAGACGAAGCTCCTGCAGAAGGGCATTTGCCGGTTGGGAGGGACCCCGAGATCTCGCGGGTAATGTTAGGCAGGATTGGCGCTGTGCTGACAACGCCTTCCGGTTGGTTCCCCAGCCGATCATCGCCCGAAGCCTCGGCTTGCAGAAACTGGAGTGCATGTGTCGCCATCACGAGATGACCGGTCCGCGGACTTGATCGACAAGTCGGCCGCCAACCCCGCAGCTACGGGCTCCGTTGCTCATCGTCCGCGGCGTGGGTGGCACCAGTGACGGTGACAGAGACGTTTGAGGAGCTGGTCGTGAAGTCGCGCCATCGTGTCAAGATCTACGGGGAGGTCTTCACCCCGCGTCACATGGTCAACCGGATGCTCGATTTGGTCCGCGAGGATTTGGAGACCGGCCGCGACTTCGTCGACAAGACCTTCCTTGAGCCTGCCTCGGGCGACGGCAACTTCCTGGTCGCGATCCTGCGTCGCAAGCTCAACGCGATCGAGAAGCGGTACCCGGTCGAGGAGTGGCCAGCGGAGTCGCTGTTCGCACTGGCCTCGATCTACGGCATTGAGCTGCTGGAGGACAACCACCAGGACGCGAAGGCGATCATGATCGCCGAGTTCCTAGGCTTCCACCAGACCCACGGCACTCCCTGCGGCCCGGACACCGACCTGCACCGGGCGGCGGGGTATCTCATCGACACGAACATCGTCCGCGGCAACACCCTGACCGGCCAGACCCCAAAGGGTCAGGACATCCAGTTCTCGTGGTGGAACCGGATCGTGGGAGCCCCCGGCGTAGTGCAGCGGGAGCCGTTCACGCTCGCCTCGTTGCGCAACGACGGCGGCTTCGATTTCACCTTCTACGACAGCTATCAGGTGTGCCGAATCGATAAGGTCCATGAGGAAATGAGGGCCAGTGCCTAGTCCGAAGATCAGCACGTTCCGCGAAATCACTCCGCTGATCTACTCGTGGACGACACCGGACATCCCCAAGTACGACGGCTGGGAGAAGATCGGGTACACGGAACAGCAGACCGCCGAGGCCCGTATTGCACAGCAGGCATCCCAGCTGTCCGTCGAGAAGAAGAGGGTGTGGGTTCGCCGAGCCTTTTTCAATTCTGAAGCCGGTGGGCGCTTCACGGACAAGGACTTCCACGCCTACCTCCGCCAACAAGACATCGAGCGCGAGACCCAGCCGAAGCGCACGGAGTGGCATCACTTTAAGATCGCGCCGAAGAAGTCAATAGAGTACTTCAACGACTTCGTCGGCCAGGACTTCCCCGACATACCGAGCACCGGCGTGGAGGACGACTACGTCCTGCGTCCAGAGCAGCAGGCGGCCGTCGACCAGGCAGTGGCTGCTTTCCGGTCGGGGCAGAGCGAGGTGCTCTGGAACGCCAAGCCGCGGTTCGGCAAGACGCTGACCACGTACGACCTGATGTCGACCCTGGACGTGCGGCGCGTCCTGATCATCACCAACCGCCCCGCGATCGCAAATTCCTGGTTCGACGACTTCGTCCGCTTCATCCGTCACCGGACGACGTTCAAGTTTGTCTCGGAGTCGCCGTCCCTGGCCGGCCGTACGCCCATGACTCGCGAGCAGTGGCGGTCCTTCTCGCGCGACCATCAGGATGAGGACCCGCGCATCGTGGAGTTCCTGTCGCTGCAGGACCTCAAGGGGTCGCAGTACTTCGGCGGCTCGTACGACAAGCTCAAGCACATTACACGGTTCAACTGGGATCTCCTGGTGATCGACGAAGCCCACGAGGGCATCGACACCATCAAGACCGACGTCGCCTTCGACCAGATCAAGCGCCCGTGGACACTGCACCTGTCGGGCACGCCGTTCAAGGCACTGGCCGTCGGCAAGTTCAACCAGGACCAAATCTTCAACTGGTCCTACGAGGACGAGCAGACCGCCCGCCAGCGATGGGAGGACAACGGCCAGGAGAACCCGTACGCGGCGCTGCCGACGCTCAACCTGCTGACCTACCAGATCTCGCGGATGATCACGGACCGTCTGGCCGAGGGTGTCGCCATCGACGAGGACGCGGCGAACATCGACTACACGTTCGACCTTAACGAGTTCTTCGCGACGAAAGACAACGGGTTCTTCGAGCACGAGCCTGAGGTCATGAAGTTCCTCAACTGCCTCGCGGCCAACGAGAAGTACCCGTTCTCTACGCCCGAGCTGCGCGATGAGATTCGCCACTCCTTCTGGCTGCTCAACCGCGTCGCCTCGGCCAAGGCACTAGAGAAGCTCCTCAAGAAACACGACGTCTTCAAGGACTACACCATCATCTTGGCAGCCGGCGACGGACGCTCGGAAGAGTCCGACCCGGTCGCAGCAGGCAAGTCCCTCAACAAAGTGCGCACGGCCATCACCGAGGCGGAGAAGT
>JBKKDK010000101.1:0-2729 GCA_046708245.1 Arthrobacter sp.
CTGACCGAGCGGGCCTGGGCCCGCGACGTGCAGGTGATGGTGGAGGGCCCCGGCCACATCCCGCTCGACCAGCTCGAGATGAACGTTCGCGAGCAGCAGCGCATCTGCCACGAGGCACCCTTCTACACCCTCGGACCGCTCGTGACCGACATCGCGCCGGGCTACGACCACATCACCTCGGCAATCGGCGCGGCCGTCGTCGGCTGGCACGGCACCTCGATGCTCTGCTCGGTCACGCCGAAGGAGCACCTCGGCCTCCCGAACGCCGAGGACGTGCGCAACGGCGTGATCGCCTACAAGATCGCGGCACACGCGGCCGACATCGCCCGCGGCCGCGCCGGCGCGCGCGACCGCGACGACGCCCTGTCCAAGGCGCGCTTTGAGTTCCGCTGGCGGGACCAGTTCGCGCTGTCCCTGGACCCGGTGACGGCCGAGGCCTTCCACGACGAGACGCTCCCCGCGGAGCCGGCGAAGACGGCGCACTTCTGCTCGATGTGCGGGCCCAAGTTCTGCTCGATGCGGATCAGCCAGGACATCCGGGACGAGTACGGCTCCGCGGACTCGCAGGCCGCGCTTGCCGCGCTGGCGGCCGGGATGCGGGAAAAGAGCAACGAGTTCCTTGCCTCCGGCGGCAAGGTCTACCTGCCGGAGCCGTCCGTGGGCGGACCCTCGGCCGGCTAGGAGGCGTGGGCGTGCTGGTGCCGGCCGACGTCGGCGATGAAGGCACGGATGGCGTGGTCGCCCTCTGCTGAATCCTGGGGCCGGTGCCCGCCCGCTGCAATGCGGTGCAGGGCGCCGGTCTCGCGGAGGTAGCCGGCGATTTCCTCGTAGAGCGGCTCCCAGCCGCCGGTGAGGACCAAAGTGGGAACGCCGGGGACGATGTGCAGTGGGGCTTCCCAGGGCGGGGCCTGCAGCCGGAGCCGCCGGGCGGCCCGGGCGCTTTCCGCGGTGATGGCCCCGGGTGTGTCCGCCGAAAACACCCGGCGCACGAATTCCCGCCCGAAGTCCTCGTCGCTGAGGTGGTGCCGGACGTCGAAGAGGGGCTGCATGAGCGCCCGGTGCGCCGCGGTGGCCGGAAGTTCCGCAGTGAGCGAGAGGCAGGCAGGTTCCACCAGGGTCAAGGAATGCACAAGGTCGGGCCGCTCGACGGCGGCCATCATCGCTGCGATGGCGCCCTGCGAATGCGCCACAACGTGGCCTCCCGAGGCGCCGCGCCCGTCGTCGGCAAGGGCTCCCAGCACGATGGCGGAGTCGGCGGCAAAATCCGTTTCCAGCGGTTCGGCGGCGGCGTCAAAGCCATGCCGGCGCAGAAACAGGGCGTCGTAGCCCAGCGCCATGCCGTGCTGCTTCGGCCACGCGGCGGCGCCGAAGCTGCCGGCCCCGTGGACGAAAACTACGCGCTGCTTGAACATGATCCAACCCTATTGCACCGGTCTGACCTTGCGCCCCGGCGACATAGCAGTCCCGGCACGGGCTTTGCCGGATCCGCTATTTGCTGCCGCCGAGGAACTTGTCAAAGCCCTTCGGGAGGTTCAGCTGGGAAGGATCGAAGTCCGCGCCCTGCTGGCCGAATGCTGCTCCGGTGGGCAGGGCCTTGGGTCCGGTGGCACGCCGGGCCTCGGCATCCTTGAGTTCCTGTGCGGCCTTGGCCGGGTGGCCGGACCTGGCCTTCTTCTTCGGCGCGCTCTTGGCGCCCTGGCGGGCGCCGCCGCCGCCCGCACCGGGCATGCCCGGCATTCCCGGCATGCCGCCGCCGGCCGCCATCTTCTTCATCATCTTCTGCGCCTGGGCAAAGCGCTCCAGCAGGCCGTTAACCTCGGAGACGTGCACGCCGGAGCCGCGGGCAATACGGGCGCGGCGGGAGCCGTTGATGATCTTCGGGGCAACACGTTCGTGCGGCGTCATGGAGCGGACAATCGCCTCGACGCGGTCGATTTCGCGTTCGTCGAACTGTTCGAGCTGCTGCCGGATATTCTGCGCACCGGGCATCATCATGAGCATTTTCTTCATGGAGCCCATGTTGCGGATCTGCTGCATCTGGGCCAGGAAGTCGTCCAGGGTGAAGTCTTCCTGGTCGGCGAACTTCTTCGCCATCCGGGCCGCTTCGTCCTTGTCCCAGGACTTCTCTGCCTGCTCGATCAGGGTGAGCACGTCACCGAGGTCGAGGATGCGCGAGGCCATGCGGTCCGGGTGGAAGAGCTCGAAGTCGTCCAGGCCCTCGCCGGTGGACGCAAACATCACGGGTTTGCCGGTGACCGACGCGACGGAGAGCGCGGCACCGCCGCGCGCGTCGCCGTCGAGCTTGGAGAGCACGATGCCGGTGAAGTTGACGCCCTCATCGAAGGCGAGAGCGGTGTTGACGGCGTCCTGGCCGATCATCGAGTCGATCACGAACAGGACCTCGTTCGGGACGATGGCCTGGCGGATCTGGCGGGCCTGTTCCATCATGTCGGCGTCGATGCCGGTGCGGCCGGCGGTGTCCACGATCACGACGTCGCGCAGCGTCCGGCGGGCTTCCTCCACGCCGGCGCGGGCGACAGCGACCGGGTCGCCGACGGGGTGATCGAGCTCGGTGGAGGTGGCGCCCGGGTGCGGGGCGAACACCGGCACGCCGGCGCGCTGGCCGACGATCTGGAGCTGGTTGACCGCGTTGGGACGCTGAAGGTCCGAGGCGACCAGCATGGGGCTGTGGCCCTGGGCCTTGAGGTGCTTCGCGAGCTTGCCGGCGA
>JBKKDK010000102.1:0-2534 GCA_046708245.1 Arthrobacter sp.
GCGTCAAGGCTGCGGAACTGCTCCTCGCGGACCAGCCGGTACTGGTCGATCCATGCGGTGAGCGCCTCCAGCCGTGCGGGGTTCAGGTGGACGGGCCGGCGCTGGGCGTCACGGGTGCGCGTGACCAGCTGCGCCTGCTCGAGGACCTGGATGTGTTTCGAGACCGCCTGCTTGGTGATCTCGAAAGGTTCCGCCAGTTCGTTCACGGTGGCCGGGCCCCGGCTGAGCCGGGAAATGATGCGGCGGCGAACGGGGTCGGCGAGGGCCAGGAAGGCCGAGTCGAGCAGCTCGTCGTCGCGGACCTGCACTTGGTTCCCCACCTCCTTGTTCGCCGGTAATCAACTTTGAAGTTGATCAACTAGTTGGTTGTTTAAGCCTAGGGCGGCGCATCAAGTATGGCAAGAGGTATACAGCCCCGACTGCCCGACCAGGCACTACGTTACGGAGAACACTGGGCAAAGGTGCGGTTAACTGCGCGGAAAACCGCCCGTCTTAGGCGGAATCGTCCGGATACTGGAAGCCATGACTACCTTTACTCGTCGTCAAGTACTGCGTTCCGCGGGGGTTGCCGCCGTGGCCGGAACCATGGCCACCAGCGCTCCCGCGGGCGCGTTTTCCGCCACCGCAACGGGCCGTTTCGGCCACGGGATCGCCTCGGGCGACCCGATGCCGGACAGTGTCCTGCTCTGGACCCGGGTCACCCCCACCGCTGAGTCCCTTCCCGGCTCCGGGCTCGGCCCGGACGTATCCGTGGGCTGGGAGGTCGCCGTCGACTCCGGGTTCAGGAAGATTGTGGCCCGCGGAACTGCCGCCACCGGCCCGGCGCGGGACCATACGGTTAAGGCGGTCGCCGGCCGGCTCGCCCCCGCCACCAGCTACTGGTACCGCTTTACGTTCGGCCAGGATGTCTCCCCGGCAGGCCGCACGCGCACGGCCCCTGCCGCCGGTGCCCCCGTCGAGCGCTTGAAGTTCGGCGTCGTGTCCTGCGCCAACTGGCAGGCGGGCCACTTCTCCTCCTACCGCCACCTCGCCGCCCGCGGGGACCTCGATGCCGTGCTTCACCTGGGCGACTACCTCTATGAATACGCCCCGGGGGAGTACCAGGCGCGGGACGTGGTGGTCCGCCCGCACGATCCGGCCGTCGAGATGACACAACTGGCGCACTACCGGCGCCGCCACGCCCAGTACAAGACCGACGGCGACCTGCAGGCCCTGCACGCTGCGGCCCCGTTCATCGTGACCTGGGACGACCACGAATCCGCCAACGATGCCTGGCAGTTTGGCGCCGAGAACCACACGCCGGGCGAGGAGGGCCTGTGGAGCGAGCGCTTCGCGGCCGCGCACCGGGCCTACGCGGAATGGATGCCCGTCCGCTACGAACCGGGCGGCCGGATCTACCGCCGCCTCGATTTCGGCTCCCTGGCCAGCTTGTCCATGCTGGACCTCCGCAGCTACCGCGACCAGCAGGCCGCCAGCGGTGCGGATCCCTCCACGAAGGACCCGGCCCGCACCATCACCGGCGCCGCGCAGATGGACTGGCTGCTCGGTAATCTTGAACCCGCCGGGCCGCAGTGGAAGCTCGTGGGCAACCCCGTGATGATCGCCCCCGTCCGCTTCCCCTCCACGCTGAGCACAGCGGAAGCGGCCGGAGTGAAGAAGCTCATGGGCGGCACCACGATCGATGGTGTGCCGTACAACGTCGACCAGTGGGACGGCTACGAAGCCGACCGCAACCGCGTCATCCGGCATCTGCGGGACAACGCGGTCAAAGACACCGTCTTCCTCACCGGCGACATCCACTCCGGCTGGGCCTGTGATGTTCCCGCGGACCCGGCAAGCTACCCGGCGACCGGCGATTCCGTGGCCGTGGAGCTCGTCTGCACCTCGGTCACGAGCGATAACCTCGACGACATCCTCAACACCCCGCCGCGCACCACGTCAGTCGGCGTCGAGAACGCGTTCAAGGCCGCCAACCCGCACGTGAAATATCTGGATTTCGATTCACACGGCTACTCCGTGCTGGATGTGACGCCGGCGGGAGTCCGGATGGACTGGTATGTGCTGGCGGAGCGGACCTCGGCGTCGTCCCCGTCCGCCCTGTCCACCTCGTTCAACGTCCAGGCCAACTCCGGCAAGGTCACGCCGGTCCAGGGAGGACTCGCATGAGCCGGTCATCGCGGGTCCCGTCTGCCAGCGGTCCGACGCCGGGACGCCGGCAGTTCCTGCAACTCGCCGCAGCGGGAGGTGCCGCCGTCGTGCTGTCCGCCGCGCAGGGGACGGCGTGGGCAGCGCCGGCGGCCGCGCGGACGCGGAGCTACGTGCTCGTCGTGGACGGCTGCCGCCCGGACGAAATTACCCCCGCCCTCACGCCCCGGCTGGCGGCCCTGCGGGCCGCCGGCACCAACTTCCCGGCGGCCCGGTCCCTTCCCGTCATGGAAACCATCCCCAACCACGTCATGATGATGACTGGCGTCCGGCCGGACCGCTCGGGCGTGCCGGCGAACGCCGTCTTCGACCGTGCCGAAGGTGTGGTC
>JBKKDK010000103.1:0-6265 GCA_046708245.1 Arthrobacter sp.
CCCCTAACGAACGAGGACATTGTGTACGAAGGTGCAGTTCAAGAGCTGATCGACGAGCTCGGACGCCTTCCCGGGGTCGGACCCAAGTCCGCCCAGCGGCTGGCCTTCCACATCCTCGAGGCCGACCCGCAGGACATGAAACGGCTCGTTGACGCCATCACGACCGTCAAGGAAAAGGTCAAGTTCTGCACGGTCTGCGGCAACGTCACCGAACAGGAACTCTGCAACATCTGCCGCGACCCGCGCCGGGACCCCTCGATCATCTGCGTCGTCGAGGAATCCAAGGACGTCCTGGCGGTGGAGCGCACCCGGTCGTTCCGGGGCAGGTATCACGTGCTCGGCGGCGCAATTAACCCGATTGCCGGCATCGGACCCGAGCAGCTCCGGATCCGGGAGCTCCTCACCCGGCTCAACGACGGCGCCATCCAGGAAATCATCATCGCCACCGACCCCAACCTGGAGGGCGAGGCCACGGCCACGTACCTGGCCCGGATGCTCAAGTCGATCGGTATCGCCGTCACCCGGCTGGCATCGGGCCTGCCGGTTGGCGGGGACCTCGAATACGCCGATGAGGTCACCCTGGGCCGCGCCTTTGAGGGCCGCCGCAACGCACTGAGCTGACCGGGCAGCCCACCGTGACGCCCGGGCCGATCAGCACAGCACGCCTGCTGCTGCGTCCGCTGACAATCGACGACGCCGCGGCCGTGCTCCCGTTCCGCAGGGATCCCGAAGCTACCCGGTACATCGCGCATGAACCGCTCGGTCCCGGAGAAAACCGCGACCGGATCCTCCAGCTCACCGCCGCCGCCGCGGCGTCCTCCGCGGAGTGGTTCAATATCGGCTGGGCCATCGAGCTCAGGTCCACGGGCGGGGTGGTCGGCGAAGGCCGGACATGGACTACGGTCCTGCCGCCGGCGCCGGGCACGCTACCCGCCGGTTGGGCCGGGCTCGGCTACATCCTGCACCCCGACGAGCAGGGGCGGGGCCTGGGCCGGGAGGCTGCGGGCGGCCTAGTCCAATGGCTGTTTGCCGAGCGGGGCATCCAGACCGTCGTCGCCGGCGTATATGAACCCAACATTCCGTCGCGCCGGCTGCTGGAGGGCCTCGGCTTCGAGCGGGACCGATATTTCACCGCGGCACAGGACACCGCCGGCAAAGCGCTGCCGTCCTGGCGGTACAGGCTGGACCGGCCCTAGTCCGTCCCAGAGTCGCGCAGGTTCGCGCAGTGGTTCGCGCAGGTTGCCAACCCGGGCGGCCGCCGTCGGACGGCGCTGTCGTGCCCTCCCGTCGGGGACATGCCCAGCCCCGGCGCCCAGGAGTGGACATAGTGCCAACATGCCCATTCTTGGAGCAGCCCGGAGCGCATGTCCCGGAGGGCAGGAGGACATGTCCAGTCCTGGCGCTACGCGGAGCGCATGTCCCGGGAGGCGGGAGGACATGTCCAGTCCTGGCACCAAACGGAGCGCATGTCCCGCCCGGGGGTGTCTGGAATGCGGTCACAATTCCGCGCCGGAGGGGTGGCGGCGATAAACTTGGCCTAGAAGTTACGTGGTCGCGCCATTTGGTTGCTTGGCCCAGAACCCCGATGATCCAGTGAGGGTGCGCGCATGAGTTTGCCCACTACCGAAGTCCAGCCCGGACCGCAGCCGCAGGAGCTGCCCGTCTCGGCCGCCGTCACCAAGCACCTTGTGGTGAAGAAGTTCGGCGGTTCCTCGGTGGCGGACGCGGACGGCATCAAGCGCGTGGCCCGGCGGGTCGTGGACGCCCACAACGCCGGCGACGAAGTGGTCGTGGTGGTCTCCGCCATGGGCGACACCACCGACGAACTCCTCGACCTCGCCGCCCAGGTCACCGATTCCGCGCCCGCCCGGGAAATGGACATGCTCCTCTCCGCCGGGGAACGCATCTCGATGGCGCTGCTGGCGATGGCGATCAACAAATTCGGCGCCTCCGCGCAGTCCTTCACCGGCTCGCAAGCCGGCATGATCACCGACGGCATCCACGGCAAGGCGCGGATCATCGACGTCGACCCGCACCGCATCCGCACCGCCCTGGACAAGGGGCACATCGCAATCGTCGCCGGGTTCCAGGGGATGAGCCGGACCACCAACGAAATCACCACGCTGGGCCGCGGCGGTTCGGACACGACGGCGGTGGCCCTCGCCGCCGCGCTCGACGCCGACGTCTGCGAGATCTTCACCGACGTCGACGGCATCTACACGGCCGACCCGCGCGTGGTGGCGTCCGCCCGGAAGATCGACCGGATCTCCAGCGAGGAAATGCTGGAACTGGCCGCCTCCGGGGCCAAAATCCTGCACCTGCGCTGCGTCGAATACGCCCGGCGCTTCGGCGTTCCGCTGCACGTCCGTTCCTCATTCAGCCAGAACGAAGGCACCTGGGTCCTGCCCAGCGCCGACGACAAGATCACGACCCAAAAGGGAGTTGCCTTGGAGCAGCCAATCATCTCCGGTGTTGCCCACGACCGGTCCGAAGCCAAGGTTACGGTCGTCGGGGTTCCGGATATCCCCGGCAAGGCTGCGGCGATCTTCCAGGTCATCGCCGATGCGCACTCGAACATCGACATGATCGTGCAGAACGTCTCCACGCACGGCACCGGCCGGACGGACATCTCCTTCACGCTGCCGATCATCGAGGGAGCCGACGCCCTGGCCGCCCTCCGCAACGCGCAGGCCGAGATCGGCTTCGAAAGCATCGAATACAACGAGAAGATCGGCAAGCTCTCGCTGATCGGCGCCGGCATGCGCTCCCACCCCGGTGTCTCGGCCCGGTTCTTCGCCGCGCTCTCAGCCGCCGGGATCAACATCAACATGATCTCCACCTCCGAGATCCGCATCTCTGTGGTGACCCACGCGGACCTGCTGGATGACGCCGTGCGCGCCATCCACAAGGCGTTCGATCTGGACAGCGAGGACGAGGCGACGGTCTACGGCGGCACCGGCCGCTAAGCGGCGGACGGCGGACGCCGGGTCCGTCAGATTGCAAAGGGAGCGGCACCTGCCGCTCCCTTTGCCGTCCCATCGCCGGGGCCCGGCTTAGATTTGTTCCTTCGGGAGGTCCTCCCGACGCACCGCATAGTGGTGCCCGTGCTCGTCCGTCTCCACTTCAAATTCGGCCAGCTCCGATTCGGAGGCGTGTTCGAAGTCGTCGTGCCTGTGCACAACCGGTGCGCTGTAGTCACCTCGCGAGGCGGGTCCGAAAAGGAAGCGAGCCCACGACGACGGGTGCAGGTGCTGCCTTAACACTCCCAATGCAATTGCCACAATTCCCACCCCCTCTCCGGCGTCCGGGTCATTACGGAACGGCGGTGGCTCACAGCCGGTGCCAGTGCCCTTATTTTACGCCCGACGGCGGGGAATGGCATGGGCGGCGACGGTGCAGGAACCCGGAAAGGCGGGGCGAACGCCGCCGGGCGGGCGGCTTAGCGCAGCGACTTGTCGTCAGGGTTGCGCGGCACAACGTAAGTGCTCCCGTCGGGCCGGCGGACGGTCTCCCACTGCTGGGTTTCGGCCTCGCGCTGGGTCAGCAGCTGTCTGTTCTGTTCAGTCATTTCATGCCCGAGGGAACTCCGGTTGGCGGGACCAAATATTGCCCGGAGCTTGCCGGTCGCTCGCATGAACCGCTGGGCCGGGTTTTCCTTGGTCATTCTTATCCACTCCTCAGAACGAAACAGTCCCCTCAGTGTACGCTAATCATTAGCACGCTAACTATTTGCCGCTAACTATTTGACGGAGGCGCCCCATGGCCGACCTGAGCGAGGACACCCGCACGAGCGCGGGCGCCGAGGACCCGGCAGCGGATGATCTCCTGCTCGAACAGCAGCTCTGTTTCGCCCTGACCGTCGCCTCGCGCAGCGTGGTGGGCGCCTACAAACCGGTGCTGGACAAGCTAGGACTCACGCACCCGCAGTACCTCGTGATGCTGTGCCTCTGGGAGTCCAGTCCCCGCTCCGTGCGGGACATCAGCGACGCCCTCGCCCAGGAGCCGGCCACCATTTCGCCGCTGCTGCGCCGCCTCGAGGACGCGGGCCTGGTCACCCGGCAGCGGATCCCCGGCAACGAACGCACCCTCGCGGTCCGGCTCACCCCGCGCGGCGCCGCCCTCCGGCAGCAGGCCACCGCCGTACCCGGCACCATGATGGCCCGGCTGGGCCTGACCCGGGAGCAGGTCGGCCAGCTCCACGCGTCCATGCTGGAGCTGATTGCCGCCACCCGGGCCTCCGCCGGAGTACCGCCCCAGCGGTAGACTGTCCGTAACAGAGGAGGACTGCTGATGTTCAAGCACATGAGCCGCGCGGCGCTCGTCCTGTTGGCCGTGGCAGGGCTGGCTGCCTGCAGTCCCGGCGGCGGGACCGGGGCCTCCCCCTCAGCCACCGCACCGACCACCGCAGGTCCGAGCCCCACCGCTACGCCGGGCACCCCCGCACCGGATACCGAGACGACGTCGCCGGCCCCCTCGCCGTCCGCCGCACCCTTGACGCCCGGCCCCGGCCCGGGCAACGCCGAACTCGCCATCGCCGTCAAACCCTCCGACACCGCGGCGCCTGCCAACTTCACGCTGGTGTGCCAGGCCGGCGTGCCCGCGGCCGAAAGCCAGCATCCCAGCGCTGCCACCGCCTGCACGGCGCTGAAGGAAAACGCCGCCATCCTGAGCCCGGCACCGAAAGCCCAAAACACGGCCTGCACCCAGCAGTACGGCGGCCCGCAAAAGGCCACCGTCACCGGCGTCGTGGACGGCCGGCCGGTTGAAGCGAACTTCAGCCTCATCGACGGGTGCGAGATTGCCGCCTGGAACGCCGCCAAAGCCGTTCTGGGCTCGACCGCTGGGGCTGGCTAAGCTGCTGCACCTCCGGCAGGAAGACTGGCTGCCGCGCCAGGCCGCCTACCAGCGGCGCGTGCGGCGGTACTCCGACCCCTACCTGGCCCGGCGCTCGGCCGGCCGGAAGCATCCGGTGGAGGACTTCCTCTTCACCTACTACACGCAGAAACCCGGCCAGCTGCTGCGCTGGCACCCCGGGGCCGGCGTTGTGCTCTCCGGCCCCGAGGCGGCCGCCCGGACCGGCTGGAAGTACTACCGCGCCGCCGACGACGGCGAACTCGCCGCAGCGGGGCTGCCGCCGGGCAGCAGCGCCGTCACGGCCGACGTCGGATCCTTCCTCCGGGACCGCCGGGACGCACTGGAGTTCGCAGGCATCATCCTGGCCGGGACCGCCGCGAGGCCGGCACAGTACGGCTGCTTCGGGCTGCACGAATGGGCCATGGTCTACCGGCAGGACAAGTTCGAGCTCCGGCACGAGTACCTCCGGCTGCGGCTGGGCCCCGGGCGCACCGACCAGGTGGTGGAGAACAACCGGATCCGTTGCAGCCACTTCGACGCCTTCCGCTTCTACACCCCGGACGCCGTGCCGCTGAACAGCCTCGAGCCGAGCCGCCAGAACCAGCGGACCATGGAACAGCCCGGCTGCCTGCACGCCAACATGGACCTCTACAAGTGGGCGTACAAACTGGCGCCCCTGCTTCCGGGCGAACTGGTGATGGACTGCTTCGAGCTGTCCTGGCGGATCCGGGCGATGGACATGCAGGCCTCACCCTACGACCTTGCCGAGTGGGGTTATCCGCCCATCAGGATCGAGACCCCCGAAGGCAAGGCCGAGTACGTGGACCACCAGAGGTCCTTCGCCGCGGAGTCGCAGGACCTGCGCCAGCGGCTCCTGCAGGCGCTCGCACACCCGCTGCAGCTGCTTACCGCCACCGGACCGGAAGGACCCCAATGACCGACCCCCAGGATGCGCCCGAGCCGCACGACGTCGACCTCACCATCAGCCTGACGGAGTCCCCGGGAGCGCCGGAGTACAGCTTCCGGCTGGCGGCCAGCGGCGGAACCGTCCGGTCCGGGTCCACCCTGCCGGACCCGGCCGCCGCCCTCGAGGCCGTGGAGCGGTTCGGCGAGGACATCTTCTTCCCCAAGCCCGGACCTCCGAAGCTCTGCACGCAGCAGTACGGCGGCCCGCAGGTGGCCGTGGTGACCGGGTGGTTCCTGGGCCGCAAGGTGCACATCCAGTTCAGCCGCACCGACGGCTGCGAGATCGCCCGCTGGCGCGCTATGGCCCCGCTGCTCGGCGGGACTACCGGCTCCACCGGCGCCGTCTGAGCGCTGGCATGGAAACGGCAATGGCCGGCGGTGGAGACCGCCGGCCATTGCCGTTCCTTGAAGTACCGGACTCCGCCTAGATGGCGTTGTTCGGAGC
>JBKKDK010000104.1:0-5875 GCA_046708245.1 Arthrobacter sp.
CGTTCGTGCAGCTCGAAGCGGTGAACAACGCCCACATCGACGTGCTCGGGGGCGCGCTGCTCCTCGTCGCGGGGATGCTGCTGGCTACCGGCAAACCCTTCCGGTCCGGAGCCGCCTTCGGAGCCGCCGTGGCCACCAAACTGATCCCCCTCATCGCCGCTCCCGCCCTGCTGACCAGGCACCCGGCACGTTTCATTGCCTCCGCGGCCGGCACCTTCCTTCTCCTGTATGTGCCCTTTCTGCTGGCAGCCGGCTCCGGGGTCCTGGGCTTCTTGCCCGAGTACCTCAAGGAAGAGGGCTACAGCCAGGCCGGCGACATCAGGTTCGGCCTGGCCCGCATCGTCTCGGCCGGCCCATGGCCACTCCTGCTCAGTGCCGCGGCACTGGCTGTGGTGGCCCTGGTTGTTCTCCGCACAACGAATTCCCGGAACATCTGGGAGCGGCAGACGCTTATGATCGGACTGACGCTGCTGATCGTGAGCCCCAACTACCCCTGGTACGCGCTGATGCTGTTGCCCTTCATCGTCCTGAGCCGGAGGTGGGAGTACATCGGCGTGATCCTCGCCCTTGATGTCATCTACATGGTCCACTCCACGCCACCGTATGACGCGATGATCAACCAGGCCGCGCTGCTCGCCGCAGCACTGGCCGTGGCCGTCGCCGCCTGGCTGCGCCACCGGGCCAGGTTCGTGCCGGACGGCATGACAACAGATTGGAAGAAACAGTGAGCCCTGGTATTCAGACGCGCATCGGCATCATCGGAGGTTCCTGAACGTACCGGCTGCCCGGAGCCAGGCATGGGGGCTTCGTTGGTCCCCTGTGGGATGACGACGGCCGGGACAACGATTGCCTAGGGTCACCGTATCGGCCGTGGATGTTAGGGAAAGGCGGCACCCAGGGTGGTGAAGGAGTATCCGTTTCCCAGCAGGGTAGGGATTGTGGCCGAAACTCCTGCTGCCGTGCCGGATCCGGGGTGGTTTCCGTGCGCGAGAATGATGTCGCCGGGACGGGCTTTGGCCGTTTCCGAAGCGACTAGTGCTGCCGGGTAGGTCGCCCCGCCGTCGGCGTTGATGCTGAACCCGGCGGGGATAAGGCCCAGGGCGAGAGAAATCTCGGCCGCGACGTCGTCCAGGAACGCGGTGCCGGGACGGAAGAACCGGGGGCGTCGCCCGGAGATTGCCGTGAGCAGGGCGTCGTTGGACATGATTTCCTCATATACGTCTGCGCTGTTGCGCGTGCCGGGGATCCCGTACGCGGTCTTGCCGGACACGCTCAGCGGTGCGTGGCGGGTTCCGTGGTTGGCCAGTTCAAAGAGCGGATTCGCGGCAAGGTCCCGTGCCTGGGCCAGGTTGGTGTGGATCCATCGCGCGTTCAGGAAGAGCGTTGCTGGGATTTGGAGGCGCTGCAGTATGTCCAGGACCGCGTGGTCCGTGCCGTTGCCTCCGGGGCCGCCGCAAAAATCCAGAGTCAATGCAATTCCTGCCGCCGGGACCGGGAGGGTTCTGGGGACCTTCGGCGCTTCAAGGCCCCAATAGGAAGGAAGGCGTCCGGAGAATTCGGCCATAATTTGGTCCTGGGATGGTACCGGATTGAGCGGCGCTTGCGGGTTTGGGGCAGGCAGGGGAGTGGCCGGTGCAGGGGAAACGTCAGGAACGGGCGCAGGAGCTGAAGATTGAGGAACTGCAGGTGCCGTCAGCTCAGCTGCCGATGAGGGAAGTGACTGGCCGGCACCGGTCCCGGCACGGCATCCGGACAGCACCAATGATGTAGCGGACAAAAGGACTAGGCGGCGCGTTGGCCTACCGATCATTTTCGATCCTGACCATGGAATTCCCCCAATAATGTTGTGATCGTAACTGACACATCCGAGCAGGCGCAGCGTGGCGACCGCATCCCGGATAAACATACAGCGCACGGCTAGCCTTGACCGCGGAAAAAGACAACCCTAAGAACCTCACCCGGGTGCCTGACCGAGAGCAGGGTTCACCATGTCCATCTCCAGCGTCGGCTGAACGAAAGGATCGGTGTTCGGAAGCCAACAGCCTAGGACGGGAACCAGATAGGTCAAGATGCCGGGGCTGTCCGCACTACCGGCAACAACCCGACGCTTCTTAACGACTCTATTCCGGAAGGATCTGGAGGCGCACAAAGGCGGTATGAATATGAAAAGCTCGTATTGGTAATCCTCACCGCCGCAATCATGATGCTGATCGCCGGCCTGTCATCGGACCAGGCTTCTTCCTCTGGGCCGCACGGTTTTGACCGTCGTATCCGGCGTGTTCCTTTTTCTGAATTGTTACGGCGGACGCCGTATCTCGCGCCGACTACCGGTGTGCAACCCGGCTGGATTTGGCACACTCCGAGGTAGGAACGGCCCGGTCACCGGACTTCAACGGCTCGCCGTTGTGCTGAGAGCAGGACCAGCCAGACTGCATCACCGAAGCAGAGGACCCTCGACTGCGACGATGAGGGCATGCGGACGTCGAGGAAGGGAACCGCGCCTGATTCACGACCCATCAAAGTAAAGATGACGCGACCTTCCGGTTGGGCCGGAAGGTCACCTCATTCTGGTGGCATGGAGCTCGTACATGGTGAGACTTCAGCTGCCGGAGAGCTCAGGGGTAGGCGATGCCTTCGGTGGCGATGCGCTGGCCCATCTGTCCAACCTTGTCCCTGGCGCCTTCCTCCTGGGCGAGGTTCTGGCGGAGCAGTGCCGCGACCTCGGCGGCACCGCGTGCTTCAGCGTTGACGACCAGGGTCTGATAGACCGCGATCTCGTGGTGCTCGGTCTCCAGAGCACCAGCCAGTATCACATCATCGACCAGGGACTTGTCTGTCTTGCCGAGCAGCGAATTGCCCTCTTTGGCCATCGCTTTGGTGACGGCAGAGGGTGAATCGCTGACCTTTTCTCCCAGCAACTCAAAGGAACGTTCAATATTGGTGATCTGCTGACGCGTCTCCTCGGCATGCTCCTTCAGCAACGCCTTCAGTTCCGGGCGCTGCGCGGCCATTTCAAGCTCACCGAGCATGGTCAAGGTGTCGCGCTCCATGGTTAGCGCCGATCCAAGTTTGAAGCTGAAGATTTCTTCCGGGGTCTTGAAATGTTCAAACACAAGTTTCTCCTCCATAACAGTCCGGGTCCAGTAAAGAACCGGCCCTTCGCAAACAGTTGTCGATCGCCGTTCAGTCCGGGCTCCTCTGGCTTTTCCATCATTCACCCCCGACCAGACAAAGAGAACCCCCGCCAGCTACCTCCGGCTCTCACCGGTGGTCCCGCATCAGGCAGGCGGTCTCAATGCCGCTTGTGAAGTCGCTCGATGAGCTCAACGACGGGATCAGGGCCGCAGAGAACGACGTAATGCCCCGCCGGATTCACGACCCGGATCCGGACCTTGGGTGAGGACTCGCTCGCCTACGGTCACCATCCATGATGACCCTGGATGGTGGAACACTCCCTCCCGGCCAGATTCATCAGTCGAAGGGTACGGGTTTTCCTAAGTGCTTCGGAGGTTCACATCTTCGATGGACTGACCCTCATCGCCGGGCACCACGCTGCAGCCTCGGCGGCCTTGGCCGTGGTCATGGAGGGGCCGGGCGTTCGGGGTCGGCCTGGCCTTCGACGGTCTTCTCGTCACACGTCACTCCGGGCCCGTCGGTGTAGACGGACTAGCCGTGCGGTAAATCATTACGAAACACCGACAAGCCCCTCCCATGTCCCTCTGGGCTCTCGCGGCTTGTTCGGGGGCGACCTAAGGTGGGTACATGCCCCAATCTCGCGGTACTCCGGGGCCGGTTGGCGGAGATTTGCGCGACCGGCGGGTCCTTGTGGTCGAGGATGACCCTACGGTCAGGGAGGTCACCTGCGACTACCTTCGCTCGGCCGGACTGATCGTTGACCAGGCCATCGATGGAATCAGCGCCTTGACTGCTGCGGAGCGCACGCGGCCGGACTTGATCGTGCTGGACCGGATGCTTCCCGGTATCAACGGCGCCGAAGTTTGCAGGAGAATCCGGTCCGCGGCTTCGACACCAATCCTCATGCTCACGGCCCTGGGCTCCACCGAGGAACGCATCGAAGGACTTGAAGCGGGCGCCGACGACTACCTGACCAAGCCTTTTTCGCCGCGGGAACTCGTCCTTCGCGTACAGTCGATCCTTCGGCGCAGCGTCACTGACATCACCCCCGAAGCCCCGTTCGTCCTGGGCGGCTTCCGAGTGGATGCGTCCAACCGCAGGATCTTCCAGGACGGCCGGTTGCTGGTTCTCGCGGTACGCGAATTCGACTTACTCGCCTTCCTGCTGAAACATCCTGATCAGGTCTTCAGCAGGATCCAGCTGCTGAAAGAGGTCTGGCGTTGGGATTTCGGGGACCTGTCCACCGTCACGGTCCATGTCCGCCGGGTCCGCGAGAAAATCGAAATCGACGCGACGAAACCGCTGATCCTGACCACCGAGTGGGGCATCGGATACCGGCTGAGCGTCGAAAGAGACGGTGAGTCATGATTGCGCTGTCGGATTTCGTCACCATCCTCCTCACCGCGGTGGCCGCAGCCGCCGTCGTGGCCGTTCTCGCGGGAGTCGCCCTGCATTCTGCGCGGCACCAATCCATGCTTTGGAGGCTACTCATTGTCGTCGCGGCCACCGTTGCTTCCATTGCGGCCGCAACCATCGCGGTCGCTGCCCAAATGTACATCTCGGATCACGATCTCCTCGTGCTGTTCTGGGTGATCGGGGTCACGGCAATTGTCAGCCTCTCCGGGGCCGCGGTGATCGGCGCTGGCATCACGCGCACGAGTGACCGGCTGCGTTCCACGGCCCGGGCCGTCGGGGACGGTCAGATCGTTGCCCCCGAGGACCACGACGGGCTGGAGTTCGCCGCCATGGCCCGCGAACTGGCCGATACTTCGCAGCGTCTGGCCCGGTCCCGGGATGAGGTGACCACGCTGGACGAATCACGGCGCCGACTGGTTGCATGGATCTCGCACGATCTACGCACTCCGTTGGCCGCGCTGCGGGCCATGGCCGAGTCTTTGGAGGACGGCGTAGCCGAAGACCCCGCCCGCTACCACCGGCAAATCCGCGTCCAGACAGAAACCCTGGGCACCCTGGTCGATGACCTGTTTGAGCTGTCCAAGATCCAATCCGGAACGCTGTCCCTGCATCTGGGGCCAGTATCGCTGTTCGATCTGGTCAGCGACGCTGTGGCAGACCTGCACCCGGTAGCAGCTTCACGATCGATCACTCTCAAGGAATCGCGCACCGGAAACCTGACCCTTCTCGGCGACGCACGGGAGCTCTCCCGCGTCATCAAAAACCTCCTGATGAACGCCATTCAGCACTCCCCGGCGGACAGCGAGATCCTCATCTCGGCCCGCGAGACCGGGGACGACCACGTGGCCCTGAGCGTCGTGGACGCCGGCGGCGGAATCCCGGAAGAAGACCTCGGCAAGATCTTTGACCCCGGCTGGCGCGGCACACCGTCCCGGACGCCCTCGCCCGCCCCGGGAAGCTCTGCTGGCGCGGGCCTTGGGCTCGCCATCGTGGCCGGCATCGTTGAAGCCCACGCCGGCGGGGTCTCCGTCCGTAATGTCCCCGGCGGATGCCGGTTCGATGTCACCCTCCCGCGGTTCGGGACCCGGGCGGCGTAAGGACCGGCATTGCGGGGCCGCCGCCACGGGGAACTCTTACGGCCGGCGCGCCAGGCCCGCTGTGTGTAACGCATTGGTCACGGCTGGTGTGGGACCCATCCGGGTCGGGGGGTGCCGCCGAAGTACTCCTGACAGACCATCCCGGACCCGTCGAAGAGTTCAGGCCAGCACCACGGCCGCGGAGCGGGAACATCCCTCGACCGATTTCAAGGAGTACTCCCATGCGT
>JBKKDK010000105.1:0-15909 GCA_046708245.1 Arthrobacter sp.
CGACCAGGCCGACTATGAATGGGCCCGCAACCCCCAGATCCGCGAAGTCATGGGCGGCCTGGTGTCCGACGTCGACTGGCATGCCAACGTCCACGCCCTCTCCGGCGGGCAGAAGCGGCGGGTGGCGTTGGCCAAGCTGCTGATCGAGGACCACGAAGTCATCATGCTCGACGAACCGACCAACCACCTCGACGTCGAAGGTGTCGCCTGGCTGTCCAGGCACCTGAAGACCCGATGGCGGGCCAACCAGGGCGCCTTCCTGGTGGTCACCCACGACCGCTGGTTCCTGGACGAAGTCTGCACCAAGACCTGGGAAATCCACGACGGCATCATGGACCCGTTCGACGGCGGCTACGCCGCCTATGTGCTGGCCCGCGCCGAACGGGACCGTTCCGCGTCCGTGGTGGAAAGCAAGCGCCAGATGCTCGTGAAGAAGGAGCTCGCCTGGCTCCGCCGCGGCGCCCCGGCCCGCACCGCCAAGCCCAAGTTCCGGATCGAGGCAGCCAACGCCCTGATCGCGGATGTCCCCGAGCCGCGCGACTCGACCGCCCTGAGCAAGATGGCCACCGCCCGGCTCGGCAAGGACGTCCTGGACCTGGAAAACGTGTCCCTGGACTTCCTCGGCGGCGACCCCGGGCAGAAGCTCTTCGACAACATCACGCTGCGGCTCGCCCCCGGAGAGCGGCTGGGCCTCGTGGGCGTCAACGGCGCCGGCAAGACCACCCTGCTGAAGCTCCTCAACGGTGAAATCCAGCCCACCTCCGGAAAGGTCAAGCGCGGCAAGACGGTGGTCACCGCGGTCCTCAGCCAGGAGGTCAAGGAGCTCGACGACGTCTCGGACCTGCGCGTGATCGAAGTGATCGAACGCGAAAAGCGCTCCTTCAACGTCGGCGGCAAGGAATTCACCGCCGGACAGCTCGTGGAGCAGCTGGGCTTCACCAACGAGAAGCAGTGGACCCCGGTCAAGGACCTCTCCGGTGGCGAACGCCGGCGCCTGCAGCTCCTGCGCCTGCTGGTGGGGGAGCCGAACGTGCTGATGCTTGACGAACCGACCAACGACCTCGACACCGATACCCTCGCCGCCGTCGAGGACGTCCTCGACGGCTGGCCCGGCACGCTCGTCGTCGTCAGCCACGACCGCTACCTGCTCGAGCGGGTCACCGACCATCAGATGGCGCTCCTGGGCGACGGCAAGATCCGCGCCCTGCCGCGCGGCGTGGACCAGTACCTCGAACTGCGCGAAGGGGCCCTCGCCGGCTCCACCATCACCGGCGGCGGCAACCCCGTCACCTCGGCCAGTGCCGACGCCGCGCCCGCGGTGGGCGGCCCGTCGGAAGCCGAGAAGCGCGATGCCCGTAAGGCCAAGAACCGGATCGACCGCCAGCTGGGCAAACTCAAGCAGCAGGAGGACAAGATCCACGCCCAAATGACCGCAGCGGCGGCCGACCCGGGCGCCGTGGGCCAGCTCGCAGGCCTGAACAAGAAGCTCAAGGACCTGGCCGTCGAACGCGAAGCCCTCGAACTCGAATGGCTCGAAGCCCTGGACGTCCTGGGGGAGTAGCGCCGCGGCGGGAGCGGCGAGTCGCACCAGGCTCGCGCTTCGTGGCAGAATTGTCTCTTGTGCCACGGCCCTGAGCGCCTGGGCATGGTCCGCCCTGGTGTAATGGCAGCACCCCGGCCTTTGGAGCCGTGGAGTATAGGTTCGAATCCTATGGGCGGAACTCCGTGCGTCGACGGAACGGACAACAGCCCGCGCCGGGCCCGGCCCGGTGCGGGTCAAGTAGGATATAGCTGATGCCGCGACCGGATTCCGGTCCGGACAGGCCGCGCGGATCCGGCAACCGAGGCGCACCATGCGCCCTCAGCCGCGAGGCCACTCAGATCCACCGAACAGCGGTGTGAGCTAAGCCACTGAGCAAGGAGAGCCCGTACGTGAGCCCCGAAAATACCGGCCCAGCCGCCGTAATCGTCCTAGCTGCAGGTGCCGGTACCCGGATGAAGTCCCGTACCCCCAAGATTCTCCACGAGATCGGTGGCCGCTCCCTCGTGGGGCACGCCCTCGCCGCCGCCCGTGCCATCCACCCGCAGGAGCTCGCCCTCGTTGTCCGCCACGAACGTGACCGTGTGGCCGATCACATCACCGCGCTGGACCCGCACGCCCTGATCGTCGACCAGGACGACGTCCCCGGCACCGGCCGCGCCGTCGAAGCCGCCCTCGAGGCCCTCGATTCCCGCGCCCCGCTCAGCGGAACCGTCGTCGTCACCTACGGCGACGTCCCCCTGCTCACCGGCGCCCTGCTCGCCGAACTCGTCGCCAGCCACGAAGCCGGCGGCAACGCCGTCACGGTCCTCACCGCCGTGCTGGACGACGCCACCGGCTACGGGCGCATCCTCCGTGCCGCCGACGGAACGGTCACCGGCATCCGCGAACACAAGGACTCCACCGACGCCGAGCGCGCCATCCGCGAGGTCAACTCCGGCATCTACGCCTTTGACGCCGCCGTGCTGCGCGGCTCGCTCGCGCACGTCACCACCGACAACGCCCAGGGCGAGAAGTACCTCACCGACGTCCTGGCCCTCGCCCGCGGGGCCGGCGGCCGGGTGGCCGCGGTTGTCACCGAAGACCGCTGGCAGGTCGAAGGCGCCAACGACCGTGTGCAGCTCGCGGCCCTCGGCGCCGAACTCAACCGGCGCACCGTCGAGGCCTGGATGCGCGCCGGCGTCACGGTGGTGGACCCGTCCACCACCTGGATCGACGCCACCGCCACCCTCGACGAGGACGTGCGGCTGCTGCCCAACGTCCAGCTGCACGGCACCACCACGGTGGCGCGCGACGCCGTCGTCGGCCCCGACACCACCCTCACCGACGTCCAGGTGGGTGAGGGCGCCAAGGTGATCCGCACCCACGGATCCGGCTCCACGATCGGCGCCAAGGCTAGCGTCGGACCGTTCACCTACCTGCGCCCCGGCACTGTCCTGGGGGAGACCGGCAAGATCGGCGCGTTCTACGAGACCAAGAACGTCACGATCGGCCGCGGCTCGAAACTGTCCCACCTCGGCTACGCCGGCGACGCCGAGATCGGCGAGGACACCAACATCGGCTGCGGCAACATCACAGCCAACTACGACGGCGAGAAGAAGCACCGGACCGTCATCGGCTCCGGCGTCCGCACCGGGTCCAACACGGTATTCGTCGCCCCCGTGCAGCTCGGCGACGGCGCCTACAGCGGCGCCGGCGCCATCATCCGCCGCGACGTTCCCGCCGGCGCCCTGGTCCTGTCCGTGGCCCGGCAGCAGAACGCCGAGGGCTGGGTCCTCGCGAACCGCCCGGACTCGATTTCCGCGTCCCTGGCCGAGGCCGCCGGCGCCACCCCACCAACCTCCACTACACCGGCACCGACAGAAGAGGGCTAGCAGACATGAGCGAAATTACGGCACGCGGCGAGAAGAAGCTGGTGCTTGCCGCCGGGCGCGCACATCCCGAGCTGGCGAAGGAGATCGCCAAGGAGCTCGGCACCGAGCTGCTGCCGCTGGACGCCTATGACTTCGCCAACGGCGAGATCTACGTGCGGGCCGGCGAAAGCGTCCGCGGCACCGACGCCTTCGTCATCCAGGCCCACCCGGCGCCGCTGAACAACTGGCTGATGGAACAGCTGATCATGATCGATTCGCTGAAGCGGGCCTCCGCCAAGCGCATCACCGTGGTCTCGCCGTTCTACCCCTACGCCCGCCAGGACAAGAAGGGCCGCGGCCGCGAACCGATCTCGGCGCGCCTCGTCGCGGACCTGTACAAGACCGCCGGCGCGGACCGGATCATGAGCGTGGACCTGCACACCTCCCAGATCCAGGGCTTCTTCGACGGTCCGGTGGACCACCTGATGGCCATCCCGCTGCTCGCGGACTACATCCGGACCCGTGTGGCCGCGGACAACATCACCGTGGTGTCCCCGGACACCGGCCGCGTCCGGGTCGCCGAGCAGTGGGCCGAACGCCTCGGCGGCGCGCCGCTGGCCTTCGTGCACAAGAGCCGCGACCTCACCGTCCCGAACCAGGCCGTGTCCAAGACCGTCGTCGGGCAGATCGAAGGCCGCACCTGCGTCCTGATCGATGACATGATCGACACCGGCGGAACCATCTCCGGCGCGGTCCAGGTGCTCAAGAACGCCGGCGCCAAGGATGTCATCATCGCGGCCACCCATGCCGTGTTCTCCGACCCGGCCGCCAAGCGCCTCGCCGAGTCCGGCGCCCGCGAGGTCGTGGTCACGGACACCCTTCCCATCAGCGCCAACAAGCGCTTCCCGCAGCTCACCGTGCTGTCCATCGCACCGCTGATCGCCCGCGCCATCCGCGAAGTGTTCGACGACGGCTCCGTCACCAGCCTGTTTGACGGCAACGCCTAGCACACCGGACCGGGCCCGGTTTTCGAAACCGGGTCCGGCGCTGGTAGCCTTGTAACGAAACCTTGGCGAGGGAGAGCAGTTCACGGAAAAAACCGGACTGCTGGTCTCCGTTATCGACTGGGTCTGAATCTCCCTTCGGAAGGGCGGCCGCACGGCCACCCGGCGTTGAAGGTCGCAAACAGACCTCCGCCCTTGCTGCACACCGCTAGTCCACTAGGAGATATCCATGTCTGAGCAGAAGCTTGCCGCAGAAGTCCGCACCGAATTCGGCAAGGGCTTTGCCCGCCGCGCACGCATGGAAGGCCTGATCCCCGCCGTGATCTACGGCCACGGCGCAGAGCCGATCCACATCACGCTGCCGGCGAAGTCCACCACGCTGGCCGTCCGCGTTGCCAACGCCCTGCTGACCCTGGACATCAACGGCGAACAGCACCTCGCCCTGGTCAAGGACATCCAGCGCAACCCGATCAAGCAGATCATCGAGCACCTTGACCTCCTGACCGTCCGCACCGGCGAAAAGGTCACCGTCGACGTTCCCGTGCACGTCACCGGCGAACTGGCTCCGGGCAACGTGTTCAACCAGGAAATGACCGTCATCTCCCTCGAGGCCGAGGCAACCCACCTGCCGACCTCCGTCGAGGTCAGCATCGAGGGCCGCACCGCCGGCGAGCACATCCACGCTTCCGACCTGGTCCTGCCGAAGGGTTCCATCCTGCTGGCCGACGCCGAGTCCCTCGTCGTGCACATCTCCGAGGCCACCGAGGTCTCCGACGAAGAGGCATCCGCCGACACCACGGAGGGTTCCTCCGTCGCAGCCGAGTAATTCCGGCGGCTTCTCCGGTGGCCGGGTCCCTGTTGGGGCCCGGCCGCCGTCGTCTCCAGCGACACCCCACACCTCATCCCGGCCCGCCGCCCGGAACCCGCCTGCCGCACCGAAGGACTGATCCATGACTGAGACCTGGCTGATCGTAGGCCTTGGCAACCCCGGGTCCGAATACGCCCACAACCGGCACAACGTCGGCCAGATGGTCCTGGACGAACTCGGCTCACGCCTCGGCGGCGGCTTCAAATCCTCCAAGTCCCGCGCTCAGGTCCTTGAAGGACGCCTTGGCATCGGCGGGCCCCGGATGGTGCTGGCCAAACCGCTGAGCTACATGAACGTCTCCGGCGGCCCGGTGTCGGCGCTGGCAAGGTTCTACGACATCGAACCCGGCCACGTCATCGCCGTGCACGACGAGATCGACATCCCCTTTAATACAGTCAAGCTCAAACTCGGCGGCGGCGAAGGCGGCCATAACGGGCTCCGGGACATCTCGAAGGCCCTCGCCACCAAGGACTACCTGCGGGTGCGCGTGGGCGTCGGACGGCCGCCGGGCCGGATGGACACCGCGGACTTCGTCCTCAGGGACTTTTCCGCCGCGGAGAAAAAAGAGCTGCCGTTTCTGCTCGACTCGGCCGCTGACGCCGTGGAGGTGCTGGTCCGCGACGGCCTGCCCGCCGCCCAGCAACAGTTTCATCCGGCAAAGACGCCGTAGGCCCCTTGTCAGGCCCCTTGGCGCCGGTACTTCCTTCCAAGCTTCCGCGATTCCCGCTATGATCGCTCTACTCTCCTGTCGGGGGATAGGGATACGCTACTTCTAAGCGGGCGATCTGGGGTTGCCCGCAAGGCGGTACGAAGGAAACTAGATGTCGAGGGATTCGCTGGGCTGGGGAAATGTTTCCACTACATTGGCACCCGCCGAAGAACACACTGCCGGTCCGGTCAACAGGCACGGGTGGTCAGGTCTCGCGCGCGCCGCCGACGCCGAAAGGGTTCGCGAAGCGTTGCTCGCCGAGGGCCGGACCGGTGTCGTAATCACCGGTGACCGGGGCGTCGGCAAGTCGCTGGTGGGGCGTACCGCCTTGGCCGGATTCGGACCGGAGTTCTACACCCTGCAGCTGCGGAGCCCGGGACCAGGTTCAGCGACCCCATACGGCTGCCTGGGATTCACGCTCGCGCGGCTGCCGCAAAGCTCGCTCGGATCCCCGACCGCCATCCTGCACGGCATCACCTCCCTGATCCGCGACGACGCCGCCGGGCGGCCGTGCGTGATCCTGCTGGATAACGCCGGGGCCCTGGATGAACTCAGCACCGGGGTCCTGCTCAACCTGCTCCAGACCCAGACAGCCCGGCTGATTGCCACGGCCCAGCGCAGCACGGACCTGCCGCCCGACTTCTACTGGCTCATCACCTCCGGCCAGCTGGCCGAAGTCCGGCTCGCAAACTTAACTGAACTCGAAACCCTCGACGTGCTGCAGAACGTGCTCGGCCACCGGGTCTCCAGCGCCCTCGCCAGCCAGATGCACCAGCTCGTCGGCGGAAGCCCGACCCTGCTCCAGGCCGTGGTCTCGGAACAGATCGAACGCGGTAACCTGGTGCTCTCCGGATCCGTCTGGACCCTGCTCGACGAAGTGGTCCTGGACGGGCGCACCGGGCTGGAGGACATCGTCCGGGCCCGCTATGCCCGCGAAACGCCCGTGGCACGGGAAGTCATCGAAGTTCTTTCCTGCGCCCGGGCCATGGCTCTGTCCCGGCTGGCCAGGATGTACGGCGCAAACGTCATTGCGGACATGGAGGACGCGGGCCAGATCGTCGTCGACCGCACCGACCGGCATTTCGTGTCGCTGGGAGACCGCTACCTCGGTGACATCGTCCGCAACTGGCTCAGCGTGGAGCGCCGCCTGGAGCTGCGGGACAAGGTCCCCGGACACCAGCCGGACGAGCTCGGCCAGCTGACCGTCGAAGACCTGCTCGCCTACGCGGCCTGGACCCACGACTGCAATGCCCCGCTTGCCCCTGCCCACGCACTGGCGGCTGCCGAGGCCGCCGTGAAACTCTTCGACCCGAAATTCGCCCTCGACTGCGCCGGCAGCCTGGCCCCGGGCGATCCGGAATGGGCCGAGGGACAGCTGCAGAAATCGGCGGCCTACCTGCAGCTGGGGCTGCCGCAACAGGCCATGTCCGCCCTCGACGACATCTCGGACGCGCAGATCGGCGCCCTCGGCCCGCCGGTGTTTGCCGAGCTTATCGCCGCCAGGGCCGACTGCATGGCGTGGCTGGAGGACCGCGCCGGCAAGGTCCCCGAAATGATCCGGCAGGCCCGGCTCCGGCTTCACGAACTCAGTGTGAAAGAACCCGGCCCGCCCCCGATGGAACTCTCCCGCGCGGGACTGTGCCTGGACCTCTGCGAGTTCAACTTCCTGTCCTTCATCGGTGACTTCGAGCCCATGATGGACCGGCTGACGGCCGCGGCCACCGCCGAGGGGCCCGACACGGACCCGGTGCACAAGCTCCGCTGCGCGATCATCCTGATGGAAGCCCTCTGCCTCACGGGCAAGGAACTCGACGCCCGGGCGCTCATGCGTGACATCGGCGGGCAGCTGGGCGAATGGTCCAATATTCCCCGGATCCGCGAGAACTTCGCCTGGCGGTCATTCAACGTGCTGCTGCTGTCCGGGCACTGGCGGCAAGCCATCGACATGCTCAAGGATGCCAGCGGACGGGCCGGCCACGGCCTGCATTCGGGCAGCGCCGCCACGGACCTCGCCGTCGGCCTCGCCTACGTGTATGCCGGCCGCGGCTACATGGCGCTGGATCCGCTGCTTGCCGCCATCGCGCAGCTGGAGGTCAGATCGAGCCTGCACTCGCTCCGGCAGGCCTACGCCGCGACCGCTTTTGCCTACGCCCAGACCGGCAACTCCATGCAGGCGACCATCTACCTCGACCGGGCGCGATCCGCGGACGGCCCGGCCCGGTTCACCGTCCGCAGCTCCGCCGAGTTCTGCATGCACATGGCCTCGCGGTGGCTGGGGGACCCGGAGGCGAGGGAGCGGCTGGTGCACTCGGCCGAGGCCCACTTCAGGGCCGGCCGCTACACACTCGCCGGAATCTTCATGTTCGGCGCCACCGTCAACGGCACCACGAAGGACTTCCTTTTTATGGAGGAAATCGCCGGGAAACGCCAGGGCCCGCTGGCGGAGCTGTCCCGGACCGTCGGCGTCGGCAGCCGGACAAAGGACGCCGCCGTGATGCTGGAGGCGGCCAGGCTGTCCGCGGGCCTGGAACTGGACGCAGTCCAGGCCCGGTGCGCCGCGCTGGCCTTTGACTTTGCCCAGGCCGAGGGGCTGAGCGGGACCGCCAGCACCGCCCACACGATGCTCGACAAGCTCTCGGAGTCCGTCCCGGCGCTGCCCATCACGCCCCGGAACAAGGGCCCGCTGTTGACGGACCGGGAACGGCAAATAGCGACCCTCGCCGGCAACGGCGTGTCCAACAAGGATATTGCCCTCGATATCGGTATCTCCGTGAGGACCGTGGAGGGCCACCTGTACCAGGTGTTCACGAAACTCGGAGTCTCGTCGCGGAGTGATCTGCTTGGACTCATCTAAGCTGCGTGCGTCCGCCGGAGGAGCCACCGCGTCCGCCGGCCTGACCGGACGGACGGAAGACCTGGCGGCTGCCGTGGCCGCCATCCGCGGCAGCACCAACGTCGCCGTCTTCCTGCTGGGGGACCGCGGGATCGGAAAATCCACGCTCATGGAAGCGGTGGTCGCCGGGCTCGGGCCTGAGGTAACACCGGTCCGGATCCACGGCAGCCCCTCGCTGACCCACGTTCCGTACGGCGTCCTGGGGCCGTTCATCGTTGGCCTCCCGGTGCAGGAGGCCACCTCGCAGCTGGCCGTCCTGCGGACGTTGTGGACCCATCTCGAGGAGGAACGGCGCGCAACCCAGAAACCCCTGCTGCTGATCGTGGACGACGCCCACGACCTCGACGAGGCGACGGCAGGGATTTTGGTGGACCTTGCCGCGGCAGGCTGGGCCAAGTTGCTCGTCGGGGCAGCCGCACGGCCCGGTCTGCCGGAGCCGCTGCTGCAATTGTGGTTTGAAGGCATCGCCGAGCGGCACGATCTGCGTCCCCTGACGCAGCCGCAGACGACCGAAATGCTGGAGCACAAACTGGGCCCGCAGGTGCTTCCAAACGTTGCCGAACTGCTCTGGGAAGCATCCGAAGGCAACCCCCTGCTGCTCAACTCCCTGATCGACGACGCAAAGAACGACGGGACGCTCCTGCAGCGCAACGACGTCTGGCTGCTGACGCGGCCGCTGAACAGCCACGGGGACCAGCTGACCGACGTCGTCCGCCGGCAGCTGCTGAGACGGTCCCCGGAGGAACGGCAGGCATTGAACCTCGTCGCGCTCGCCGAGCCCGTGGCCAAGGAACTGATTGAGGCCGTGGTCGGCGAGGCGGCCGTGGCGGCGCTGATGCAGCACGAGCTGATCCGGGTGTCGGCCGGCGCCGACGCCCCGCTGCGGCTGCGCCACGCCGTCTACGGTGACACGCTGCGCAACCTGATTTCCCCCGCGCGCAGCCTCCAGCTCCGGCAGTCCCTGCTGCGGCTCATGGATTCGGAGCCGGCCTCGGCGGAAGGGCTGCTGCGCCAGGTGAGCTGGTCGATGGAATGCGGGGCGGAGCTGGAGGACCGGCAGCTGCTCCGCGCCGCCGTGCTGGCAAGCCGGCTCCACCAGGACGACCTCGCCCGCAAGGCAGCGGCCCTGGTCAGGGACCCTGAACTGCAGATCTCTGCGCGGTCGGTAATGGCACGGACGCACTACAACACTTCGGACTTCACCACCGCACGGGACCTCCTCGAGGCCGACTTCGGCAAGGGGCACAGCCTCTCGAGCCTTTTGACCGGAACCCTGTTGTGGGCCGCCGTGTTGTCCGCGCAGGGTCAGTCCCCGGCCGACATCATGGGGCGGGCTGACGTGCTGCTGGAGTCCGGTGAGCGGCTGGCGCGGGAGAAACCGGCCGAAGCGGCGCGGATCCTCGCCGCCACCAAGGAACGGTACGCGACCATCCGGAGCATGGTCCTGGCCATGGCCGGCGAATTCCGCACGGCTCCGGGAGCCGGCGCCGCCGAACCCGGGCCGCCCGCCAACCATCTGGACGAGGCCTTCAGGCTCTCCCTGGAGTCCGAACGGCTCCTCGTGGAGGGCAAGCCGGTCAGCGCCTTCGAGGTGGCCTCGAAAGCACTGAGCGCCGCCGGCGCCGGGCACGAGGAACTGCATTTCCTGACGGACTTCCTGGTTGTCCGGGCGGCGGCGGCCCTGGTTCACGCCGGCGACTGGCGGTCCGCCGAGACGCTGCTGGCGCGCTTTGCTGCCGGAAACGGTCCCAGCCTGATCTCGTTCGGCGGCGGAGTGCAGGCGGCCCACGGCATCATCCTGCTGTACCAGGGCAAGGCCGGTCAGGCCCTGAACACCCTAACCGGGGCCCTGGAGTCGCTGCGGCTCGCGGACCCCCAGCAGCTGTTTGGCCTGACCGCGGCCATGGCATTCGCCGCCGCGGCGGACGTCGGCGCAAAGGAGAAGGCAGCCGCCTTCCGCACTGATTTCGAGGCCGTGCCGCCGGCTGTCTCCCGCTACCTGTGCACGCTCGCCCAAATGGCCGTTGTGTACGGCAAGGCCCGGCTGGGCAACCACCCGGAGGCCATCGAGGAACTTCGGCGCCTGGGCCGGCCCGACCCCGGCCAGGACACCGCCGGACTGGAACTCGACGCGCTCGCGTTTTGCCTGGCCCTGGGGGACCGGGACGCGGCCTCCCGGGTGCTTGAGCTCAAGCCCCGGCTGGAGGGCCGGCGGGCGGCAGCCATCTGCGACTACGCGGCGGCGGTCAGCACCGATCTCGCCGCCGATCACCTCTCGGCCGCCAAGAGCTGCGAGGACGCCGAATTGTGGGGCTTCGCCGCCCTCGGCTACGACGCTGCCGCGCACGCCTACCGGGCGGCCGGAGACTCCCTGCGGGAACGGATGGCGACGTCGCACCGAAAACGGTGCCTGGACCGGGCGGACAACGCCCCGGGACAGGCCCAGGACGGCCCCGAAGACTCCCTTGGACTCCTGACCCGGCGGGAACGGGACATCGTGGCGTTGGCCGTCCGCGGGCTCAGCGACCGGAGGATCGCCGCCGAGTTGCAGGTCTCCATCCGTACGGTCGAAGGACACCTGTATCGGAGCTACGCCAAGCTCAACGTCAAGGGCCGGGACCAGCTCCCCGGCCTCGCCGGACACTAGCGCCGGGACAGTCCTGCCCGTCCAAGTAAGCCTCACCCTGCGGCTGATGGTGAGCCTACTGGCGTGGCGGCGCCGGGCAGGCGGACGCTACGGCGGCAGCCACTCGCCCCGCCCCGCCGACTACTTGGTTGCGGCGCCGCGCACGTCCCCACGGATGTGAGTACAGCCACGTAGAACCGGACCAAGTACCCGCCGCCCATTCGAGTACTACTTACGCATCCCTAAATGCCCCGCACTCCATAGGTTGGATTTATCACTGGACAACCATTGATTGTGAAGGTCTCACTTATGTTTCAACAGGACGTCGGGCTGCCTGCGGGCAGCGGCAAGACAGATGCCATGTCACCAGCACAGCGTCTCGCACAGGGACGCTACGAAAAAACATTCATCCGCAGCCACATCGTTGCGGACGTCGTAGAGACGCTGACGGCAGGCTCCGGCTGCGGCGTCGTCCTGGTAGGGGAACACGGGGCCGGAAAATCCTTTATCGCCCAGCGCGCGCTCGAACAGCTCGGCCCGGACTACGCCGTGGTCCAGGTCCGGGGCAGTTCCATTTCCTCCAACCTTCCGTACGGGGCCCTCAGCGTCCTGCTCAACGACCTCGACGCTTCCCACCTGGAGCACCCGCTGATGGTGCTGCGCGGGCTCACCCAGGTCCTCCACACCAAAGCCCAAGGCCGGCGGATCGTCCTGTTCGTGGACAACGCCCACGATCTCGATGAACTCTCCAGCATGATGGTGGCCCAGCTGAGCGCCGGGGCACACGTCACCCTGCTGGCGGCCTGCATCGACCTCCCGCATGTGGGCGGGGACATCATGGGGCTCTGGAAGGATGACCTGCTGCGGCGGATGGACCTTGAGCCGTTCGACTTCGCCGAGGTTGCGTCCTCCCTGAGCCAGGAATACGGCGGCCAGTTTTCGCACACCGCTGCCCGGGCGCTCTGGAGCGCCAGCGGAGGAAACGCCCTCTTCCTCCACTCGCTTGCGCGGGAGCAGATCAAACTCGGAACGATCCTCCGCCAGGACGGCGTCTGGGTCCTGGGCAACGGTCCCATCGCGCTGACGGGCGAAATCCGCGACGTGGTGAAGGCCCGCCTGAACCGGCTCAGCTCGGGCCAGCGGGATGTCTTTGAACTGCTGGCCCTGGCGGGGGCCGTGCCGCTGCAGACGCTGATGAGCATCGCCAACCCGCAGGACATGGATGCCCTGCAGGAGCGGGCGCTGATCCACGTCAGCCATGAGCACCCGCCGATGGTCAGCGTCGCCAACCGGCTGTCGGCCGGCATCGTGGCCAGTGTGGTCCCGCCCGGCCGCAGCGCCGAGCTCAGGCGCCGGCTGACGGCAGTGCTCGAGGATGCGGAGCAGCCGGACGCCGGCGGATCAGCCGGCGTTGCCTGGGCCCTGGACTGCGGCGAACAAATCAGCCCGGAAACGGCCCTGGCCGCCGCACGTAAGGCGAACGACGCGTCGGACCCTGCCGCGGCGTTGCGGTTCATCCACGAGATCCAGGATGCCGGGAAGTTCTCCCGCGTCGCCGTCGAATCCGTCCATGCCCATATTTCGGCCAACAACCACGACTCCGCCCGGCGCGTCCTGGCCGGCCTGGACGACTCCGCCGGCGACCGGATTACCCTCGCCGACTGGACGTCGCTGCAGCTCCTGCGCGCCGACCTCGACCTGCACAGCTTCCCGACGACGGCCGACGCCCAGGCCAGGCTGCAGGCCATCGGCCGGAGGCTCGCGGCAGAACCGGATGCGGACCCCGCTGTCCTGGACTCGGCCTGGGAACGGCTGCATCTCGCCGAAACTGAACTCGCCGTCTTCGAAGGCCGCTACCAGGACGTCCTGTCCATGACGGACAACCCGGCCGGAAGCAGCCTGGACACCGAGCCCGGGATTTTGACCGCGAGCCTGCGCTGCGAGGCCATGGCTGTCACCGGAAATGTCATTGCGGCCCTGGGACTGGGCAAGCAGATCCTGGCGTCGGCCGGCACGGTACCGCTCGCGGACCGGGCCATGCGGGAGATCAGGGGCCGTTTCCTGCTCCTGACCCTGCTCTCGGCCAAGTTCCGGGAGGCCTCCTCCTTCCTGGCCGGAGCCTCCTGCACCGCGGATTCGCAGGAGCGGCTGGGCGGGATGTTCGAAATCGGGCAGGGCGTCATCGACCTTCATGCCGGACTGCTCGAAGAAGCCCTGCCCCGACTGCAGGCCGGGATGGAACAGCTCCTCTCCCACGACCCCGATGCCGTCGCAGGCCTGGCCATGGCCGCCTACGCCTACGCCGCGGGGCTGCACGGTGACGAGGAGAAAGCGAGCCTGCAGCTCGCGGAGCTGGCCCAGCTGCAACCGCGGGCGTCCTGGCTGGTGGGCCGGATGACGCGGTATTTCGAGCTGTGTGCCCTGGCTGAACTCGGACAGCGGGCAACAGCCATCCGGATGCTCCTGGCCGAGGCCGAACGTGACGCCGAATCCTCGGCCCTGGCGCCCGGACTGCTGCTCCTGTCCGCCGCGGCCCGGCTCGGCGACCGCCAGATGGCGCTGCGGCTCGGCAGCGTAGCCGCCCGTGTCACCGGACATTTCGCGGGGCTGTGCGCGCGGCTGGCGGAAGGCGTCAAGACATCGGACAGCGATCAGCTGCTGGCGGCATCGAAGGACTCCGACGCCGCAGGCAACGCCATTTTCGCTAGGGACGCGGCGCGCAAATCAGTCAGCTGCGCCAACGACGCCGGAAACCGCATTGCCCTGCGGATCGGCCAGCGCACGCAGCAGTCGCTCGATGACAGGTTCGGCAGTCCGAAGAACGGCCTGCACTCGCTCACGACGTCGACGCTGACGGCGCGGGAATGCGAAGTCGCCGTCAGGGCCGCTGCGGGCACGTCCAACCGCAAGATCGCGGAACAGATGCACGTTTCGGTCCGCACGGTGGAGGGCCACCTCTACCAGGTGTACTCCAAGCTGCACGTGGCCAGCAGATCGGAACTCAAAGATGTCATCTCCACACCGGCGGACAACGCCCGGCTCGGCTGACCCCCGTCCGGGGGCGGGGGAGGTGCGGATTGGAGACCCTCGCTGAATTCGCACCGCTGATAGGGCAGACCGGCCTGGTTGAGGATGTGGTCCGGTGCCTGCGCGACGACTCCATGTCCGGGGCGCTCATCATCGGGGCCGCGGGCACCGGCAAGACCGCCGTGTCCAGGGCTGTGGTCCGGCAACTGCGGACCCCCGGCACGGTCATCCGCCTCACCGCCACGCGGGCGCTGGCGGCGGTGCCCTTCGGAGCGCTGGCGCCCTACCTGTCGGACCTGCCCGACCACGAACTGGATTCCCAGGCCGCCGTCCTGCGCGCCATGACGGGGCGGCTCAGGTCTGAGGCCAGCCGGCCGCTGTTCGTCATCGACGACGCGCACTGCCTGGACCGGGGAACCACCCAACTGCTGGCGCGGGCCATCGCCACGGGTGCCGCAAACCTTCTGGCGACCAGCCGGCCCGGGGCGCTGATCCCGGAGGAATTCCTCGCGCTGTGGGACGACGGGCTCCTCGCCAAGTTCGAACTGTCGCGGCTCAGCCGGCCCGGCGTCCACGAGCTGTGCCAACAAGTACTCAGGGCCGACGTCTCGCCCTGGGTCAGCGCCGTGTTCTCGCAGGTGGCGGACGGCAACCCGCTGATGCTGATGTCGCTGATCGAACACGCCAGGACCAGCGAGGCCCTGGTGCTCCGGAACGGTGTGTGGTTCCTCCAGGCCAGCCCCGACCTCGCCGGGGTCCCGGCCGCCGACGTCGTCGACCAACAGCTGCGTTCCATGACCCCGGAAGAACGAACCGTCGCCACCATAGTGTCCCTGGCCGGCCCGCTCTCCCTGGGCCAGATTCTGCGGTTCAGCAGCCCCAAGGCCGTGGATGCGTTGGAGGCCGCGGGAATCATCACCGTCTCACCGGGACATGACCGTACGGTCCGCCCGGCCAGTCTGCTGCTGGGCGAAATCATCCGCCAGCGGGCGCCGGCCGGACAAAGCGCCGCCCTGCGGGCAAGCCTCCTGGCGCTGCCCCCGGCGGGGTCGGTCCGGCCCGAGACGTTCCTGAACCAGCTGCGCTGGTCGCTGGACTGCGGAGCGCTCGTTCCCCCGGGGCAGCTCCTCCAGGCGGCCGCGGCCCGCAACACGGATCTGGACCCGCACGCCGCCGCCCAGGCCGCCAGCGCCATCGGTGACCCGCAGTTCCTGCCGGAAGCCCGGATCCAGCTGGCGTACGCGCATTACCTCCTGGGCCGGCCCGACGACGCCGGGGCGTGCCTTCGCGCCGCGGTTCCGCTGCCCTACGGGCGCCCCTGGTACCTGGCGGCCCGGCTCGCCGCCCTGCTCCCGGGCGGCGCGGCGGCGCCGGGAAACGGGGCAGACC
>JBKKDK010000106.1:0-5956 GCA_046708245.1 Arthrobacter sp.
CTCCGACGGCGGTCCGCACCCGGGCGACGAGCTCCGCCGTCGTGGCCGGCCCGGCCGGGTCCTGGCCGCCGCCGCTGCTGGCCTGGAAGGCAGCGCTGTGCCCGCCGGCTCCCGCATGCTGGACCACCAGCGCATCCACGCCCTGGTCCGCGGCGGCCTGCGCTTCGGCCGGTGTGGTGACGGTGGCCAGGACCGCAGAGCCGGCGCGCCGGAGAGCCCGCACCACGTCGGTGCCGGGGAGCCCAAACACGAAGCTCACCAGTTCCACCGGATCCGCCAGCAGCACGTCGATTTTTCCCTGCCAGGCGTCGTCGTCATCGAGCCGCAGCGGCGGGAGCTCGACGCCGTACCGCCGGGCGTCCGCCTCGAGCCGGGAGCGGTACTCCTCGAGCCGCGCCACAAGCGCCGGGGACGGCCGCAGCTGGGCCGGGTCGGGGACAAAGACGTTCATCCCGAACCTCGCCCCGGACGCCCGGGCGGCGCGGATGTCGGCCTGCATCGCCTCGACGCCCTTGTATCCTGCGGCAAGGAATCCGAGGCCGCCGGCCTCGTGGACGGCCTGCACAAAGGCGGGCGTGGACGTACCGCCGGCCATGGGCGCTGCAATGATGCGGGTACCGAAGAGGGGATGCGGCACGGCTTACTCCTGGGGACGATTCAGTAGGCTGTTCTCGTGACTAATACTGACATCCCGCCGGCAGCGGATTCTGCTCCGTCGTCCCCAGTCCCCACCGCCCCGGCCGGGGACAGCGCGGGCGGCGCCGTGATCGGCCTCGATATCGGCGGCACCAAGACCCGCGGCGTCCGGTTCGAAGGCGGCCGCGCCGTGGCGGACGAATCGGTGGGCAGCTCGAACGTCCAGAACGTCAGCCGCGAGGAAGCGGCACGCAACCTCGCGGAACTCTTCGCCAGGATCGGCGGCGGCGCCGTGGCCCGGGTGTACGCCGGAGCCGGAGGCATCGACACCGACGACGACGCCGCGGCGCTCGCGGCCCTGATTGCACCGTACGTGCCTGGTGCCAAAATCACCGTGGTCCACGATTCCCGACTCCTGTTGGCTGCCGGCGGCGCCAGCACCGGTGTTGCCGTCATCGCCGGCACGGGCTCGGCGGCGTGGGGCCGGAATGGCGCGGGAGGGGAGGCCCGCGCCGGTGGCTGGGGCTATCTGCTCGGGGACGAGGGCAGCGGCTACTGGCTGGGCCGTGAGGCCGTCCGCCACAGCCTGCGCCGGATGAACCAGGGCCTGGAGCCCGACGAACTGACCACCGCCCTGCTGGCCTCCTGCGGTGTGGACGACCCCAACAAGCTGATCGCACTCTTTCATTCGGCGGAAACGGGCCGCCGGTATTGGGCGCAGCAGGCACGGCTTGTGGTCGATGCCGCCAATGCCGGGCACACCCGCAGCCAGGAACTCGTGGACCAGGCAGGACGTGATCTGGCCGGGCTTGCCGTTCAGGCCCTCCGGCAGCTCGGCCTGGACGGACCGGTGATCCTGGGCAGCGGACTGGGCATGAACGTCCCGCGGCTGCAGGATTCGTTCCGCTCGGCGCTCGCCGCGGACGGCATCACCGATGTCCGCGTCCTGGACCAGGAACCGGTTTTCGGTGTGCTCCGGCTCGTGGCCGAAAACGGCTGAACGGCTGAACGGCTTAGAGCCGGCGGCGGGGCCGCAACGGCACACCGGGCAGCGGAGGCGCCGGGATCCGGCCGGCCTCGGGGCCGGCGTCCGGGCCATGGCCCGGCACCAGGCCGAAACGCGCGGCTGACGCGGCGCCGTCGGGAAGGCCGGCCTGGTCCTCCCAGTCCAGCCGGGCCTGTTCCACCTCGGCGTGCGTGCGGCCCACGAAGTTCCACCACATCAGCAGCTCCTCCTCGAACGGCTCCCCGCCCAGCAGGACAAAGCGGGTGCCGGGGAGGGCCTCAAGTTCCAGCGCGTCGCGGCCGGAACCCAGGTAGCCGAGGGGCCCCGGCGGGACCTCCTGGCTGTCGACGGTCAGGCCGCCGTCGAGCACCAGCACGGCGTGTTCAAAGCCGGGATCCAGCGGCACGCGGAGCCGGCCGCTGCCACTGATGTCCGCGCCGACGATCGGGGAATACATCGTCGCCGGCGACGTGGTGCCGGCGAAACTGCCCACCATCACGGTGGCCGTGTAGCCCTCGCCGCTGACCTGCGGCAACTCGCGGTGCTGTTCAAAGGCCGGGGCCCGGTGCCGCTCGCTGTCCGGCAGGGCCACCCACAGCTGGAGTCCGCGCTGCAGGGGCAGCTGCCCGGGGATGGCGCCTGCCTGCCCGGCCTCCGGCGCGGTGAGGACCGCGAACTCCGAGTGCGAGACGCCCCGGCCGGCGGTCATGATGTTGAGTTCGCCCGGACGGACCATCACGTCGCTGCCCACGCTGTCGCGGTGCCGGACGGTCCCCAGCAGCGGCCAGGTCACCGTCTGCAGGCCGGTGTGCGGGTGCGGGAGCACGGACATCGCCACCCGGTCCGGGCCGAAACTGTCCAGGAAACACCAGGCCCCGACGGTGGGCAGCCCGCGCTGCGGCAGGGTCCTGGAGACCGTCATGGCCCGGACTCCACCGAGCGGGACCTCGCGGGCCGGCCATAGCTGGAGGCACGGACCGGCGCCTTCATGGGCCGGCGGGCAGATTTCTTCCATTGGGCGTACTTCAAGATTGGTCACAGTCAAACTCTAGGACGGAAACCCGGGATCCGGCAGGCGCGGTGCAAAGGACACTACGCTGGGAGGATGACCCTGAATTTCGATACCCGGCCGGCCGCCTACGCCGTCATTGTGCGCGACGACGCCATCCTGCTGGCGTACTGGAAACAGGGCGGCAAGGAAGGCTGGACCCTGCCGGGCGGCGGCCTGGACCTCGCCGAGCATCCCGTGGACGGGTGCCGCCGGGAGATCTACGAGGAGACCGGCTACCGCGCCGAGATCGGCACCATGCTGGGGGTCGACGTCGGCCACTGGCCAGCCGAGATCCGGATCGACGGCGGCGAACGGGACTTCCAGTCCCTGCGGCTCGTCTACGAAGCACGGATTACGGGCGGGGAGCTCCGGCACGAGGTGGACGGAAGCACCACCCACGCGGCCTGGATCCCGCTGGCGGAGCTGGCGGGACTGAACAAGGTCTCGCTCGTGGACGTGGCGCTGCGGCTGTACCGGGAACGGCCGCTGGACGGCCAACTTTCCTGAGATTTTCCTAGCCATGCCGGGGCCGCGGTGGTTATCCTAGGAACGCCGCCGGGACAAACCGGCTCGGAACAATGCCGGGAGGTGGAGACGATGACTGCAATTGCACCGCGCGCAACGCGCGCCACACGCCTCGTCATTATTCCTGCCCCGGCTCAACGCACCTCCTAGCCCTCAACAGCTGCCCGGCTTCCGGCCTGCAGCGCGGCACGTGCATCGGGGCCCCAGCAAAGGGTTTTCGTTGACTACTTCTCCTGCACGTCCCGGCGTCCCTGGCGCCGTCCCATCCCTGAACCGTCCCGCGGGCCCGGACCGCTACGGCTACACCCCTGAGGTCGCCGAACGCTTCGCGGCCAACCCCATGCCAGGCGGATCCGGTGCCGGGCGGATCATCCGCGTGGACCGCAACCTTGTCCTCGTCGCCGTCAGCGACGGTACCGTCCACGTGCCGTACCCCCGCTCCGCGGACCTTCCCGCGACGGGGGATTGGGTGTGGCTCGGCGTCAACAGCGCGGGCGAGCCCGCCATTGTGGGAATACTGCCGCGGCTCTCGGAACTGAGCCGGAAACGCGCGTTCGAGGCGTCCTCGGACGCGCAGGTGCTCGGCGCCAACATGGACACCGTCGGCGTTGTTGTTCCGGTGGACCGGCCACTCACGCACAACCGGCTGGAGCGAACCCTCGTTGCGGCCTGGGATTCCGGCGCCACACCGCTCGTGATCATCACCAAGGCGGACCTGGCGGATGTGGCGGACGACGTCGTCGGGCAGGTAATGCTGCAGGCCGCCGGCGTCGACGTCGTGACCACCTCGGCCGAACACGGCGACGGGCTCGACGAACTGCTGGCCCACCTGCCCCCGGGCGGGACCCTGGTGCTGCTGGGGCCCTCCGGAGCCGGGAAATCCACGCTCATCAACGCGCTCGTCGGTTTCGAGGCGCAGGAAACCGGCGAAGTCCGGGCCGGGGACGGCAAAGGCAGGCACACCACCACGTCCCGGGAACTCGTGCCGCTGCCGGGCGGGGCGGTCCTGATGGACACCCCGGGAGTGCGCGGCTTCGGGCTGTTCGACGCCGACGACGGGATGGAGGAAATCTTCGGCGACCTGGAGGGGCTCTTCGGCCAGTGCCGCTTTTCCGATTGTGCCCACAACAGCGAACCCGGATGCGCAGTCCAGTCCGCGCTGGCCGACGGCTCCCTCGATGAGCGCCGGTGGGCGAGCTACCAGAAGCTCCAGCGCGAGCTCGCGGCCCTGGCGCGCAGGCACGACGCCGCCGCGCGCCGTGCCTACGCACGGGAGTGGCACCAGAAGATTGTGGCGGCGGGCCAGAGCCAGCGTGCCGCCGGGCGGTACCAGCACGAACAAGCCGACGCGCAGGCCGGCCGGTCCGGACGCGGAGGCAAGGCCAAAAAGGGCGGCGCCCGGGGCGGGGACGGCCGCAGGCGCGGGTGCTGAGAAGGCGGCACCCATCCGAAACCGCGGCGGGTCCGAAGCCTAACGGTAGCCCCGGTGGCGCTGACTATTTCTATGGAATTGCCAGTGCCGCTGGCTACGCTGGGTCTTACCCGCTTTACAGCCAAAAATCAGCGTGCATATGATCAGTTGGCTGGACCGTCCGATTTTGCCGCCAACAGTTAGGTAAGCCCGGAAATGGCTGAAGCCATGATCGAGTTCCAGAGCGTCACCAAGCAGTACCAGAGGGGTCAAGCTGCCGTGGAGAAGCTGACCATGTCCATTGACAAGGGCGCCATCACGGTTTTTGTCGGACCTTCGGGCTGCGGGAAGACCACGTCGCTGCGGATGATCAACCGCATGGTTGAGCCTTCGTCCGGAATCATCACGGTGGGCGGGGAAGATGTCACCTCGGTGCCGGCGGCGAAGCTGCGGCGGTCCATGGGCTACGTCATGCAGTCGTCCGGGCTGATGCCGCACCGTTCCGTTCTGGACAATATCGCCACTGTGCCCCGGCTCAACGGAGTCTCCAAGACCGAGGCGCGGCAGCGCGCGGAGGAACTGCTCGACGTCGTCGGCCTGGCCTCGTCGCTGGGCAAGCGGTACCCCTCACAGCTTTCTGGCGGCCAGCAGCAGCGCGTCGGCGTGGCCCGGGCGCTCGCCGCCGACCCGCCCGTGCTCCTCATGGACGAACCCTTCAGCGCCGTCGATCCCGTGGTGCGCGAAGAACTCCAGCAGGAACTCCTCCGGCTCCAGCGAGACCTGGCCAAGACCATCGTCTTCGTCACCCACGACATTGACGAGGCCACGGTGCTGGGGGACAAGGTGGCCGTGTTCGGACTCGGCGGGAAACTGGCGCAGTACGCCGCCCCGCAGGAGATCCTTCGGGCGCCCGCGAACGACTTCGTGGCGTCCTTCGTGGGCCGGGACCGGGGGTTCCGGCACCTCGCGTTCAGCCCGTCCGACGGCGTCGCGATCCACCCGGCCAGCACGCTGACCCCCGGCGAGCTCCGGCACGACGGAAGCTCCTCGGACGATTGGCAGCTCGTGGTCGACGACGGCCTCCGCCCCCTTGGCTGGGCCGGACCCGGCAAGGGCGCCGAAATGGTCCCCGGCGGGTCCCTGTTCCACAAGGGCGACACCCTCCGGCGGGCGCTGGACGCCGCACTGTCCTCGCCCTCCGGTTTCGGCGTAGCCGTGGACACGGACGGCAGGGTGGCCGGCGTCATCAAGGCCGACGAAGTACTCGCCGTGATTGAAGCGGACCGCAGGGTCCGGCAGGGCGCGCTCTGATGGACTGGTTCCTGGC
>JBKKDK010000107.1:0-6073 GCA_046708245.1 Arthrobacter sp.
GCCCCCCGCCGGGGGTTTTTTTTCCCCCATTGGTGCGGGCGTTTCCCGGGCCCAAAATGGGCCGTCCGGGCCCCGGTCCCTAGGATGGATGGAGGATCCGGACCAGGAAATCCCCGGCCGGAGAAGGAGTCGCAATGATGCATGCAATCGTGGCCGGCCAGGCGGGCGGACCCGAGGTTCTGGAACTGGCAAAAGTGGAACGCCCGGTACCCGGTCCCGGACAGCTCCTGGTCAAGGTTTCCGCCGTCGGGGTGAACTTCATTGACACCTACAAGCGCAGCGGCGCCTACAAGGTGCCCTATCCCTTCACCCCGGGCTCCGAGGCGGCCGGCGTCGTCGAGGAACTCGGCGACGGCGTCACCGGGTTCCTCCGCGGCGACCGGGTCGCCACCGCGGAGGGCGTGAACTGCTATGCCGGCTACGCCGTGGTCGACGAGGACAAGGCACTGCCGGTCCCCCGGGGCGTTGACGATTTCACCGCCGCGGCCCTCCCGCTGCAGGGCATCACCGCCCACTACCTGATCAACTCCTCCTTCAAGGTCGAGGCCGGCCACACCGTGCTGCTCCATGCCGGAGCCGGCGGCGTCGGGCTGCTGCTGATCCAGCTGCTCAAGGCCAAGGGCGCCCGCGTCATCACCACCGTGTCCACCGACGACAAGGAGCAGCTGGCCCGCCGGGCCGGCGCCGACCACGTGCTGGGCTACGAGGGTTTTGCCGCCAAGGTGCGCGAGCTGACCGACGGAGCCGGCGCGGATGTGGTGTACGACGGCGTTGGGAAGGACACGTTCGACGGTTCCCTCGCCGCCTTGCGGATTAGGGGCACGCTGGTGCTCTTCGGCGCCGCGTCCGGACCGGTCCCGCCGTTCGATCCGCAGCGGCTCAACGCGGGCGGCTCGCTGTACGTGACCCGGCCCACGATCGGCCACTTCCTGCTCACCCCGCAGGAGCGCCGCTGGCGCTCCGACGAGATCTTCGCGGCCGCCGCGGACGGGACCCTCAAGGTCCGGATCGGCGCCCGCTACGACCTCGCGGAAGCCGCCCAGGCCCACACCGACCTGGAACAGCGCCGCACCACCGGCAAAGTCATCCTGATTCCCTAGGCGGCAGCCCGGGCCCAACGGGTACCACCATGCGAACAACCGACCTGCGGCAGATGAACAACAGGCGGACGCCAACCCCTGTTGTTCATCTTGCCCGGAGAGAATGCCCCTGTGACTGAGCAGCAACTGCACCGCAGCGATCCCCCCGAATCCACCGGCCCGGACCCTGCCGGACCCGTTTCGGTCGGGCGGGCATACCAGGCACAGCTGCCGGGCTCGCTGGCGGCTCCGCCGGAACGAACGCTCGTGGCGATCCTGCAGGATACCGCCGCGCGTTTCCCGGACGCCTCCGCCCTCGACGACGGCCATGTATCGCTCAGTTACGCCCAGCTGATGGCTGCGGTCAGGGGCACGGCGAGGGAACTGCACCAGGCCGGCCTGGGCGCGGGAGACAAAATCGGCGTTCGGATTCCGTCCGGCACCAACGAGCTCTACATCGCCATCCTGGCCGTGCTCCTGGTCGGGGCGGCCTACGTTCCGGTGGACGCCGATGACCCGGACGAACGGGCCAAACTGGTGTTCAGTGAGGCCAGGGTGGCCGGCATAGTGCGCGCCGGCGGCGAAATTGTGACGGACAGCCGGCGGCCCCGGCCGTTTCCTGCCCCGCGGCTTCCCGGCGCGGACGACGACGCCTGGGTGATCTTCACCTCCGGCTCCACCGGAACCCCCAAAGGCGTCGCCGTGCAGCACCGCTCGTCGGCGGCGTTCGTCGACGCCGAGGCCCGGATTTTCCTGCAGGACGATCCAATCGGACCGCAGGACCGCGTCCTGGCCGGCCTGTCGGTCGCGTTCGACGCCTCCTGCGAGGAAATGTGGCTCGCCTGGCGGCACGGCGCGTGCCTCGTCCCCGCTCCCCGGGCCCTCGTCCGGACCGGAATGGACCTCGGGCCCTGGCTGATCAGCCACGGCATCACCATCGTCTCGACGGTTCCCACGCTCGCCGCCCTCTGGCCGGTTGAATCCCTGGAAAGCGTCAGGCTCCTGATTTTCGGCGGCGAGGCGTGCCCGCCGGAGCTCGCGGCCAGGCTCGCCGTTGAGGGCCGCGAGGTCTGGAACACGTACGGCCCCACCGAGGCCACCGTGGTCGCCTGCGCCGCACCGCTCGGCCCCGAAGGGCCGATCCGGATCGGGCTGCCGCTGGACGGCTGGGACCTCGCCGTCGTCGACGCAGAATCCGTCCCCGTCGCCGAAGGTGAGGTGGGTGAGCTGATCATCGGCGGTGTCGGGCTGGCCCGGTACCTGGACCCGGTGAAGGACGCCGAAAAATACGCCGCCATGCCGTCGCTCGGATGGGACCGGGCCTACCGCTCCGGCGACCTGGTCCGCTACGAAGCCGCCGGCCTGACCTTCCAGGGGCGCGCCGACGAGCAGGTTAAACTCGGCGGCCGCAGGATTGAACTCGGCGAAATCGACGCGGCGCTGCAGGCCCTGCCCGATGTCGCCGGTGCCGCCGCCGCGGTGCAGACGACCGCGGCGGGCAACCAGATCCTCGTCGGATATCTCGCCCCTGCCGGCGGCAGGGACCTCGACCTGGCCGCCGCCCGGGAACGCCTCGGCGCGAGCCTGCCGGCCGCGCTGATCCCCCTGCTCACCGTGGTGGAATCGCTGCCCACCAAGACCAGCGGCAAAGTGGACCGGCACGCCCTGCCCTGGCCGCTCGCCGGCACCGGCGCCGCCGACGCGGCCAGCGCGCCGCTGAACCTCCCGGACGATGCCCGCTGGATCGTGGAACAGTGGGGCGCCGTGCTCGGCAGCGCCGCGACGGACCTCGACGCCGACTTCTTCGCCTTCGGCGGCGGCTCGCTTGCGGCGGCGCAGCTCGTCTCGGCCCTGCGCGTCCGCTACCCCACCGTCACCGTGGCCGATATCTACGCCACCCCGCGGATCGGCGCCCTCATTGATGCCGCCCGCCAGTCGCTGCCCGAGGGCGGCGCCGGCCCCGCCCGGGAACGGGCCGTCCGCCCCACCGCGCGCAAGTCGCAGATCTTCCAGACCGTCCTGGGGGTCCCGCTGCACATCCTCGTCGGCATGCGCTGGCTGAGCTACCTGATGGCCGCGAACAACCTCCTCTCCGCCCTGGCCGGCTTCAGCGCCGCCCCCACGGTGTCCTGGTGGTGGGTGGGCGCGTCCTGGCTCGTGTTCGTCAGCCCGGCAGGGCGGATGCTGATCTCGGTGGGCGCCGCCCGCGTGCTGCTGCGGAAGGTGGTGCCGGGCACCTATCCCCGCTCCGGCCGGGTGCATCTCCGGCTCTGGCTCGCCGAGCAGATCCAGGACCTCGCCGGCGCCATCAGCCTGGCCAGCGCCCCCTGGGTGCCGTATTACGCGAGGGCCCTCGGGGCGAAGATCGGCCACAACGTCCAGCTGCACTCGCTGCCGCCGGTCACCGGGTTCCTCTCCCTTGGCAGCGGCTGCAATGTCGAGCCCGAGGTCGATCTCTCCGGCTGGTGGATTGACGGCGACCAGGTCCACATCGGGTCCGTCCACATCGGCGCCGGCGCAACTGTCGGGGCTCGCAGCACGCTTATGCCCGGCGCGACCATCGGCGCCGGGGCGCAGGTGGAGCCCGGTTCCGCGGTGCTGGGCAAGGTGAAGGCCGGCCAGCTGGTCGCCGGCTCCCCTGCCGGGCGGCGGGGCAAGGCCAAGCACTCCTGGCCGGAGCATACGCCGGAGCATCCCTTGGCCGGCCGGCTGTGGTTTGCCGGTTTTGCCGCCGCCTCGGCGGTACTGGCCCTCATTCCGCTGCTCTCGGCGGCAGCCGCGGCCATGGTGGTGTTCGTGTTTATCCGCGGCAACGAGTCCCTCTCCGCCGCGCTGCCCCAGCTCCTGCTGAGCCTCCCGCTGGCCGCCCTGGTGTGGTTCCTGGCCAACCTGCTGCTGATCCTGCTCACCACCCGGCTCCTCGGCATCGGGCTGGCCGAGGGCTATTACCGGGTCCGCAGCCGGATCGGCTGGCAGGTCTGGGCCACCGAACGGGTGCTGGACCTGGCCCGCGACCTCCTCTTCCCCATCTATGCCAGCCTCTTCACGCCCGTCTGGCTGCGCCTGCTCGGCGCCAAAATCGGCAAGAACGTGGAGGCGTCCACCGTCCTGCTGATCCCCAAGATGACCACGGTGGGCGAAGGCGCCTTCCTCGCCGACGACACGATGGTGGCCTCGTACGAGCTCGACGGCGGCTGGTTGCGGATTGCCCCCGCCAAGATCGGCAAGCGTTCCTTCCTCGGCAACTCCGGCATGACGGCCGCGGGCCGGAACGTGCCGAAGAACTCCCTGGTCGCGGTGCTCTCGGCCACGCCCGCGAAGGCAAAATCCGGTACCTCCTGGCTGGGCAGTCCGCCCGTGCGGCTTCGGCGCACGGCCATCGCCTCCGACGACACCCGGACGTACCAGCCGCCCCTGAAACTCAAAATTGCCCGCACGCTGTGGGAGCTGTGCCGCTTCGTCCCGGTCGTATTGACGGTGGCGATTGCCGGCGGAGTCCTCCTGGCCTTCGACTGGCTCGCCGCCACCTTCAACTACGGGATCGCCGCGGTGCTGGGCGGCATCGTGGTCCTGCTGGCCGGCGCGGTGGCCGCCGGCAGCGCCGTTGTGGCCAAATGGGTCCTCGTGGGCCGGATCCGTCCGGGTGAACATCCGTTGTGGAGCTCCTTCATCTGGCGCAACGAGGTGGTGGACACCTTTATCGAGATGGTCAGCGCCCCCTGGTTTGCCCGTGCGGCCACCGGGACGCCGGCCCTGGTCTGGTGGCTCCGCGCGCTCGGCGCGAAGATCGGCGCCGGCACCTGGTGTGAAAGCTACTGGCTTCCCGAGGCCGACCTCGTGACCCTGGGGAGCAACGCCACGGTCAACCGCGGCTGCGTTGTCCAGACCCACCTCTTTCACGACCGTGTCATGAGCATCGACACTGTTACGCTCGAAGACGGGGCAACCATGGGACCGCACGGAGTCATCCTGCCGCAGGCCCGGATCGGCAACGGCGGCACTGTGGGGCCTGCCTCCCTCGTCATGAGGGGTGAGACGGTGCCGGCCGGCACCTACTGGATGGGCAATCCGGTGCGGCCCTGGGATGGCCCGTCCGCCCGGGCCGCCAAGCCCAGGTAGCCCCCGTAACGAATCGTCCCGCAACTACCGAAGGTCCGTCCATGAGTCCCAGCGAAGCAACCAGCAGCGGCGTCGTCGCGCCGACGGGCCGGGATGCCAGCGCACCGGATCCCTACATGCCCGGCCACGGGACCAGCGCCTACCGCGTCACCCGCTACGAACTGGACCTCGACTACAAGCTCAGCAGCAACCGCCTGGCCGGGCGTGCCGTGCTGCACGCCGTGACCCGGCATCCGACGTCGGCCATTGTCCTGGACCTGACCGGGCTGCGGGCCACGAAGATCCAGCTGAGCGGGCGGAAAGTGCGCAAGTTCAGCCAGCGCGCCGAGCAACTGGTGGTGGTGCCCGATTCACCGCTCCTGCCGGACGAGCCCTTCACCCTGGACATCCGCTATGAGGGCAACCCCGCCCCGCGGCGCGGTCTGTGGGGTGAGGTCGGCTGGGAGGAACTTTCCGACGGCGTTCTGGTGGCCGGCCAGCCGAACGGGGCCGCCTCGTGGTTCCCCTGCAACGACCACCCGCGGGACAAAGCCAGCTACCGGATCAGCGTGACCACGGATGCCAGCTACCGGGCGGTGTGCAACGGGGTGCTCATCTCCCGCAGCAGCCGGTCCAGCCGGGAGACCTGGGTCTACGAACAGGCCGAACCCATGTCCACGTACCTGGCCACGGTCCAGATCGGCCGGTACGAGCTCCTGGCGCTCAACCCGGTCCGGCCGGCCGGCCACGTGCCGCAGTACGTTGCCGTACCGGCGTCGCGGGCGGCGGCCGCCCGCGCCCGGGGGGGCCCCCCGCCCCCCCTCGCCTCTGGCACCGACGCGCGCGAGCGGAAGCTCTCGAAAGGAACGGCCTAGTGCTCCGTCTGCCGCGCTTCG
>JBKKDK010000108.1:0-3207 GCA_046708245.1 Arthrobacter sp.
CCGGCTCAAACCTCCAGCACTCGAGCAGGTTCGGGACTACTACGACCGCCACACCATGGGCGTCATCCTTATCGGGATGCCTGGCATCGAAAAACGCCTCGCGCGTTTCCCCCAGCTCTACAGCCGCATCGGCTTCGCCCACCACTACCGGACCCTCAGCACCGAGGAACTCACCTTCGTCCTGGCAAACCGCTGGCAAAAGCTCGGCCTGACTATCGATCCCCACGACTTCACGGACGCCGAGGCCATCGCCGCCGTTGCCCGCATCACCAACGGCCACTTCCGGCTCATCCAGCGCCTCTTCACCCAAATCACGCGCATCCGCGACATTAACCAGCTCAACAGCATCACCAAGGAAGTCGTCGAAGCAGCGCGTGAAACCCTGCTCATCGGCACCTGACCGCGCCAAATACGCCGCGAAATACACGCCGAATAGCGCAGAGAATCACAGCCAACAACTGCGCGGAACGTGGCGGCGGGCTTCCGCGGCACGGTGATCGACCGGCTAACGGGCGCTGTTGAAGTGCCAATCGTTTTGGGTTACGGTCGCGACGCGATACTCGGAGGAAGCTCGGAGAACGCAGCCCCTTGCGCGCGCTGAGTGCGTGACGCTTGAGGATTCAGGTCGGTGCACCATGCGGGATAGACGCGGAAACCGCGCTTGCCAGGATGCAGGTCGGAGCTGACGTACCCGAGCGAGATCAGGTGCGCCGTGGTGAATTGGAAGACCCCGACCCGTTCCTGCTCCTCTACGAAGACGAACAGTCCAGACATCGACTCGTCAGCCGTGAAGGGCCTGGTCGATCCGCCTTTGTCGCGCTTCCAGGCCGCGACAAAGGCGCCGGGCTTCGTTGGTGTGATCCGGGCGGTGCGGATTCGCCACTGCTCCTCCCCGATGCGCGCAACCCCAGATTCGTAGTCGCTGTTCTGTTCTTCAACCTGGATGACAGGCTGTGCAACGGTAGGAGCAGGCGCAAGGTCGATGAAGCGCCTGAATGCGTGGAAATTCACTCTCAAACTGTATTCGCTCAAGAATCCGACCTGAAACCTGTCCGATTGACGATCCTCTTATGGGCTGCAGGGAGACAAATAGCGCTGCGAAAAGACCGCCATTTATCGCTGCGAATCACAAAGGATTCGGTGCACTTCCGAATTTTGTAGCGAAACCCAGTGTCGGTTTCTATGTTGCGGTTCTTCCCATGGTTGACGGGTATTGGTTCATTTGCGCGCATGAAACATCTGTTGAGCTACGCCCGGGTATCGACTGCGGACCAGGACGCGGCCCTCCAGCAGGACGCGTTGAAGGCAGCCGGCTGCTACCGCATCTTCACGGACACGGCGTCCGGCTCCCTGGAATCCCGCCCGGAACTGACGAAGATCCTGGACCAACTCCGGCCCGGGGACACTCTGGTTGTTTGGAGGCTGGATCTCCTCGGCCGATCCATCCGGCACTTGATTGATCAGCTGGCTGGCCTGCAGGAACGCGGCATCGGATTCCGCTCCCTGCAGGAAGCGCTCGATACCACGTCTTCAGGTGGGCGGCTCGTCTTCCGCGTATTCGCCGCACTGGCAGAGTTCGACCGGGATCTGATCCGTGAACGGACCAACGCAGGCCTCCAGGCAGCACGGGAACGCGGGCGCTCCGGCGGCAGGCCCGCACTGCTGACCAAGGAAAAACTCCGGACCGCCCGCCGGCTTTACGAGCAGCAGGAGATGACGGTTGAGAAGATCGGTAAGGTCCTCGGCGTCAGCCGCACCACCGTGTACCGCGCACTCCGGCGCGAGCCGGTCCCCCCTGCGCCGCGGCGGCGGCGGTCACCCGCCACACAGAACACAGTCCGGCGACTGCCGGAGGCAGCAGTACCCCGACGGGGGATGCTGTCTCCACGCCTGAGCAGACGGCGTTGATGCGCTGGAAGATCCTGTGCCGGCATATCGAAGACGGCGTGCCGCTGACGACCTTGCTGCACTCGAAGGCATCGGACTGAGGACACTGCAGCGCTGGCACGCCGCCCACAAACGCGACGGCATCTCCGGACTCGCCACAGCAAACCGCGGGACCACCCAACGTTGGAGCACTCCCGAGCTGGTCGCACTTGTCGAAGGTCTGGCTCTGCTGAAACCGCGTCTGTCCCTGGCCACCATCGCCCGCAAGGCCAATTGCGTCGCCGCCGACCACGACTGGCCGCCGCTCTCATACAGCACGGTCCGTTCAATCGCCACGGGCCTTGACCCCGGCATGAGAACCCTCGCGCAGCAGGGAGCGGTCGCCTACCGGGACACCTATGAACTGGCCTGGCTGCACCGGGCCAAGCGCCCCAACGCCATCTGGCAGGCAGACCACACCGAACTGGACATCCTCGTCTTGGACGCGAACCTTAAGCCCGGGCGCCCGTGGCTCACCACGATCCTGGACGACTACTCCCGCGCAGTCTGCGGCTACATGCTCTTCCTCGGAGCACCGTCAGCTATGAAGACCGCACTGGCACTGCGACAGGCCATCTGGCCCAAGCCCGAGCAGAGTGGCCATGTGCGGGTTCCCCGACACCCTCCACGTCGACCACGGGTCGGATTTCACCAGCAACCACCTGGCCCAGACGGCGAAGGACCTTCACTTCGAAAATCACCTACTCAACAGGTGCCAGACCCCAAGGGCGGGGCAAGATCGAACGGCTTCGGCAGCGTGAATACCGAGCTGTTGACCGAACTGCCCGGGCACCCGACCCTTGAGTTCTAGCGATCGTTGCAACACCCCCGAATAATCGGGAGTTGCAATAGTCAGGGGTGCTTCACCTTGGTGAATTGCGGCCGGCCGTCTATGACTGTGGATATGACTTGGTTGACAGCCTGCTGTTCCGGGGTCAGGTCCAGCGGGTCTGCGGCAAGGACAGTGAAGTCCGCGAGGTAGTCGACTTTGATCTTGCCTTCGAAGTCCTGATGTCCTGCCGCTTGCGCGGCGTGTGTCGTATACCCCTCATAGGCCATCAGAGCTGTGAGGGCCTGCTCCGGCTGTACTGGCTGTACGTCTGGCTTTTCGACTGGTCGGCGCAGCTGGGCGTCGGCCATCATTGCGCGGGGATCGACGGGTGAGACAGGCCAATCTGAGCCCAGAGCCAGCGTCACGCCCATTTCGCGGAGGTCCCTGCACCGCCATCCGTGCGAAGCCCTTTCTTCGCCGAGGCGTGCTGACCATGTGTCGGTTCGGTC
>JBKKDK010000109.1:0-7959 GCA_046708245.1 Arthrobacter sp.
CCGCCGTCGGCGGTGTTGGCGCTGTCCCCCTTGGAATCGGACAGCGCGGCGCGGCAGGCGTCCCGCAGCTGGTCCACACAGTCCAGCTGTTCGGTGCCCAGCCCGTTGGGCATCAGCCCGCTGGGGACGCCCTCGATGGCGAGTTCGAGGTTGGCCGCGGCGTTGTTGAGCGCGTCCACGGTGATGCCGGTATGCTTCCGCGCGCCGGAGGCGGCAACATGCACCATGGCCACGGAAAGCTGGCCGGATACGGCGCCGGTAACGCGGTCCTGCAGCTCGTGTGCCTCGTCGACCACCACAACGTCGTATTCGGGCAGCACGGCGAGGCCTTCGAAGGCGCTGACGGCCAACATGGCGTGGTTGGTGACCACGACGTCGGCGTCGGCGGCGTTCTGCCGTGCCAGTTCGCTGAAGCATTCGGCCGCGAGCGGACATTTCTGCGCGCCAAGGCATTCCATCGAGGTCACGGAGACCTGGCGCCAGGCGCGGTCGGTCACGCCGGGCATCAGCTCGTCACGGTCCCCGGTAGCGGTCTCCTCGGCCCATTCGCGGAGCCGGACCACTTCCTTGCCGAGCTGGGAGGACGGGCCGCCCATGGCCGCGGCGAAGTGCGGCACGGACGTGTCCTCGCCGAGCGAGAACAGCTGCCCCTCGGAAGGTTCCTCGGAGGGGAAGCCGCCCTCGAGCTTGTGCCGGCAAACGTAGTTGGACCGGCCCTTGACGAGGGCCACCTTGACCGGGCGCTCCAGGGCAGGGGTGATGGTTTTGAGCAGCCGGGGGAGGTCGCGGCCCACGATCTGGGTCTGCAGGGCCAGCGTGGCCGTGGAGACGAGGGTGGGTTTGTCGCTGACGAGCGAGTGCGCGATCAGCGGGATCAGGTAGGCCAGCGACTTTCCCGTGCCGGTGCCGGCCTGGACCAGCAGGTGGTCGCCGGTGTCGATGGCACGGGCGACCTGCCGGGCCATTTCGTGCTGGCCCGTTCGGCTCTGGCCGCCCATGCCGGACACCGCCCGGTCGAGCAGTTCGATCACGAACTCCCCGCCGGCCGGCCGCCCTGCGCCGGTGTCTTCCCCGGCCGCTGCCTCAGTCATTGCTGATGAACGAATCCAGTTCAGCGGCCAGGCCCTCGCGCACCATTACGATGGCGCGGGTGCCGGTCTCCTCGTGGTCGAGGCTGAGGATCTCGGCGTCGGTCTCGTGCAGCTTGCTGAGCAGGTCCCCGCGGTTGTACGGGATCATCAGTTCCAGCTTCACGCTGGGCCGCGGAATCCCTTCGCTGATGGCCTGCAGCAGCTCCGCAATGCCTTCCCCGGTCCGGGCCGAGACCACCACGTGGCGCGGTTCGCGCTGCTTGAGCCGTTCGATCACAAAGGGGTCCGCGGCGTCAGCCTTGTTCAGAACGATGATTTCCGGGACCTTGCGCGCGTCCACCTCGCTGAAGACGGCGCGGACGGCGGCGATCTGGCCCTCCGGGTCCGGGTGCGAGACGTCGACTACGTGCAGGATCAGGTCCGCGTCGGCAACCTCTTCCAGGGTGGAGCGGAAGGCCTCCACAAGCTGGGTGGGCAGCGAGCGGACGAAACCCACGGTGTCGGCCAGGGTGTAGCCCAGCCCGTCGGCGGTTTCGGCCTTGCGGACTGTCGGGTCCAGGGTGGCGAACAGGGCGTTCTCCACGAGCACCCCGGCGTCGGTGAGCCGGTTCAGCAGTGACGACTTCCCGGCGTTGGTGTAGCCGGCGATGGCTACCGACGGCACGGCGTTCCGACGCCGGTTGGCGCGTTTGGTTTCCCGGGCCGGCTTCATGGCGGCAATTTCGCGCCGCAGCTTGGCCATTCGGGTGCGGATCCGGCGGCGGTCCAGATCGATCTTGGTTTCACCGGGACCACGGGAGCCCATGCCGGCACCGGCACCGCCCACCTGGCCACCGGCCTGGCGGGACATCGACTCGCCCCAGCCGCGCAGGCGCGGGAGGAGGTATTCGAGCTGCGCCAGTTCGACCTGGGCCTTGCCTTCGCGGCTCTTGGCGTGCTGGGCGAAGATGTCCAGGATGAGGGCCGTGCGGTCGATGACCTTGACCTTGACGATGTCCTCCAGGCCGCGCCGCTGGGACGGGGCCAGTTCGGCGTCGACCACCACGGTGTCCGCGCCAGTGGACATGACGATGTCCTTGAGTTCCTGCGCCTTGCCGGAACCGAGGAATGTGCCCGGGTCCGGCTTCGCGCGGCGCTGCACGATGCCGTCAAGCACTTCCGAACCGGCGGTCTCCGCGAGGGCTGCAAGTTCGCGCAGCGAGTTCTCGGCGTCCGCCAGGGTGCCCTCGGTCCAGAGACCGGCCAGGACCACGCGCTCGAGGCGCAGCTGCCGGTATTCGACTTCGGTGACGTCTTCGAGCTCGGTGGACAGCCCGGCGGTGCGGCGCAGGGCGTGCCGTTCCGCGAGGTCCTGTTGGTCGCCGTCGTAGTTGGTGAAGTCCTCGTCCGGCCGGGAAATGGCCTGGGCCTTGCCGAGCACCGTCTTCGGTTCGCCGGCCGCCGGGGCCGCCTTCCGGGCAGGGGTGTCCTTGGCGAGGATCCGGTCGATGACAGCCTGGATTTCCGCAGGACTCATGTCCTGGGCGGCTGAATCGGGTCCGGTGTTGGGCTGGCTGGTCATGGTCTCCTTTGAAGGTTCGGCAGTTTCAGAATAGTGCCGATTGGTGCTGTGTGGTGCGGTATTCGCGCTGGGCTGACGACTATCGGTCATTCGGGGCCTCCTGGGGTGCCCGCGGCAGCTGTGCCGGGGGCAGGGCGGGCTCCGCGCGGGAGCGATGAAAAGAAGAGGGGTGTGCTGGGGGCTGTCCGCTGAGGGACTCAGGAAAGCACTGCTGGACTCCAAGTGGTTCGGGCGCCGGCTGCTGGGCAGATCCCTGGCGGGATCACAGCTGCGGGCGCACTGAGCGGAAGGTAGGTACCTGCGTCGCTGCGGGGACGGGATGGGACCCGTGCCGGCTACTTGAAGATCAAGAACATGTATTAAACCCTAGCAGACCGTTTTACGGTCCCGGCTCTGTCCCGGCTGTCCTGACCCGGCTGTCCTGTCCCGGCTGTCCTGTCCCCCCTGTCCCGTTCGGGGCGTCCGGGGGCGTCCGCACCGGTTTCCCATACCGGCCGGCAGCCAACTAATCTGGCCAGTTATGGAGTCTGCACACTATTTCAGCGCCCAGCCTGCCGGGCCGTTCACCCGCAAGCCACTGACCGTGGAGCTTGCCGGTGAGGCACGCCACCTGCAGACGTCCTCGGGCATCTTTAGCCCGGACGGCATTGACAAGGGGACGGCGGTGCTGCTGGCCGAGGCCCCCTCCCCCGCGCCGCAGGGAAACCTCCTGGACATCGGCTGCGGCTGGGGCCCGATCGCCCTCACCCTGGCCCTGCGGGCACCGCATTCACACGTCTACGCGGTGGATGTCAACGAGCGCTGCGTGACCTTGACGAACGAGAACGCGGCGCTGCTCGGGCTGGACAATGTCACGGCCAGCACCCCCGACGCCGTCGATCCGGACCTGCGCTTCGACACCATCTGGTCAAACCCGCCCATCCGGATCGGCAAGGACGAGCTGCATGCCCTGCTGCTGCTGTGGCTGCCGCGGCTGGCGCCGGGCGGGTCCGCGTGGCTTGTGGTGCAGAAGAACCTCGGCTCCGATTCGCTGCAGCGCTGGCTCGCCGCCGCGCTGGATGGGAGTTTTGCGGTGACGCGCGAGAGTACGTCGAAGTCGTTCCGGATCCTGCGGGTCAGGAAAGCGTCCCGGTAGCCACGATCACGGCAGGGCCGCTGAGCTCGACGTGCTCGTGACCTTCCGGTCCGAGGAAGAATTTCACGCCGACGACGCCGCCCGGCACGTGCACGCTCCAGACGTCCGGGGCGCCCTGCCCGGCCCAGTGGCGGATGGCGACGGCGGCAGCGCAGGCGCCGGTGCCGCAGGACTGGGTTTCGCCCACGCCGCGCTCATGCACCCGCATGGTGATGGTTCCGACGCCGTGGTGGACCAGCGGCTCCGAGGGGACGACAAACTCGACGTTGGTGCCGTGCGGGGGGGTGGGGTCCACGTGCGGCGCGGCGAACAGCTGCGTGGCCTCGAGCTCGGCCAGTTCGGCCAGTGCCACCACCGTGTGCGGGTTGCCCATGCTGACCGACAGGGCCGGCCGGGCAACCACCAGGCCTGACGCGCTGACCAGCGAGTCCATGGCCCGTGCGGTTGCCTCCCCCGGGAAGATGAACTCCCACGGGCCCATGTCGACGGCGTAGCCGGCGGCGGTGCGGACGATTGTCTTGGGCCCGCCGCGGGTGCCGATGGTCACGGATTCACCGGCAGGCAGTTCGACGAGGCCTTCCGCGATCAGGAAGTGGACGAACACCCGGACCCCGTTGCCGCACATTTCGGACAGCGAGCCGTCACCGTTGCGGTAGTCCATGAACCATTCGGCGTCCGGGTGCTGTGCGAGCAGTTCCTGGCCTTCGGGAAGCAGCCGGGAGGGGACGGCCCGGATCAGCCCGTCCCCGCCGACGCCGCGGTGGCGGTCGCACAGTGCTGCGACCTGCTCCGGCGTGACCGAGAGGGTCCCGTTCGGGTCGGCGAGCAGTACAAAGTCGTTTCCGGTGCCGTGGCCTTTGGAAAACTTCAGGCCGCTCAGGGCCGCGGTGCCGGCTTCCGGGTGGCGGTCAACGGCAGCGGCAAGGGTTTCATCCATGATCCAAGGTTACCGGTCCACCATGGCCGGGGCGGCACAGCGCGGCGGCCCGGGACACGAGTCCGGGGTCCTGCCAGTCCAGCCACCGGATGCGGGGATCCGCGCGGAACCAGGTCAGCTGGCGGCGGGCGAACTGGCGGGTCGCGACGATGGTTTCCTCGGCCGCCTGCGCGGCGTCGGCCTCGCCGTCGAGGACCCTGAGGAACTGGGCGTAGCCGAGGGCCCGGGGGGCGGTCCGGCCGAGCCGGAGTCCGGCGGCGTCGAGCCGGCGGACTTCTTCTTCCAGCCCCTGGTCCACCATGGCGTGGACGCGGCGGGCGAGCCGTTCCCGCAGCAGTCCGCGGTCCACTGCGAGGCCGATCTGCACCGCGGGCCGGAAGTACTCGCGGGTGGGCATATACGAACTGAACGGCCGGCCGGTCAGCTCGTGCACCTCAAGGGCGCGGATGATCCGCCGGGCGTCGCCGAGCCGGGCCGCAGAAACCGGGTCCACCGCCTCCAGCCGTGCCCGCAACGGGCCCGGGCCGCCGGATGCCAGTTCCGCCTCGAGCCGGCCGCGGATGGCGGGGTCCGTGCCCGGGAACTCGAGGACGTCCAGGGCCGCCCGGACGTATAGCCCGGAACCGCCGGCCAGGATGGCGCGCCTGCCGCGGGCATGGATGCCGGTGATCAGGGCGCGTGCCTGCGCCTGAAAGTCCGAGACGCTGGCTTCCTCGGTCACATCGAGGATGTCGAGGAGGTGGTGCGGCACTCCCCTGCGTTCGGCCTCGGTGATTTTGGCCGTGCCGATGTCCATGCCGCGGTAGAACTGCATTGAATCGGCGTTGATGACTTCGCCGTCGAGTTCCAGCGCAAGCGAGACGGCGAGGTCCGATTTGCCGGACCCGGTGGGCCCGACGACGGCGATCACCGGGGGCGCAGCGGGCGCCTCCGGATCCTGCGGGCCCGGCGGTGTCCCGTCGGGGCTGTCCTGCGGACCTGGCACCGGGCTAGCGGCCGCGGACCGGGAGGGCAGGCATGCCCAGGGACACGCCCGTTCCGCTGGCGGCAGTCCCGGGCGCGGGCGCACCGCAGGAGTCGGCCTGGGACCTGTCCCAGGCGTCGCCGGCGCGGGAGCGGCGGAGGCTGTAGTCAGCGGCCGACGCGGGATCGGCGACGAGGTGGAAGGAGGCCGCTTCGGTGATGGTGACGGTCACAAGATCGCCGGGGCGCGGCACTTCGGCGCCGGCAGGGACGGAGAAGTGCACCAGCCGCTGGTCCTGGGCGCGGCCGGAAAGCCGGTGGGTTTCGCCGGCTTTGCGGCCTGACTGCGCCGTGACCATGACTTCGACGCGGCGGCCGAGCTGGCGGGCGTTCTCCTCGGCGGCGATCCGGTCCTGCAGCGCGGTCAGGCGTTCGAAGCGTTCCTGGACCACCGCTTTGGGGAGCTGGTCCGGGAGGTCCGCCGCCGGGGTGCCGGGCCGCTTGGAGTACTGGAAGGTAAAGGCGGTGGCGAACCGCGACTTCTCCACGACGTCGAGGGTGGCCTGGAAGTCCTCCTCGGTTTCGCCGGGGAACCCGACGATGATATCCGTGGAGATGGCCGCATGCGGGATCTTCCCGCGAACCTTGTCCAGGATGCCGAGGAACTTCGTCGAGCGGTAGGAGCGGCGCATGTCCTTGAGGACCTTGTCCGAGCCGGACTGCAGCGGCATGTGCAGCTGCGGCATGACGTTGGGGGTTTCGGCCATGGCGTCGATGACGTCGTCGGTGAAGGCGGCGGGGTGCGGGCTGGTGAAGCGGACCCGTTCCAGGCCCGGGATGTCCCCGCAGGCGCGCAGGAGTTTGGAGAACGCCAGCCGGTCGCCGAATTCGACGCCGTAGGAATTGACGTTCTGGCCCAGCAACGTCACTTCGATGGCGCCATCGTCGACGAGGGCCTGGATCTCGGCGAGGATGTCACCGGGGCGGCGGTCCTTCTCCTTGCCCCGCAGTGCCGGGACGATGCAGAAGGTGCAGGTGTTGTTGCAGCCCACGGAAATCGACACCCAGCCGGAGTAGACCGAGTCCCGCTTGGTGGGCAGCGTTGACGGGAAGACGTCGAGGGATTCGAGGATCTCGAGCTGTGCCTCGTTGTTGTGGCGTGCCCGGTCCAGCAATGCGGGCAGGGCGCCGACGTTGTGCGTGCCGAAGACGGCGTCCACCCAGGGTGCCTTCTTCAGGATGGTTTCGCGGTCCTTTTGCGCCAGGCAGCCTCCGACGGCGATCTGCATGCCCGGGTTGGCGGCCTTGACCGGGGCCAGGATGCCAAGGTTGCCGTAGAGCTTGTTGTCGGCGTTTTCCCGGACGGCACACGTGTTGAAGACCACGACGTCGGCCAGTTCCCCGGCGGCGGGCACGTAGCCGGCGGCTTCGAGCATCCCGGACATCCGCTCGGAGTCGTGGACGTTCATCTGGCAGCCGAAAGTGCGCACCTGATAGGTGCGGGGCTTCGCCGCTTCGGGTGCCGGTTCGGCGGCGGGTGCCGGCGTCCGGTCCATGGAAGGGGTGCTGCCGGCTGCTGGGGAGGGAATGGTCAAACTCACCTGTTAAGGGTAACGGGTCGGACCGGTTGCCGTGCCGGACGGGGTGCCCGGCGGCCGGTTCAGCGGCCGGGACCGGCCCCGGCGCTGTCCGCCGCGGCGGCGAGGACCTCGCCCACGATCCGGAAGGCCTGCGAAGGCTGGTACCCCTTGCGGGCAAGCATGGACGCCAGCCGGCGCGTGGCCTTGTCCCGCGCTTCGCGGTCCTCAAGCCCGGTGGCGCCCCGGAGCTTGCGCTCGACCAGCTCCCGGGCGGCGGCTTCCTCGTCCTCGTCGCTGAGCTGTTCGAGGGCGACGGCTGCCGTGTCCGGGTCGATGCCCTTGTCCGCGAGTTCACGCCGCAGGGCGCCTTTGGCGAGCTTGCGGCTTTGGGAGCGGCTGCGGACCCACATGTCGGCGAATTCCGCGTCGTCGACGAGCCGGACTTCCTCGAAGCGGTCCAGCACGGCTTCGGCGACGTCGTCGGGGACGTTCCGCTCGGCCAGCTTGCGGGCAAGCTGGAGCCGGCTCTTGGGCGAGGCGGTCAGCTGCCGCAGCACAATGGCCCGGGCTACCGCGGCCGGATCGGCGTCCCGGTCCTGCTCCTGGTCCTGCCCGGGCGGGGCAGGATCCGGCGCTGCGAATCCTGCCCCGTGGCGACGCCGGCGGCTAGAAGCCGTCAACGGCCTTCAGCT
>JBKKDK010000110.1:0-9888 GCA_046708245.1 Arthrobacter sp.
GAAGCCGTCCCCGGCGGCGTACTTGGTGGTCTGCTCAATCACGATCGAGACCTGCCGCGCGGCGGCAACCTTGCCGTCCCGGCTGGCCGCGCGCAGCGACTCGATGTAACCGTCCAGGGCGGCCGGGACGTTGGCGGCGCGCCCCGCGATGTGGTCCCACTGTTCGGCGGTGTCCGTGGGCATCAGGTCGAAGATCGCCCGGATCTCCTGCGCCGGCGAGGCGATGTTGTTCAGCTCGGCCGCGTCCCAGCCGGAATCGTGGATTTCGAGCTGCAGTCCCAGCCGTTCGCGCATGGCATCGAGGGTCACGGCGTCGACGTCGTCGGCGGGCGCCAGCCCGTCCAGGCCGGCGAGGGCCTCCCGTGCCGCGGCAGCGAAGGCCTCCTGGCCGGCGGGGGAGTAGTCCGGGTATTCGGTTTCGTGCCCGGGCAGCCCGAGTTCCGTGGCGAAACTCGGGTTCAGCCGGATCAGGGTGTCCGTGAAGGCGTTGGCGACGGCGTCGATGGCAGTCTGCGGGCGCACGGCGGAAGTGTTTTCAGTGGTTTCGGTAGTCACCCGACGAGACTAGCCGGGGCAGGGCGGTTCTGAAAGGGTTACTGAACTTTTTGCTGCCGTGCCGCGGGCCGTTTCAGCCCCGGCTGCGTTTCCAGGCGCCGGGGCCGGGCTGCGGCGCAAGCCGCAGTTGCTGGCGCCGCACCCAGTGCCGGACACCGGGCTGCTGCGGTGCCGCTGTTTCGCTGCTGCCGAGCGAGAGGACGACGGCGGTCAGCGCCGCCAGTTCCTCCGCGGTCGGGTCGCCCTTGACGACGGAGAGCAGGGCGTCCGCAGGGGCCGCGGACGCCGCGGCGGGATCGAGGGGCTCGGGGCCGGTCACAGCGGGATGTTCCCGTGCTTTTTGGCGGGCAGGCTGGCCCGCTTGTCCCGGAGGGCGCGCAGGCCCTTGATGATCTGCAGCCGGGTCTCGGACGGTGCGATGACGGCGTCCACGTAGCCGAGCTGTGCGGCCTGGTACGGGTTGAGGAGCTCCTCCTCGTACTGCCGGATGACCTCGGCGCGCTTGCCCTCGACGTCGCCGCCGGTCTCCGCGACCGCGGCGAGTTCGCGGCGGTAAAGGATATTGACCGCACCCTGGGCGCCCATAACGCCAATCTGGGCGGTCGGCCAGGCCAGGTTGAGGTCGGCGCCGAGTTTCTTCGAACCCATCACGATGTACGCTCCGCCGTAGGCCTTGCGCGTGATGACGGTCAGCTTGGGCACGGTGGCTTCGGCGTAGGCGTAGAGCAGCTTGGCGCCGCGGCGGATGATGCCCTGGAACTCCTGGTCCTTGCCCGGCAGGAAGCCGGGCACATCCACGAGCGTGATGATGGGAATGTTGAAGGCATCGCAGTGCCGCACGAAGCGGGCGGCCTTTTCCGAGGCGGCAATGTCCAGCGTGCCGGCGAACTGCGTGGGCTGGTTGGCCACGATGCCCACCGTGTGGCCCTCGACCCGGCCGTAGCCGATGATCACGTTCGGGGCGTAGAGGGACTGCATCTCGAGGAAGTGCGCGTCGTCGACTATCTGCTCGATGACCTTGCGCATGTCGTAGGGCTGGTTGGCCGAGTCCGGGATCAGCGTGTCGAGGGCGAGGTCGCCGCCGTCGAGCTCCAGCTCCTGGGAGTGCTCCAGGACCGGAGCCTCGGCGAGGTTGTTCGACGGCAGGAAGTCCAGCAGCTCGCGGACAAACTCGATCGCGTCGGACTCGTCGGAGGCCAGGTACGTGGACGTGCCGGTGTTGGCATTGTGCTGGCGGGCGCCGCCGAGAGTCTCCAAGTCCACGTCCTCGCCGGTGACGGTCTTGATGACGTCGGGGCCGGTGATGAACATGTGCGAGGTCTTGTCCACCATCACCACATAGTCGGTCAGGGCCGGGGAGTAGGCGGCGCCGCCGGCGGAGGGGCCCATGATGAGCGAGATCTGCGGGACGACGCCCGAGGCGTGGACGTTGTTGCGGAAGATGTCCGCGAACATGGCCAGCGAGGCGACGCCTTCCTGGATGCGGGCGCCGCCGCCGTCCAGGATGCCCACCACGGGGCAGCCGTTGCGTAGCGCGAATTCCTGGACCTTGACGATCTTTTCGCCGTTGACCTGGCTCAGCGAGCCGCCATAGACGGAGAAGTCCTGGCTGTAGACCGCCACGGGGCGGCCGTCCACGGTGCCGTAGCCGGAGACCAGCCCGTCGCCCAGCGGCTTCTTCTTCTCCATCCCGAAGGCCGTGGAGCGGTGGACGGCCAGGGCGTCGAATTCGACGAAGGACCCGGCATCCAGCAGCAGGTCAATGCGCTCGCGGGCGGTGTTCTTGCCGCGGGCGTGCTGCTTCTCGATTGCTTCCGGGCCGGAAGGCTGCTCAGCACGGGCCTGGCGGTCGCGGAAGTCTGCAATCTTTCCCGCAGTCGTGGTCAGATCGTGGCTCATCAAGTGTCTCCGGCTCTGTCGCTGATAGTTCTGGCGCTGGTGGTGCAGTAATTCCGGGGCCCTGTACCGCGCGGCGGTTTGGCCGGATTCCACAACTCTGGAAAACCCGACGGGGCCCTGCTGGCAAGTCTAGTGACGCAACGGACCCATTCCGCTGTAGCAAACCTACAATTTTCCCGGTGCCCCTCACCGTGACAGCAATGTTACTCATCAGTAACAAGACTCGGCTAGAGTGTCCTCATGACTTTGAGCAATGACGCTTCGGGCACCGCCGCAGGGCCGTACCAGGCCGCCGGTTCCCTTCAGGGCCGCACTGTCCTCATCTCCGGGGGGAGCCGCGGCATCGGCCTGGCTATCGCCGTCCGGGCGGCCCGCGACGGCGCGAACATCGTCCTGATGGCCAAGACGAGCCAGCCGCACGCCAAGTTGGAAGGCACGGTCTATTCCGCCGCCGAACAGATTGAGGCCGCCGGCGGGCAGGCGCTGCCGCTGGTGGGGGATGTGCGCAATGACGACGACGTCGCCGGCGCGGTTGCCGCCGCCGTCGAACGCTTCGGCGGGATCGACATCGTCATCAACAACGCCTCGGCAATCGACCTGTCCAGGACCGACGCCGTGGACATGAAGCGGTACGACCTGATGCAGGACATCAATGTCCGCGGCACCTTCCTGCTCTCCAAGCTCGCGCTGCCCGCCCTGCGCGGGTCCGGCGCCGGGCACATCCTCACGCTCTCGCCGCCGCTGAACCTGGACCCCAAGTGGGCCGGCAAGCACCTGGCCTACACCATGGCGAAGTACGGCATGAGCCTGACCACCCTGGGGCTCGCCGAAGAGCTCAAGTCGGACGGGATCAGCGTCAACTCGCTCTGGCCCCGCACCCTCATCAATACCGCGGCGATCCGGAACATGCCCGGCGGGGAATCGATCGTCAAGGGCGCCCGCGGCCCCGGAATCATGGCCGACGCCGCCCACGCCGTGCTGACCGGCAGCAACGCCATCCCGGCGTCGGGCAGCCGCAGCGGGAACTTCTACACCGATGAGGAAGTCCTGGCCGCAGCCGGCGTCACGGACTTCACGCCTTACAGCCTGGGCGCCCCGGAAAACCGGCTGGTCCCTGACATTTTCCTCTGAGTTTCCGGCCGGTTCCGGGCCCGGGCGTGCCCGCCGCGCCGCGGATTCTCCCCACATTTGCCCGGCCGACGCCGGAAACGGACGGCGTTTTGCCGCGACCCGCCGTCGGGTCCTGCAAAGCCGGGGAGTTCCGGCGGCCCGGGGCCGGAGCCGGCGGAGGCGTAACTCGGTAGGATTCAAGCATGGAAGCCGCGCAGGAAACCCCGGAACGTCCGCCCCTCGACGTGGACGCCCTCAGTGATGCGTCGTTCCTGTCCGCCCACGGCATTCCGCGGCTCACCGTCGTGGCGAGCACCGGTTCCACGAACGCTGACCTGCTGCGCGGCGCCAGCGAGGATCCGGCCGCCTATCCCGACCTGACCGTACTCACCGCCGAATACCAGACGGCTGCCCGCGGACGGCTGGACCGCCGCTGGGAGGCGCCTGCCCGCAGCTCGGTCTCGGTGTCACTGGTCCTGCGGCCGGCCAATGCCGAGGGCCGGCCGCTGCCGACCCAGAGTTATGCGTGGCTGTCGCTGCTCGGCGCGCTGGCCCTGCGCGAGGCGCTGCTGGAAACCGCCGGCATTCCGGCCGAACTCAAATGGCCCAACGACGTCCTGGTGCGCGGCCGGAAAATCGCCGGCATCCTGGCCCAGCTGGGGCCGATGCAGGGCGGGGCCGTGCCGCCGGTGGTCCTGGGCACCGGGCTGAACGTCTCCCTGACGGCGTCTGAGCTTCCGGTTCCCAACGCCACGTCCGTGCTGCTGGAACATCCCGCCACGGCGGACCGGACCCTCCTGCTGAAGAGCTACCTCTCCCGCTTCGCCGTCCTCTACCGCAGCTTCTGCAACGCCGACGGCGACCCCGCCGCGGGTTTGGCCGGCGGCCACTCGCTGCACAAGCGGGTCGAGGAAGCGCTGACGACCCTTGGCAAGCAGGTGCGCGCCCACCTGCCCGGGGACCACGAGATCATCGGCCATGCCTCACGGCTCGACGAGTACGGGTCCCTGATGGTGGTGGACTCCGGCGGCCACGAGCACGTGGTGACCGCCGGCGACGTGGTGCACCTGCGGCCCTGGACCCCGCCGGGCCACGAGCCCGAGGGCAGCGGCAGCCAACCCGGCCGCGGCGAAAGCGGATATGCGTAAAGAGCTTCTCCCGGGCGAGCAGGTCATTGTGGTGACCCGGCCCCAGCCGAGGGCGCTTATTGTCCCGGCACTGTGGTTCATTGTTGTTCCCGCGCTGGCCGCCTACGCCAGTGCCTGGATCGTGAAAGGCGGGCCCGCGAAACTGGTTCCGCTGCTGACGCGGGAGTGGTCCGTCTGGCTGATTGGCCTGTGCGTGGCCCTGGCGGCGTGGGTGCTGCTCGGCTACTGCCTGCCGCGGGCGCTGACCTGGCACTCCACGCGGTACATCCTGACCAGCCAGCGCTTAGTTGCCCGTTACGGCATGTTACGGCGGCGGGACCAGCAGGTTTACCTGGCCGCGGTCCGTAATATCGAGATCAGGCAGTCGTTGCTCCAACGCGTATTGCGTTCCGGGAATATATCCTTGGATACCGGGTACCCCGCCAGCACGGTGGTGCCCGACGTCCCGGAGGTCGGAACGTTCCGAAACTTCATGCTTGACGCCATGAACGAACTCCCGCAGGGTGGAAGTTTTGGGGCCGAGGGCATAAGCCACAACGCCGAAGGCGGCTGGGACGCTACCTGGCCATGGGAGACGAGAGAAGGTGGAAGAGATGAGCGCTGAGAACGTCCACCAGGAAACCGGTCTCCTGGCCGAGGAACCGTCACAGGTCCCGGACGTGGTGGTCGAGGCCGCCACACTCGAAGCCGCCGTCCTCGACTCCGTTCCCGGCGACGACAGTCCCGTTGATGCCGACGACGCCGATTCGGCGGACCCGGACTCCGATCCTTCCGAGGCCGACGCCGAAACGGACTCCGCTCCTTCCTCCGCGCCGCCCACCGGCACCCTGTCCGCCGAGCGCATCGCATTGAAGGCCCTGGAGTACCGGCTGCTTGGCGGGGAGCGCAAGCTCCGCCGTCGTGAGGTTGCGGCCGGGGCCGGGCTCTCCCTGCTCTCCGCCCGGAAACTCTGGCGTGCCCTGGGCTTCCCCAACCTCGGTGACGAGGACGTCGCCTTCACCGAACGCGACCAGTCCGCGCTGAACACCATCGTGGACCTGGTCCGCGCCGGCAAACTGACCGAGGAAGCCGCCATCTCGGTCACCCGCGCGATTGGCCAGATGACGGACCGCATGGTGGTTTGGCAGGTCGAGGCACTGGTCGAGGACATGGTCTACCAGCAGGGCGTTCCGGACTCGGTGGCCCGCAAACGGCTCGTCAGCGAACTGCCTTCCCTCGTGGACGCGCTGGAGGAAATGCTGGTCTACTCCTGGCGCCGGCAGCTCAACGCCGGCGTCCAGCGCCTGGCCGTGCGCGCCGAGGCCGGCCTGCAGTCCAGCGAGGAGGGCCGCGAGGGCGACGAGGACGACACGCCGCTGCCGCTGGCGCGCGCCGTCGGCTTCGCGGACCTCGTGTCCTACACCAGCCTCTCCCGCCGGATGAACGAGAAAACGCTCGCCCAGCTGGTGCAGCGCTTCGAGAACAAATGCGCCGAAATCATCTCGGTGGGCGGCGGCCGGTTGGTCAAAACCGTCGGCGACGAAGTCCTCTACATTGCCGAAACGCCCGCGGCCGGCGCCGAAATCTCGCTGGCCCTGTGCCAGGCCTTTACCGAGGACGAGATCCTGCCGCAGGCCCGCGTGGCCATGGTCTGGGGCCGCATCCTGTCCCGGCTGGGGGACATCTACGGCCCCACGGTCAACCTTGCGGCGCGGCTGACCGCGCTGGCGGATCCGGGAACAGTGCTGGTGGACTCGATGACCGCGGCGGCCCTGGAGCACGACGAACGTTTCGTCCTGCTCCCGCGCCCGGCCGAAGACGTCCGCGGCTTCGGCGAGATACACCCGGTGGAACTGCAGCGAGGCAGCGGCCGCGGCCTCGTCCTGGACTGAGTCCTGCCAATCGCAGGACCCGGCCCGCAGTACAGTGGACACCGGCCCGATCCCGGGTAGTATCCCCGTAACGCAGCCTTCTAGCTAGGACAGGCATGAAACCACAACCGGCCGCTGTTCCCGCCGCCTCCGACCTGCAGCTCATCGCAGGCTACGGCACCGACCGAGGCCTGCGCCGGGAGATGAACGAGGACTCCTTCATCGCCGCCGACCCGGTCTTCGCCGTCGCCGACGGCATGGGCGGGCACGAGGCCGGCGAGATCGCCAGCGGCATCTGCGTGCGCACCCTCGCCACGATGCCCCAGCTGGCCAGCGGCGGGCGGGACGCCACGGCCGGCGCCGTGCAGGAGTTCCTGCTGACGGCCGACGAAAGCATCCGGGAGGCCACCGGAGCCCGGGCCGGCACAACGCTTTCCGGCGTGGTGGTGGTGGAGCAGCTGGGGTTGCCGCACTGGCTGGTCCTCAACATCGGCGACTCACGGACGTACCGGTTCCGCCAGGGTCTGCTCAGCCAAATCAGCGTGGACCACTCCGAGGTGCAGGAACTGGTGGACGCCGGCGAGATCAGCCGGGCCGAGGCGGCCGTCCATCCGCGCCGCCACGTGATCACCCGTGCCCTGGGCACCGGGTACGAGGCCGAGGCCGACTACTGGCTGGTGCCCGTCGAGGAGGGGGACCGGATCCTGGTCTGCTCCGACGGCCTGAACGGCGAGCTGGACGATGAGCAGATCGCCGGCATCCTCGCCGCCGAAACCGACCCGCAGGCTGCCGTCGACGAGCTCATCCGGGCTGCCCTGCGCAGCGGCGGACGGGACAACGTCACCTGCATCGTGGTGGACGCCACCCGCGTTCCGGAGAACGCCGCGGCGCGGACCGGTGTGCCGGACGCTGGCCCCGATGGTGGGCCGCCCGCGATGTAGGGCAGGATAGGTCTGTGAGCACAGGGAAGACTGAAACCGACACCCAGACCCCTGCCGGGGAGCTGGTCCCGTCCGACGCCGTCCGCGGCGAGTACGAGGACCTAGTTGAACAGGTCCGCAAGCACCGCTTCGCGTATTACCAGGAAGCCGCGCCGACCATCTCCGACGCCGAATTCGACGAACTCTTCCGGCGCCTGGAAACCATTGAGGCGATGCATCCCGAACTCGTCGCCAACGATTCGCCCACCCAGGAGGTCGGCGGCGAGGTGTCCGCGGCCTTTGCCGCCGTCGAACACCTGCAGCGCATGTACAGCCTTGAGGACGTCTTTTCGCTCGAGGAACTGGAGGCCTGGATCGCCAAGGCAGAGGCCAGCGTCGCCAAGCTGGGCAACGGCAGCGCCGCGCCGTCGTGGCTGACCGAACTCAAGATCGACGGCCTGGCCGTCAACCTGCTTTACCGCGACGGGGTGCTGGTCCGGGCCGCCACCCGCGGGGACGGCTTCACCGGCGAGGACATCACGCACAACGTCCTGACCATCAAGGAAATCCCGCAGCAGCTCAGCGGCAGCGACTTCCCGGCTGAAATGGAGATCCGCGGCGAGGTCTTTATCCCCTCCAAGGCGTTCGCAGAATTCAACGAGGCCCTGATCGAGGCGGGCAAGGCGCCGCTGGCCAACCCGCGCAATGCCGCAGCCGGCTCGTTGCGGCAAAAGGACCCGGCGGAAACGGCGAAACGGCCGCTGCGGATGTATGTGCACGGCATCGGCGCCCGCGAGGGGCTTGGCACTGTCAGCCAGTCGGACACCTACCGCCAGCTCGCCGAGTGGGGGTTGCCCACCAGCCCGTACTTGGAGGTCCTGCCCACCCTCAAGGACGTGCTGGCGTTCATCCGCCGGTACGGCGACAAACGGCACAGCCTCACCCACGAGATCGACGGCATTGTGGTCAAGGTGGACGACTTCGCCACCCAGCGGGCCCTCGGCTACACCACGCGGGTCCCGCGCTGGGCAGTGGCCTACAAATACCCGCCGGAGGAAGTCCACACCAAGCTGCTGGACATCGCCGTCAACGTCGGCCGCACCGGCCGCGTCACGCCCTTCGGCGTGATGGAACCGGTCAAAGTGGCCGGCTCCACCGTGGAAATGGCCACCCTGCACAACCAGGAGGTGGTCAAGGCCAAGGGTGTCAAGATCGGCGACATCGTGGTGCTGCGCAAGGCCGGCGACGTCATTCCGGAGATTGTGGGGCCGGTCCTGGCCCTCCGGGACCAGCAGGATCCGCCGGTCCGGGACTTTGTGATGCCCACCGAATGCCCGGCCTGCGGCACACCGCTGGCCCCGGCGAAGGAGGGGGACGTGGACATCCGCTGCCCCAACTCCCGCTCCTGCCCGGCCCAGCTGCGCGAACGCGTCTTCCACCTCGCCGGTCGCGGCGCCTTCGACATCGAGGCCCTCGGCTGGGAAGCCGCCATCGCCTTGACCCAGCCGGCCGAGCCCGCCACCCCGCCGCTGACCACCGAGGCCACCCTGTTCCGGCTCAAGCCCGATGACCTCGCGAACGTCCGCATCCGGCGCGAGAAACGGTCCAAGGGCGTGGCCACCGGCGAGTTTGAGCTCGTGCCGTACTTCTACAGCAAGGGCACGGCCAAGGCCCCGTCCAGGCCTACGGCGACCACGGACAAGCTGTTCCGCGAACTGGAAAAGGCCAAAACCCAGCCGCTCTGGCGTGTCCTGGTGGCGCTGTCCATCCGGCATGTCGGGCCGCGGGCATCCCGCGCCCTCGCCACAGCCTTCGGCAGCATGGATGGCATCAGGAGTGCCTCTGAGGAGGAACTGGCCCACGTCGACGGCGTCGGCCCGGTGATCGCCCAGGCCCTCACCGAATGGTTCGCCGAGGACTGGCACCGCGAGATTGTCGACAGCTGGGCGGCCGACGGCGTCCGGATGGAGGACGAGCGGGACGAATCCATGCCGCGGACCCTGGAAGGGCTGACCATCGTGGTCACGGGAAGCCTGGCGGGCTTCAGCCGGGACGAGGCCAAGGAAGCCATCCTGGTCCGCGGCGGCAAAGCGGCCGGCTCGGTCTCCAAGAACACCAGCTACCTGGTGGCCGGCGAAAGCGCCGGCACCAAGCTGGACAAGGCCGAACAGCTCGGCGTGCCGGTCCTGGACGAGGACGGCTTCCGCGCACTGCTGGCCAACGGCCCGGCGGGCGGGGCGGGGGACGGGTCGGGGGACGCCTCCGGGGAATCAGCCGACCAGAACGACGCCGACGCCGGCGCTCTTGAGGATGCCGACCAAGACCACCAGAAAGTGGTGACCGAATGAGCGCCGATCCCACCGCCCCGCTGGACGCCGGGCCGGAGTTGGCCGCGCTGCTGGAACT
>JBKKDK010000111.1:0-2500 GCA_046708245.1 Arthrobacter sp.
TCACAGCCTCGTCAGCGGTGACGGCCAGTGGGGTGATGGTGATCAGGGATGCGTTGAGCAGGACCAGTTCCTGGCCGTCTGCGGGCTTGCCGGCCACTTCCTTGGTGGCTAGGGCGCCGTTGGCACCCGGCTTGTTCACTACAGGCATGGGCTGGCCGAGAGTCTTTGAGGCACCTTCGGCAAGGGCCCTGGCGATGAGGTCGGTACTGCCGCCGGCAGCCTGGCCGACCGAGAGGTTGACCGGACCGTTGGGGTACTTGGCTGAATCGGTGGCGCCGCCGGCGACGTTGCCGCAGGCGGTCAGTGCCAACAGCGTGACGGCGGAGGCCGCTCCCAGAATCGCGCGGCGTGTGGGGAAGTGCATCATTGGAACTCCTCGTAGAGATTCGGGGCGAGGCCCGGTCTTCGCTGTGAACCGAATCACTTCTGGCTCGTTCTCCGAGTGTAGGGAGAGGTTACGATGCATGTCTAAGCCCTAATGTGCATCAAGTGATACCCGGAAGGCATCATGTTTACTTTCGACCAGTTGGCCGGTTTCATCGCAGTCGCGGAGGAACTCCACTTCGGCAGGGCAGCGGAAAGACTGAATATGACCCAGCCGCCGCTGAGCCGCCAGATCCAGAAACTGGAGAAGAGCATCGGCACAGAGCTGCTGGAACGCGATAACCGAAAGGTTCAGCTCACTCCCGCCGGCGACGCGTTCCTTGATGAAGCGAAGAGGCTCATGGCGCTGGCCAACCGCGCGCCGGTCACTGCCCGGCGTATTGCCACCGGCCGCTCGGGCGTCCTGCGGGTGGGTTTCACTGCGGCCAGCGGCTTCAGCATCCTGGGACCCCTCCTTGAGGAGATCGCCTCCATTCTTCCCCAAGTGGACATCGACCTGCAGGAGCTCGTAACAGGGGAACAGATCCAAGGCCTGTTGACGGGTGAGCTGGACCTGGGGCTTGCCCGTCCACCCTTCGACCGAACCGTCTTTGATTCCCATTTGCTGTACCGGGAGTCCCTGGTCTTGGCCGTACCGGCCGGCCACCGCCTGGCTGACCTTTCCCGGCCAATTGAGGACGACGACCTCCGGGATGAACCGCTCATCATGCATTCACCAACAAAGGCCGCGTACTTCTACGACCTGGTCATCCGCATGCATTCGATCCAACATGGGAACGTACTACACACGGTCAGCCAAATTCTCACCATGGTCTCCCTTGTTGCTGCCCGGCGGGGCGTGGCTTTTGTCCCGCATTCGGCCACGCTCCTCGCCATCAAGGGCGTTGAATTCCTTCCACTGGCAGGCAGCAGCAGCGAGGACCCAGTGGAGCTGCACGCCATTTGGAACCGCAAGATTGCCAATCCAGCGCTCCGACGGCTTCTGCAGGACCTGGAGTTTCGGACGGAATAGCCGGAATAGCAGCGAGCGCCTCGATGCAGTCCAGGTATCAATCAATGCTAAAACGGGCTTAGACAGGCATCATCCCGCCTGCCTACTCTGGACAGGAATCAGCATCCAGCGGCCCGCAGGTCTTACTCCCGCGGCTTTCACAGAGGACGACATCGTGGCAAAGTACACCCCCCAGGAATTGGCAGACACCCTCAAGGAAGGCCTGCTGTCCTTTCCGGTGACGTCATTCGATGCCGAGCTGCGGTTCGACGAGGAAAACTACCGTAAGCACCTCTCCTGGCAGGCCAGCTTCCCGGTGGCCGGCCTCTTCGCAGCGGGCGGGACCGGCGAAGGTTTTTCACTTACCCCGGCCGAGTCCGAGCGTGTGGTCCGCGCCGCCGTCGACGAGGTTGGGGGCCAGGTGCCGGTGCTGGCTTCCGCCGGCGGGTCCACCGCCCAGGCCATCGAGAACGCGCAGGCTGCCGAGGCAGCAGGCGCGGACGGCCTCCTGCTCCTGCCGCCGTACCTGACCGAGGCCGACCAGGCCGGTCTGGTTGACCACGTCAGCGCCATCTGCACCGCCACGTCGTTGGGCGTGATCATCTACAACCGCGCCAACGCCATCTACAAGGACACCAGCGTTGCCACGCTCGCGGACCGCCACACAAACCTGATTGGTTTCAAGGACGGCGTTGGCGACCTCGAACACGATGCCCGCGTCTACGCCAAGCTCGGCGACCGCCTCTTTTACCTGGGTGGCCTGCCCACTGCCGAGACGTTCGCCCTTCCGCTGCTGCAGCTTGGCATGAGCACCTACTCCAGCGCCATGTACAACTTCGTACCGCAGTTCGCCCTGGACTTCTACCAGGACGTCCGCAACAACGACCGGGTGGCCGTGAACAAGAAGCTCAATGACTTCGTGATCCCCTACCTGGATATCCGCGACCGTGTGAAGGGCTACTCTGTCTCCATCGTCAAGGGCGGCCTTGACGCGATCGGCCGCTCGGCTGGCGGGGTCCGCCCGCCGCTGCAGAACCTGGCACCGCAGGATTTCGCGGACCTCAAAGCCCTCATCGCCACCGTCTCCTGATCACCTTCTCCCTAGGAGTAACTACAGTGACACTC
>JBKKDK010000112.1:0-8868 GCA_046708245.1 Arthrobacter sp.
CACATAGAAGTCCGGCGCTTTCGCAATCCCGTGGCAGGACTTCCCGCTGCATCTCTTGGCTGCTATCCCAGCAGTCTGTACAGCGTTTTCTTTAGCCGGCTCTCCCTATGAAAATGCCCGCATCACAATTTGCGGGCCCCAACACTTGCCAGTCCTGCCTCAAGAATTGGGCAGGAATAAGGGATTTCCGGAGTGGGGGATATTTCAAGTGTAGGGCATGGATCAGCGCATGGGTAACCCGGGAGGCCGACGACGGCGGTGAGCTTGCGCACACACCCCGCCGGGCGCGGGGGTCCGGGACGGTCCGTCAGACTCCCAGCCGGCGCTGCAGCTTTGCGAATTCCTCGTGGTACTCGGGCTGGAGGCGGATCTGGCCGTCGGCGTCCGCATCCCGCAGGGCTTCCATGTCCTCCACCGTCGGGTCGCTGAACCACTTGCCGACCGTCACCCCGTGCGTCGGGACGAATATCCGGTGGATGTGGTCCCCGGCCTGGATGTTGCCGGTCCGGACCACCCGGAGGTACGCGCCGACCCGGCCCGCTTCGCTGAAGCGCTTGACCCACTGCGGCTCGTGCATCCGCCGCTGGAACGTGGCGCACGGGGTCCGCGGCGAGGTCACCTCCACCTCGACGTCCAGCCCGATTTTCCAGCGTTCACCGATGACGGCGTTGGTGGCGTCGAGACCGGCGATGCGCAGGTTCTCGCCGAAGGTGCCGGGCGGGAGCTCACGCTGCAGCTCCTCGGACCAAAAATCAGCATCGTTCTGGGAGTAGGCGTACAGCGCCTGGTCCTCGCCGCCGTGGTGCACCCGGCTGGCCTGGATATCGCCGTGCAGGCCAAGCCTGTGCACGTGGACAGGACCGTCCACGGGACGTTTGTCGATCGCGGTCACGCCGACGCTGCCGGGATCGGCCAACAGCTGGTGAACCCGGCACACGGCGATCACTGATGCGGTTTCCATGGCACCAGTGTAGGCCTGCGCCGCCGTCCGGCCCCGATCAGGGACACAGGCCGCCCTGTCCATCGCCCCCGGTACGGAACCCGGTTAGGCTGGCGTCGGGAAGGCACGCAAGATTTCCGCAGGACCGGCGCGTCCTGCGGCCATACGTAGAGGGGACGCAATGGGCAGGGACGAGGACGCGGACGCGCCGCAGCAGAACCGGAAGCAGCCGCCATGGCAGGTTCCACAACCCGAGCTCCGGCCCGAACTGCACCAGCCCGCCCAGCCCGGCCAGCCCGGCCCCCCGGAACTGCCGGCCGACGCAACCCCGCCCGGCGCCGTCTTTGATCCGCTCGCCCAGGAACAGGAGCGCGAGGCGGCCGCGCGCAAGAAACGCTCGCAGCGCCGCACCGTCGTCGTCGGGCTCGGCGTCACGGCACTCCTGGCCGGCACAATCACCGCCATGGTGACCAGCAACGAGGCCGAGGCCGACTACGCCCAGGTCTGCTTCAACGACGAGACCGGCGAGCGCGTCGAGGACACCCAGTGCGACAACAGCAGCACGGACGGGCGCGGCTCCGCGGTCTACGCCTGGTATTTCTACTCCCGCGGCGCCAGCGTGCCCGGCCTGGGCCAGAACCGGTCGGGCTACCCGAGCTACAGCAGGACCGTCCCGTCCGGGGCCAAGGCGTCCACCGGCTTCAGCCCCCAGGGCGGCACGGTCAGCCGCGGCGGCTTCGGCAGCAGCTCCAAGGGCGGAAGCACGGGAGGCTAGGGATGAAACGACTGGAATCCGTGCCACGGCCGGACTGGAAAGAGCGGATCGAAGAGCAGGGCCTGGTCTTCTCCACCACGGCCCTGCCCGACGGCTCGAACGTCGAGTACTGGTACGAGGGCGCCTACTACGAATTCACCATGGACGAAGTGGAGTCCCTCGAACAGACCGCGGAGGACATGCACCGCATGTGCCTCGAGGCGGCAAAGTTCCTCGCTACCGGCGCCATGGGCCACATCGGCATCGGCCCGCAGGCACTGGAGCTCGCAGCCGAATCGCTGCAGGCCGGCGACGTGGACGTCTACGGCCGTTTCGACTTCGTCTACGACGGCCGGGGCGGGCCGGCGAAAATGCTTGAATACAACGCTGACACCCCTACCGGGCTCATCGAGGCCGCCGTCGCCCAGTGGTTTTGGCTGCAGGACGTGTTTCCCGAAAAGGACCAGTGGAACGGCATCCACGAGGCCCTCATCAGGCAATGGAAAAAACTGCAGTACCGCACAGGCATGAGCACACTCCACATCGCGCACTCCGAGGCGGAACAATCCGGCGAGGACTGGATGACGGCGGCCTACATGCGGGACGTCGCGAGCCAGGCCGGCTGGACCACCATCGGAATCAACATGTCCGACATCGGGTGGGACCCGAACCTCAACCGCTTTGTGGACCTCGACAACTTTATGATCAGCACCATCTTCAAGCTCTACCCCTGGGAGCTGATGATGAAGGAGCCGTTCGGGCACCGGCTCCTGCAGCGCGCCCACAATCCGCGCTGGGTGGAGCCGGCCTGGAAGATGCTGCTGTCCAACAAGGCGCTGCTCGCGGCGCTTTGGCACCTGTACCCGGATCACCCCAACCTGCTGCCCGCCTATCTGGACGGCCCCGGCCCGCTCACGGAGTGGGTGGCCAAGCCGTTGCACGGCCGGGAAGGGGACAACATCAAGATCCACACCGCCGGGATCAACTTGGAACAGCCCGGCGGCTACGGCCGGGAAGGCTGGTGCTACCAGCAGTTCCACGCCCTGCCCGACTTCGACGGCAACCGGCCGGTGCTGGGGCTGTGGGTGGTCGACGGCGAATCGGTCGGTTGCGGCATCCGCGAATCCGACGGGCCCATCACCGACTACTTCTGCCGTTTCGTCCCCAACACGATCGACGCGCCGGCCCCGGCCGCTCCGCCCTCGAACCAGGCCCACTCCAGCAAGGCAGGTACCGCCCTATGAGCACAGAAACGACGACGGCGGGCGGTCCCGGCGGTCCGGCGGCCGTTCCCGCCAAGGGATTGCACGCCGGGATCCTGGACCTGGGCGACTCCGTCATGCTCGGGTTGGCCTCCACCGCGCCGGTCTACTCGCTCGCTGCGACCCTCGGCCTGATCGTGGCGGTGAACGGCAACTACACGCCCCTGATCCTGCTGCTGGGCTTTGTGCCCGTGCTCTTCATCGCCTTCGCCTTCCGCGAGCTCAACAGCGCCATGCCGGACTGCGGGACCACCTTCATCTGGGCCCGCCGGGCCTTCGGCCCCTGGGCCGGCTGGCTGGGCGGCTGGGGCGTGGCCCTGGCCGGCGTCGTGGTGCTGGCGAACCTGGCGCAGGTCGCCGGGCAGTACCTGTGGCTGCTGGTCGGCGACGGCTCCCTGGCCGGGAACAGCCTCGTGGTCACCGCCACCGGCGTGGCGTTCATCGTGTTCATGACCCTGGTCAACTACCGCGGCATCCGCCTCGGGGAACATGTCCAGCGGGTCCTGACCTACGTGCAGTACGTCTCGCTGGGCGTTTTCGCCGTGGCGATCATTTTCCGGATCACGGGCGGCGCGCCCGAGGGCCAGGCCTTCGATCTGGAATGGTTCAACCCCGCAGGCGCCTTCGCCGATCCCGGTGCGGTGGTGCACGGAGCCCTGCTGGCCCTGTTCATTTATTGGGGCTGGGACACCTGCCTCGCAGTGAACGAGGAGACCGAGAACCCCGCCACGACGCCGGGCCGCGGCGCCGTCATTTCAACGTTTGTCCTCGTGGCGATCTACGTCTCCGTGGCCCTCCTGGTGATGATGTATGCCACGGTGGGCACGGACGGGATCGGGCTCGGCAACGAGGCCAACCAGAACGACGTCTTCCTCGCCATGAAGGACGTCGTGCTGGGCCCCTGGGGCTGGCTGATCGTCGTCGCGGTGCTGGCGTCGGTGCTGTCCTCGACCCAAACCACCATCCTCCCCACGGCACGCGGCACCTTGTCCATGGGGGTACACGGGGCCCTGCCGCCCAAGTTCGGCGAGGTCCATCCGCGCAACCAGACGCCCGGGTTCTCCACCCGGGTCATGGGTGCCGCCGCCGTCGTCTACTACGTGCTGATGAGCATTGTGAGCGAGGACCTGCTCGCCGACTCGATCAGCTCCATCAGCCTGTTCATCGCCTTCTATTACGCCCTGACCGGCTTCGCCTGCGCCTGGTATTTCCGTGCCACCCTGCGCGGCTCGGCCCGGAACCTCTGGTTCCGCGGCATCATGCCCCTCCTCGGCGCCCTTATGCTGACTGCGGCGTTCTTCGTCTCGGCGGTGCAGATGTGGGATCCGGCATATGGTGACACGCAGATCTTTGGCGTTGGCGGGGCCTTCGTCAGCGGCGTGCTGCTCCTCGCGCTTGGCGTCGTGCTGGCGGCCGCCTGCCGGTTTGCGCCGTCCACGCGGGGCTACTTCCGGCAGCACCGGGCCACCGCCGGCACGTCCCTGCCGGCGCGGCCGTAGGATGCTGGCATGAGCAATGCCGCTGGCCTTCCCGACGTTTCCGATGTCCTGGCGATCGATTCCCTGCTGAGCCCTGCGGAGCTGGCGGTCCGCGAGAAGGTCCGCGACTTCACCACCCAGCGGATCCGCCCCGGTATTGCGCGCTGGTATGAGGACGGCGTCTTTCCGCTGGAACTGGCCCCGGAACTGGGCGAACTCGGTGTGCTTGGCATGCATCTGGACGGCTACGGCTGCCCCGGCCGCAGCGCCGTCGAATACGGCCTGGCCGCGATGGAACTGGAGGCCGGCGATTCCGGCATCCGCACGTTCGTCTCGGTGCAGGGCTCGCTCGCCATGACCGCGATCCACAAATGGGGTTCGGAGGAGCAGAAGCAGGAGTGGCTGCCCCGGATGGCCGCGGGCGAGCTGATCGGCAGCTTTGCGCTGACCGAACCCACCGCGGGCTCCGACCCCGCCTCGATGACCACCTTCGCCCGGCGGGACGGCACGGGCGAAGACGCCGGCTGGATCCTGGCCGGGGCCAAGCGCTGGATCGGGCTCGCCTCTGTGGCCGATGTGCTGGTGGTCTGGGCCATGACCGACGACGGCGTGCGCGGCTTCCTCGTCCCGGCCGGGACCCCCGGCGTCACCGCCACCGCGATCGGGCAAAAGCTCTCGATGCGGGCCTCCATCCAGTGCGATGTCACGTTCGGCGGCGTCCGGCTGGGTCCGGAGGCTTTACTGCCGGCTGCCTTCGGCCTGCGCGGCCCGTTTACGTGCCTGAACGAGGCCCGGTACGGGATCGCGTGGGGCGCGATGGGCGCCGCCCGCGACTCCTACGAGGCGGCCCTCGGGTACGCCCGGGAGCGGCTGCAGTTCGGCAAGCCGTTGGCCGGCTACCAACTGACGCAGGAGAAGCTGGTCAACATGCTGCTGGAGATCCAGAAGGGCACCCTGCTGGCGCTGCAGCTGGGCCGGCTCAAGGACGCCGGAAAGCTGCGGCCCGAGCAGATTTCGCTGGGGAAGCTGAACAATGTCCGCGAGGCGATCGGGATTGCCCGCGAGGCCCGCACCATTTTGGGCGGGAACGGCATCACCCTGGACTACGCGCCGCTGCGGCACGCCGCGAACCTCGAGTCGGTTCGGACCTACGAGGGCACCGACGAGGTCCACATCCTGGTCCTGGGCCAGCACCTCACCGGACTCGCCGCGTTCCGCTAAGCGCCCTGCCTGGCCGCCCCGCTGGTCCCCCGCCTGTTCGCCCCGCCGGGTGCCTCCGCTTCGCGCTTGCCGGCGTCCTTGCGGATGGTTGCGCTGATGACGGCCGCGATGGTGCACATCGCGGCGGCGCCGAACCAGGCGTAGGTGTACTGGCCAGTGGCGTCCCGGATGGCGCCTGCCGCCAGGGCCGCCGCGGCCGCCCCGAGCTGGTGCGCGGCAAAGACCCAGCCGAACACAACGCTGCCGTCGGCTCCAAACACCTGGCGGCAGATCGCGGCGGTCGGAGGGACCGTGGCCACCCAGTCCAGGCCGTAGATCACCACGAAGACGATCATGCTTGGCTGCACCGTGGCGCTGAGCAGCAGGGGCAGCACCAGGAGCCCGATGCCGCGGAACTGGTAGTACACCGCGAGCAGAATCCGCGGGTTGTACCGGTCCGTCAGCCAGCCGGACGCGATGGTCCCGACGATGTCGAAGATCCCGACGACGGCGAGCAGGCCCGCGGCGGTGGTTTCGGCCATGCCGTGGTCGTGGGCGGAGGGGATGAAGTGGGTGCCGATCAGCCCGTTGGTGGTGGCACCGCAGATGGCGAAGCCGGCCACGAGGGCCCAGAACGTCCGCACCTTGCTGGCCCGTTTGAGGACTTGCAGCGCCCGGACCGCGGCATTCCGGCGCGGTTCCGCGGGCTCCGCAGTCCCTGCGGCGGTTTCCGGTCCCCCGGCGGAAGGCCCGGCGTCGGGGTCAGCCCCGTACGGAAGCACACCGGCGTCGGCCGGGGAGTTCTTGAGGAATTTCAGCACCAGCGGGACCACCGCCAGCGCGCCCGCGGCGATCAGCAGCGAGGCCTGGCGCCAGCCGGGGTCCTGGGCGAGCATGGCGATGAAAGGCAGGAAGACCAGCTGCCCGGCAGCGCTGCCCGCGGTGAGGATGCCGATCACCAGGCCGCGGCTCCGGGCAAACCAGGTGTTGGCGATGGTGGCGGCGAAGACGAGCGCCATGGACCCTGTGCCGAGCCCGATCAGCAGCCCCCACGTGAGCAGGATCTGCCAGGACTGGTTTACCAGCACCGTCAGTGCGCTGCCGGCGCCTATCAGCACCAGCGCCACCGAGGTGACGGTGCGGATGCCGAAGCGTTCCATCAGGGCCGCGGCGAACGGTGCCGTGAGGCCGAAGAGCACGAGGTTGATGCTGACGGCGGCCGAGAGCACGGTGGTGGACCAGCCGAACTCATTCTGCAGCGGCACCATCAGCACGCCGGGGGCGGCACGGAATCCGGCGGCGCCGACCAGCGCGAGGAATGCGACGGCTGCGACGATCCAGGCCGGGTGCAGCCGCCGCTTGCGGGCCGGCAGGAGGGTGGTTTTGGGCGCGCTCATGCCGCGGTTCCGTTCTGGCAGGGGGCCTTGGGGGACGCGGCCGGGGTTGAGGTGGCGAGGGGTACGGGCTCGGCGGTGCGGGTGAGGCTGTGCCAGGACGTGTTCTCCGCCGTGAGCCGTTCCCCGCAGGACGTGCAGGTGTCGGCGGAGGAGGTGCGCGCCCCGCAGCCCGAATGGATCACGAACATGTGCGCCTGCTCGGACGGGGCGGTAAGGTGTTTTTCGGCCCAGAGCACGACGGCGTTGAGGACCGGCAGGGCGTCCTCGCCCTTGCCGGTGAGGACATACTCCTGGCGGGTGCGGCCGCCGTCATCGTATGGCCGGCGGGTGAGCAGCCCGGCGTCGACGAGCGCGGCGAGGCGTTTGGCCAGCACGGAATCGGCCGCCCCCAGCCGCGCCTTCATGGCGTCGAAGCGGCCGTTGCCGAAGAAAATTTCACGCAGGACCAGCATGCCCCACGGATCGCCCAGGATATCCAGGCCGCGGGCCAGGCTGCAGTTCCGGGCGGACCAGTCGGATCGAAGCGCCATGCCGACACCCTAGCTGACTTTCTTCAAGGAAGCTATAACCTCCGCCCAGATTGCATTTCGCGGCAATGTTTTACGGGAACACTGCCGCGACATGCGGTCTCGGCGGGAGGGTGCAGGCGCTAGACCGGCTGGCGCAGCGGCGTGCGGGAGGGCCGGTAGGCCAGCGCCCAGTACGCCAGCATGGCCATGCCGCACACCACCCCGAGGCTCGCGACGATGAGCTGCCACTGGGTCTGCGGGTCCTTGCCCCACTCCTGCGCCCCGGCCATCACGGACAGGTACTTGGGCGTCAGGTAGAACGCGACGGCGGTCGCGGCCACAATGATCCAGCCGGCCAAACGCATCTTGCCGTCCCGGGACGGCACCCGGTGGATCGCGAACCCCATGCACGGCAGCGCCACGGCCATCCAGACCCAGTGGTGCGACCACGATACGGGGCTGATCAGCAGCATCAGCACGGCAGTGGCGGAGACGGCCACGAAGTTCTCGTCCGCGGCCACGGCCCACTTGATCACCAGCGCCGCCACCAAGGCCAGGGCCAGGGAGATGACCAGCCACAGGATGCTGGTCAGGCCGGAGTCCGGCAGGCCCAGGTGCAGCAGCAGGCCCTTGACGGAGAGGTTGTCCACGTAGGCCGGGCCGCCGATCCGCCCTGTGTCGGGCAGGATTTTGGTCCAGAACGTGACAGAGGCCGTGGGCAGCAGCGCCCAGGCCAGGGCGATCGAGCCGAAGAATCCGGCGGCCATCCAGCCGAGCGCCCTGAAGTCGCGGCGGACCAGGAAGTACAGCCCGAACGCGAGCGGCGTCAGCTTGATCCCGGCCGCAATGCCGATCAGCAGCCCGGCCGGCCAGCGGATCTCCCCGGCCCCGACCTTGCCGTGCAGCGCAAAGTCGGCCAGGATCAGGCCCATCAGGATGATGTTGATCTGGCCGAAGTCGAACGTGTCCCGCCAGGGGCCCAGGAGCAGAACAGCCGCGGTGCCGGCGAGGGTCACTGCCCGGAAACGCCAGTCGGCGGCCGCGTCCCGCCAGCGGCCGAGCCGGAAATAGTGCCGCGCCAGCCAGGCCGAGACGATCAGTGCGCCCAGCAGCGCCGTTGTGATGAACACCAGGCTGGCCGCACCCTGCCCCAGCGAAGCCAGTGCCGCGAAAAGCAGAGCGGCAAACGGCGGGTAGGTAAAGGGCAGCCCGTCCCGCGGGGCATAGAGCTCGTTGACGCCGGTCTCACCGGTCTGCAGCACGCGGCTGCCGCCGTAGAAGTAGACCTCGAAGTCGTTCATCAGCGGGATGTAGGCGCTGTACAGCAC
>JBKKDK010000113.1:0-7216 GCA_046708245.1 Arthrobacter sp.
AAGGCAAACTGGACTTCCAGCGCGCCGAGGCCATGGTCCGGAAGCTGGCGCAGTACGTGCTGCTGATGAGCAGCGAAGGCCGCAGCCTCGTCGGCGTCGAACAGGACTTCGAGGTGAAGCTGCCCGATGTCGCGGCCCGCATGCTGCCCGGCGGCGACGCCGGCGACGCCGGCGACGGCGGCAGTGACGCCTGGCCTGCGCGCCCGGCCGTGCTGCGGGGGCAGGTCGACCGGCTTGAGATCGACGGCGAGGGGCGGCTGGTCATCGTGGACCTCAAGACCGGGAAGCGGCAGCCCGGCAAGGCCGAGCTGGACCGGCACCCGCAGCTGGGCGCCTACCAGGTGGCCGTGCTGGCAGGCGGTTTTGCCGGGGCCGACGACGGTCCGGCTCCGCTGCCCGGCGGCGCCGTGCTGGCCCAGCTCGGGACCACCACCAAGAGCCCCGGCGTGCAGGCCCAGGCGGCGCTTGATCCGGCGGACAACTGGGCGCTGGAGATGGTCGGCGGGGCCGCCGCACTGATGTCCGGCAACACGTTTGAAGCACGGCATGACCCCGCCAAGGGCGGCCACGGCGGCCACGGCTGCCGGCTGCCCGAAGTCTGCCCGCTGTGCGCGCGGGGAAAGCAGGTAACCGAATGACCGCAGCAGCACCGCGGCAGGCGGGGCTCGCCGCTCTTCCCGCCCCGAGGTTCAGCCCGGAGGAGCTGTCCGTGATGTTGGGGGAGAAGAACACCCCCACCCCGGAACAGTCGCACATCATTTCCTCGCCCCTGTCACCCCGGCTCGTCATTGCCGGCGCGGGCTCGGGAAAGACGGCCACCATGGCGGACCGGGTGGTGTGGCTGGTCGCCAACGGCTGGGTCCGGCCGGAGGAAGTGCTCGGCGTGACCTTCACCCGCAAGGCTGCGGGGGAGCTCGCGACCCGCATCCGCGCCAAGCTTGCCGCGCTGCAGCGGGTTGCCGCGGCGGACACCGGCAACCAGGTCTTCCCCGCCGGGCTGCTCAGCACGGACGCGCTCGAGCCCAAGGTTTCCACCTACCACTCCTATGCGAGCGGCATCGTGTCCGACTACGGTCTCCGGCTCGGTGTGGAACGCGATGTGGTGCTGCTCGGCGGCGCCCAGTCGTTCCAGCTCGCCAGCGAAGTGGTGGAGGCATTCGACGGCGACTACGAGCACTTCCGCTCCGCCAAGTCCACCCTGGTAAAGGCGGTCATCCAGCTCGCCGGGGAATGCGCCGAGCACCTGCAGGAGCCGGCCGGGGTCAGGGGCTGGCTGCTGGAGCGGGTCGCGGAGTTTGAGGCGCTGCCCTACGTTGCCACGGCCAGGAAGAACCCCAGCCAGGCAGCCGCCGAGCTCAGCGGCCTGCTGCGCACACGGGCCAGCGTCGCGGACATGGTGGGCCGCTATTCGGACGCCAAACGGGCGCGGGGCGCCCTGGACTTCGGCGACCTCGTGGCCCTCGCGGCCCGCGTTGCCAGCGAGATTCCGGTCGCCGCCGAAACCGAGCGCCAGCGCTACAAGGTGGTGCTGCTGGACGAGTTCCAGGACACCTCGCACGCCCAGCTCGTGCTCTTTTCCAGGCTCTTCGGCGACGGCCACGCTGTCACGGCGGTGGGCGATCCGAACCAGTCCATCTATGGATTCCGTGGTGCGTCCGCCGGCCAGCTCTTCCACTTCGTCCGCGAATTCCCGGTGCGGCTTGCATCTGGTGAGGGCTGTGGTGAGGGCACAGCCGACGGCGGCCCGGCAGCCGCCGGGACCGCGGACTTTGCCGTGGCGCCCACCTCCTACCTGACCACGGCGTGGCGCAACGGCCGGAACATCCTCGCCGCCGCCAACGTCATCTCCGGCCCGCTGAGCAAGGCTGCCACCCAGGCCGGCCCAGCCGGGGAGCGGGATGCCGCCGGCGGCGTCGAGGTCCCGCCGCTGCAGCCCAGCCCGGCCGCCGTGCAGGGCCGGGCGGTGATGGGCCGCTTCGCCACGGACGAGGACGAGGCCGCGGCGATCGCCGGGGACGTGCTGAAGTTCCGGCTGACCGACTTCGACGCCTCGGCGCAGGCCGAGCCGCCCGCAATGGCGGTGCTGTGCCGGCGCCGGGCCCAGATGGAGTGCATCCGCCGCGAATTCGAGCAGCGGGGCATCCCGTACGAGATCGTCGGGCTCGGCGGGCTGCTGGATACCCCCGAGATTGTGGACCTGGTCGCGACCCTCCGCGTCCTGGCGGATCCAGGCCGCTCGGACTCCCTGATGCGGCTGCTGGCCGGTGCGCGCTGGCGGATCGGGCCGGCTGACCTGATGGCGTTCCGGGACTGGTCCAGCTTCCTCGCCCGGCGCAGGGGACGGCCCGGCAGCTCCGAATCCGACGACACCGATGCCGGCTCCGAGGACGCCGTGATCGAGGGTGACCTCACCGATGCCGCCAGCCTGGTCGAGGCACTGGACTGGCTGCCGCGCGACGGGTGGGTGTCACGGCACGGGCGCGCCCTGGGTCCGGAGGCCCTGGAACGGCTCCAGCGTCTCTCGGCCGAACTCCGCCAGCTGCGCGGCTTCATGGGCGATGACCTCACGACGCTGCTCGGGGAGGTGGAGCGGGCCATGCTGCTGGACATTGAGGTCGCCGCGCGGCCCGGGGTCAGCATCCATCAGGCCCGCCGGAACCTGGACGCCTTCCAGGATGCCGCGGCCGGATTCCTGCACACGTCCCATCGGGTGGACGTGCTGGCGTTCCTGGCCTGGCTTGAGGCCGCGGCTGCCGAGGAAAACGGTCTCGATGCCGCCGCACCCGAAGTGAACCATGAGGCGGTCCAGCTCTTGACCGTGCACGCGTCCAAGGGGCTGGAATGGGACGTGGTGTTTGTTCCCGGGCTCAACGCCGGCGCCTTCCCCAGCAGCAGGGACTCACGCTGGAGCAGCGGCAGCGCCGCCCTGCCGTGGCCGCTGCGCGGGGACCGTGCGGACCTGCCGCAGTGGGACCTGGACCAGCCGGACCAGAAGGGCTGGCTCGACGCGGAGAAGGAGTTCAAGTCTGCGGTCCAGGTGCACGGGGAGGCCGAGGAACGGCGCCTCGCCTACGTGGCATACACCCGGGCAAAGCATGTCCTCTGGGTGTCCAGCGCCGCCTGGGTGGGATCCCGGGCCGGCCTGGCCGGGATGTCCCCGTTCCTGGCGGAACTTGAGGTGCTTACCGCAGGCGGCGCCGCGGAGATCCACCCGCTCTCCGTCAGCGAGGATGCGCTGCCGGAGGAAAGTCCGCTGACCTCGGAGCTTGTTGTGGCCCAGTGGCCGTATGACCCCCTCGAAGGTCCCCTCGACCCGCGCACCGGAGCACGGCTGAGGCTGGTCCCGGGGCGCCGGGCGGCGATGGAGTCAGCGGCCGCCAGGGTCCTGGCAGCCCTGGAATCCGAGGCCCCGGAAGCGGTGCTGCTGACACCCGGTGACGAAGAGCAGCCCCGGCTCCTGCGGGGGCCAGCCGCCGGCTGGGCGCGGGAAGCTGCGACGCTGCTGGAGCGCCGCCTCCGGCGCACCTCGGTGCAGGACATCCATCTTCCGGGCCACATTTCCGCGTCCACGCTGGTGGACCTCGAGGACGACGCCGGCTCCGTGGTCGCCCGGCTGCGCCGGCCGGTCCCGCGCGAACCAGGCATGTCCGCGCGCAAAGGCACGGCCTTCCACGCCTGGGTCGAGGAGTATTTCGGCGCCGCCGGCATGCTCGATCTCGGCGAGGCAGCCGGCTCCGATGACCATATCGACGCGGCCTACGGGCTGGACTCCATGGTGGAGACGTTCCGCCAATCGGAGTGGGCGCACCGCGCACCCGCGCACGTCGAGGTGCCCGTGGAGACGCGCATCGGGGACGTTGTGGTCCGCGGCCGGATCGATGCCGTTTTCCGGGACGCCGACGGCTGCTGGGACCTAGTGGACTGGAAGACCGGACGCCGGCCCTCCGCCGCGCAACTGAAGGTCAAAGCCGTGCAGCTCGCCGTGTACCGGCTGGCCTGGTCCCGGCTCAAGGGTGTCCCGCTGGACGAGGTGCGTGCCGCGTTCTACTACGTGGCAGACAACCAGGTGGTCCGGCCGCACGATCTGGGCTCGGCGGAACGGCTGGAAGAGATCGTGGCAGCAGCCCTCGGGCAGGGCTAGCGGGGCTTGGCCTCGACCACTGTCAGCGCGGTGGTCGAGACGTCCTCGGCCGGAGCCGCCGCCACCACGGCGATGGACTGCGTGGAGGTGTCATCAGCCGCGGCGATAGCAGCCGCCGGAGTCTCTTCCGGGTCTGACTCCGCCTCTGGCGCCGGGCCCGGGGACCCGTCCGAAGAATCATAGTCCGCGGCGTCCGCGGCGTCCGCGGCGTCCGCGGCGGAAACGGCGTCCTCATCGTCCGCCGGGTCCGCATCGTCCGCCGGGTCCGCATCGTCCGCCGCCGGACCTGGCCCGCCGGTGGCCGGTTCAGTGCTGTCGGCAGCGTCGGGAGCGGGGACGGGGGCAACGGTGGCGGGTGGAGCCGTGTCCAGCGGAATCGGGGTCACCTGGACGGCGGGCATCGCACTGTTCGACGGAACAGCGTCCAGGCCGGACACCGAATCCGGGGCGAGCAGGGTCACCTTGCTAACGGCCGGCACAGGAGCGCTTTCCGGGTCGGCCGGCTGCTCCGGGGCGGGGGCAGCAGCGGGCTGCGGCAGCGGCTCCACGCTGATCGGCTGGCCGCCGTGTTCAGCGACGTCCTCGGCGAGTGCCAGGAGCATCGATTCCGCCTCGCCAATCATGTCCTGGTTCCCGGCAGCGAGACCCTTGACGAGGTATTGGGCCAGGGCAAATTCGGCGGACAGCGCAGCGCGCCGGAGCAGATGGGCATCGGGGGCGTCCCGGCGGCTGGAAGTGTAGTGCTCGAGCACGGCGTCCACAAAGTCCTGCTCATTGGAGGCGACCAGCCAGGCCATGTCGTCGGCGGGGTCGCCGATGCGCAGGTCGGTCCAGCCCGTCACCGCGGTCACCCGGTCGCCGTCGACCAGCAGGTTGTCCTCATGCAGGTCGCCGTGGACAACGCAGGGGTTGAACCTCCACAGCGAGACGTCCTCGAGGGCGTGTTCCCAGCGGCGCAGCAGAAGCGGAGGGATCTTGCCGGTGGTCGCGGCCTGGTCCAGTTCGTTGAGCCGGCGCTGCCGGAACTCGTTCGGCGTGTAGCTCGGCAGGTCGGCATTGCTGACGAGGGAGTGCGGGAGGTCGTGGACGGCAGCCATGGCCGCCCCGATTTCCCGGGCCAGGGCCGCAGACCCCTCGCTGAGTTCCTCGACGGACCTGGTGGCCCCGCCCAGGTGGGAGTACACAAAGGTGCTGAGCGGGCCCTGCCGGACGGTGCCCGCCACGGTGGGCATCAGGAACGGAAGTTCGGCCCGGATCGCGGGAATGAAGGCCCGGAGCACCATGAATTCCGTCTCGAGCCGCGCGCTGGCTTCGGCGTGCCGGGGGGAACGGACGCGCCAGTGTTTGCCTTCGGAGTCCACCAGGAGAGCCGAATCGAAGTCCGCCGGATCGTCGGGCGCAGAGCTAACGGCGGTCGGGGTCAGCCCGGGGACTGCCGCGGTTGCCACAGCTGCCAGTTCGATTGGTTGTCTTCTCACTCTTCCACGGTAGATTGAGCGGCGCCCACAACGGCGATGCACCACGGCGAGTCTGAAAGATCGGGAATAAATAGCACCCGCAGTTCCTCGCGCCAGGCCGGCCCGTGCCGCCGCTCACACGGTGGCTCACACAGTGGCGGGACAGTGGCGGGACAGCGCCCGCACGGTGCCCGCACGGACCGGCGGAAAATGTGAATTGTCAGCGGGAGTCAGTACGGTGGGTACATGAGTCATGCGGAGTCACCGGCGTCAAAGTACCCACCCCAGGTGAGCCAGCCAGTCTCTCCCCAACACAGCCTGCCCGCGGACCAGCTGACGGACACTGTCCTGCCGGTGCGGGGTGCGCTGATTGACCGCGGATCCGCCGCCCGGATAAAGCCCGGGATGCTGGCGGAGCTCATCCTCTCCGGGACCGCGCGGGCCATGGTGCTGTCGGGCCGGCAGGCCCTCATCAACGGCAGCAGCCTGGTGCTCCTGGATGCGGCCGAGCTGGCAGACCATCTGCAGGGGACCGCCTACGCCCCGGAACAGCTGATCTACTTGGGGTCGGCCCTGTCCGGCTCCGGCCTCGACGGCGGCACCCAGCTGGTTCTCTTCCTCCTGCCGGAGCAGTTCGAGGTCCAGGCCGAGGAATTCGAGGCCCACATCGCCGGCATCCCCCCGGGCGCACAGTGGGCCGGCTTCCGTGATGTCGCCGCCGGGCTGAACGCCACGGACACCGCCCTCTTCATCGAAGCCAGCGCCATCGCCAACTGGCACGCCAGCCACGCCTACTGCCCCCGCTGCGGCACCGCCACCCGGCCGGAAGCCGGCGGGTGGGTCCGCCGCTGCCCGGCGGACAACAACGAGCACAACCCGCGCACCGACCCCGCGATCCTCGTCACCGTGGTGGCCGCCGACGGCCGCCAGCTGGAGGGCGGCGGCGGCCCCCTCGATGCCCGGAACTACTCCACGCTGGCCGGCTTCGTCGAGCCGGGGGAATCGCTGGAACAGGCCGTCGTCCGCGAGATCGGCGAGGAGGTCGGGGTGCGGGTCACCGCGAGCCAGTACCTTGGATCCCAGCCATGGCCCTTCCCTGCCTCGCTGATGCTCGGCTTCACCGCCACGACCCCGGACACCGAGGCAAGGCCCGACGGCGTCGAGGTCACCAGGGCGCGCTGGTTCAGCCGGAGCGAACTGCAGGACGCGGTGCTCAGCGGCGAGATCGTCATCTCCAGCCGGCTTTCCATAGCCCGGGCCCTCATCGAGCACTGGTACGGCGGCGTCATCCGGGACCGGCCGGGCGAATGACGGCCGCATGGCGCAGCAAATAACCCGAAAAAGTGACCCAGCAAAGTGACCCAGTAAAGTGACCACAGAGAATTTCAACGCCAGCGCGTTGCCCCTGACCCTGTCCGAGGATGACGGGCCGGGCAGCGAACGCCCGGCGCAGGACAACCGCTCGCTGGAAGAACGTATCCTGGGCGGCCTCGACGCCGAACAGCGCGAGGTGGCCAGCACCCTGCAGGGACCGATGTGCGTGCTGGCCGGCGCCGGCACAGGCAAGACCCGCGCCATCACCCACCGCATCGCCTACGGAGTGCACTCGGGCGTGTAC
>JBKKDK010000114.1:0-5637 GCA_046708245.1 Arthrobacter sp.
CGCTGCCAGCGGCCGGCTGGGAAGTGGTCGAGGATGACGGGCGCCACCTGCGGGCGCACCTTGATGGCCGGGCGTTCGATGTGATGCCCTGCCCCGGAGGCGGTGTCATCTGGGCCGGAAGCGACGACGACCCCTCACGGACAGGGAAGGCCCGAGCTAAAGGGCACTGAAATTTGTCCACACGACCTCTGAAACGACATTTCCGGTCGCCCGTTCGGTGAAACGACATTCCGGACTCCACCTGAATCTGCCGCCCAAAAGCCGGTCCCCACTGCGACACGATCCGCCCGCAAGGGCGCTGCGAGAAAACCCGGTACAGATACTGGAACCCTGCGTCCGCCATGGTCGGGGACGGCGTCAACGACGCCCTGGCCCTGCCGATCGCCGCCGGCGTCTTCGCATTCGCCGGAGTCAGTCTCAGCCCCGAGATTGCCGCACTGTCCATGTCAGGCTCCATCTTCCGCGTCGCCGTCAACGCCCTGCTGCTCAAGCGGCTGCGGCTTCCTCGCCCCGGCCAACCCGGTCCGGCCCCGTGGCTGCTTACCGGCCTCTGGCCCCCGCGGCAGGACGCTAAGACGGCCGCGGGCGGAAGTGTCCGGGATACGCCTGCAGAATTTCCGCAAGATTTGAATTTCCGCACGATCCAGCAGCGAGTGCCGAACGGCCCCGGCTTATGCCCGCGCGGCCGGACGAAGCCGGTCAGCCGGGTTCGTAAGAGGCGAAGGTAGTGCCGCCGTCGGCCGATGTTTTGACCCCTTCGGCCGTGGTCGCCGGGAAGCCCGGGGAGGCTCCCGGCGGTCGGCGTTGAGGCGGGGCTGTCGGTGGCCGGGGCACAGGCGGCCAGGGACACAATGAGCCCGGCGGCCGTAACGGCAGCCGCGACCCGGTCGCGGAGGAGGGATGAGGCAATCAAGGTGAGCGTGTTGGTTACGGGCGGCGCACGAGGCGTTGGCCGGTCCATTGCGTAGCCGGCGACGCCGGGAGCGGTGGTTTCACAAGGCGATGCGCGGATCAGTGCCCTGGTCCCTAGGTTGCGGCCGTCGGTGACTCAGCCGGGCAGTTCGGCAGTGGCAGTCTGTGCCTTTTGGCGACGGTGTTTCGTCCGGCGGCCTTGGCTGCGTACAGGGCGACGTCGGCCTCTTTCAGGAGCTGTTCGGTGCTGACGCGGTGCTCGGACGAGTAGGCCGATATTCCTGCGCTCAAGGTCAGCACGCCGAGGGGACCGCCCGTGTGGAGAATGCCCAGGGCTTGGATCGCGGCCCTTGCCCGTTCCACGGCCATTTGGGCCCCGGAGGTCGTCTGGTTGTGGAGTATGAGGAGGAATTCCTCTCCGCCGTAGCGGTAGACGCCGTCGCTGGTCCGGGCATGGCTGGCAAGTGTGTCTGCGACTGCGCGCAGTGCAGTGTCGCCGGCCGGATGTCCGTAGAGGTCGTTGTAGCTCTTGAAATTGTCGACGTCGCAGAGGGCGACGCAGTAGTTCTGCCCGTACCGCTCACTGCTGCTGTGCAGTCGTTCGATGTCTTCGGCGAGCTGGAGCCGGTTGTGGAGCTTGGTCAGGGGATCCCTGCGTGCCTGTTCGGCCAGGGCGGTTCGGTAGCGGGCGAGGTCAGCGTGCAGTGAGGTTACCCTGAGTGCCACGAGTAGGCGGGTGTGAAGGGTGAAGGGGTCGAGAGGTTTGGTCACGTAGTCGTCGGCGCCGGCATGCAGTCCTGCCAGTACATCGGCCTGCGACCCGTGGGAGGTGACGAGGACAAGGTAGGTGTAGGAGTCCTCGTCCGTGGACCGGATGGCCCGGCACAGGGCCAGTCCGTCCAGGCCCGGCATTTTCAGGTCGGTCACCACAACCTCGGGCCGGTGGATCTGGAACAGCTCCCAGGCGGCGTCGCCATCGGCGGCGACAATGCATTCGTGCCCGGACTGCTCCACCGCAGCTTTCGCAACCAGCCTGGAGACATAGTCGTCGTCCGCTATCAGGACCATCATGGCTTCTCCGCCAGTTCATATCCCAGCGCCGCGTCGACCAGAGCGAGTTCTGCTTCGAGTCGCGTCAACAGGCCCGGGTGGGAGCGATCCGGCGTGGCCGCGGTAAGTTCCAGCTGGTGACACAGCGCCGCTGCCCGGTTGGCGCCGATGCTGGCCGCAGCGCCCTTGAGCTTGTGTGCCTCCATTTCGAGGGCTCCTCCGTGGCCGTCATCGAGTGCCCGGCGTAAAGTCGCCAGGCTCGGTTGAATGTCTTGCCGGAAGGCTTCTGCGGCCTGGGGGAACAGCCCGTGCCCGTCCGGCGCCCCGAGGGACCGAAGGATCGACAACCTGACAGGATCGAGTACAGGCCCTTCCGCGGGAAGCTCGCGAGGGGGTACCCATCGGGCGAGGACAGCCTCCAGTTTAGCCAGATCCACCGGCTTGGAGAGGTAGTCGTCCATGCCTGCTGCGGTGCATCGTTCGCGGTCCTCGTCCAGGGCGCCGGCTGTCATGGCGATGATCGGCAGCCTGTGGTCGTTTCCTTCCCGGGACCGGATCGCGCCGGTGGCATCGAATCCGTCCATGACCGGCATGTGGCAGTCCATGAGCACGGCTGCGTACCGGATCCTCCCCGTGGCGGCGACAGCCTGTGAACCGTCCTCGACGAGGTCAACCTGGTATCCCAGCTTCGTGGCCATGCCCCGGGCCACGAGCTGGTTAACTTCGTTGTCCTCGACGACGAGGATCCTGCCTCGTGAGGGGCCGTGATGCTGCGCGGGCCCGGTGCGGGCAACTGCCGGCGCGGTCACCGGCGTGGTACGGGCGGCGACCAGGCGCATGAGACGGTCGAAGAGCGCTGAGCTGCGCACGGGTTTGGTCAGCCATTCCCGGACACCGGCCGCGGCAAACTCTTCCTGATCGACCTGCATCGTGGAGGTCAGCATCATCATCCGTGCGGACACCGCTGCCCCTTCGTCACTGAGGAGGCGTGCAAGTTCCAGTCCGTCCATGTGCGGCATGCACAGGTCCAGGACAGCGATGTCGTAGGGCCGTCCGGCCGCTTCCTCTGCCCTGGACCGGACCAGGGCTTCCCGGCCACCGGTGACGGTGTCAGGTTTCATTCCCCAGCCCGTCAGCTGCGACTCCAGCACCAGACGGTTTGTGGCGTTGTCATCCACGACCAGCACCCGGAGCCCGCTGAGCAGATCCGGCCGGAGAATGGCTGAATCAGGGGCCGGTGGAGCCGTCTGCAGCGGGATAGCGAACCAAAAGGTGCTCCCGTGGCCCAGGGCGCTCTTGACTCCGATCTCCCCTTCCATGGCCTCAGTGAGCCGGCGCGAGATCGCCAGGCCAAGGCCGGTCCCGCCGAAGCGGCGCGTGGTGGACGCGTCGGCCTGGGAGAAGGATTCGAATAGACGGTCGTGATCGGCGGCGGCGATCCCGATCCCGGTGTCCCGGACTTCGAAACGCACCGTGACGCGGCCGGCGTCGGCCTCCACGACGTGAACGCGGACGGTGACCTCGCCGGAACTAGTAAATTTCACGGCATTGGAGGCCAGGTTCAGCAGGATCTGGCGGATGCGGCCCGCATCGCCGACCAGCCGCGCCGGGATGTCGTGGCTGCAATAGGCTATAAGCTCGAGCCGTTTGGCCTGCGCCGGTTTTGCCAGGAGGACGGCGACTTCTTCGACGAGCACGCGCGGGTCGAACGGGGCGGGGTCCAGGTCAACCTTGCCCGCCTCAAGTTTCGAGAAATCCAGGATGTCGTTGATCAGCATCAACAAAGCTTCCCCGGCGCCCTTGACGCCCTCAGCATACTGACGCTGCGTCTCATCCATATCCGTCTCAAGCAGCAGCGTGGTCAAGCCGATGACGCCGTTCATGGGAGTACGGATTTCATGACTCATCGTCGCCAGGAACTCCGATTTGAGACGGCTCGATTCCTCTGCCGCCTCACGGGCGACCATCAATTCCGCTTCGGTTGCCCGGCGGGCGGTTATGTCCTGGGCAATCGTCGCGATTCCGCGGACGCCGTGCTCACCCCGGATGGGTGAGACGGTCATTGAAACAGGCAGCACGGTCCCGTCTTTCCTGACCCGTTCGGTCTCGTAGCTGCAGGCATCCCCGCTGTCGAACACTGCCTTGATGGTGGCCAACTCGAACTCCCGGTCCGGTTCGCGCATGAGGAAACCGCGGTTCCGGCCGATCGCCTCGGACGCCGCGTAGCCGTAGAGCCGCTGCGCTCCGGGGTTCCAGATAGTGATTAAACCCTGGCTGTCCGAGCCGAGGATCGCGTCGTCCGAGGAATTTACGATCGCGCCCAGGCCCTCCAGTTGCGCGGTGCGCTCGGCCACCTTCGATTCAAGATCACGGGTCAGTGTGACGTTCTGGAAGATGATGACAATCTGACGCGCGACGACCAGGACCACCACGGTGAGCCCGGTGAGCAGGAGGAACGGGTCCTGTTCCTGCCTCAGGCGGTCCGGCGATACAAGGATTGCTCCAGCCACGGGGACGTAGGGCAGCAGCTCCAGCGCCAGCGTATACACGCGCCGGTCGGTCCGGCTCCGTTCCGTGTGGCGGGCCAACGGGGCCAGCGCGATCAGCAGGAACGCACAGACCCATCCCACAGCCAGCGGCGTTCCGGTCACCCCGGTGACGCCCTCGAAAGTCAGCCTCACATATACGCTGTCGGTAAGCGCCAGGACGAGGAGGCCGCCGCCCAGGCAGAGCCACCGCAGCCGGTCTCCTGGCGCGCTGCGCATGGTCAGTACCAGAACCAGCGACCCCATCAGAACATCTACGACAGGGTAGGCAACCCCGGTGAGGCGGGCGAGAGAGTCCCCGCCGTCGGCCCGGGACACGGGGCCAAGCACCGTAGCCCAGCTGATGAACAGGACTGCACTCGCGATGACCGCCGCATCCAGCAGGGTTCGCATGAGGACGACGCCGGAACCCGGGGGGCGAGGGAACGCGAACAGGGCAATTGCCGCCGGTACGGCGTAGCCGAGAAACGCGGCGTCAGCCAGCGACGGGAACGGATAGACGTTGTTTCGGGTGAGCCCGAAAAAAGTCCAGACCACCTGCCCCGCCGCCCACAGGCAGGCGGCGATGGTCATGAACCGCCAGCCCCGAGCGTATACGTCCGGGCGCCGGGCGGCACGCGCGCAACTGGCCACCGCGACGAGCGCGGCCAGCAAAATGGCGAAATCAGCGACCGTCAGCGCCAAGGTCGTTCCCGGGACAGCGGCCAGGAATCCGGCCAAGGTTACAACAGCCGTGCAGCCGGCAGCGATCAGCCACGGCACGGGGACGATCCGGGTCCTCATGAGCGCCTCAGCGAACCGGGAAGAACGTAGGGAAGGAAACCCCTCGCGATATCCCGTGGCACGATCCGCCTAGCCCCGGCCGTTCCGGCTTGTTTAAGAGTCAACATTCGTTTCCCAGCTGCCGGTCTTTTTTACATCCAGATCAAGATGAATCTACCGTCCCACCGGGGAGAAGCGTTTCCTGCGCGTTCGCGCAGGAAATCCGAAGGATCCGCAAAGCATCCTCGCCGACATTTCCCGCTGCCGGCGATGCTCTCCGGGCGTACGGACATGCTTCGGGCGCGGATCTGGAGTCGTTGTTTGATTCGGTCCGGGAGCACCTGGAGCTGGGGTACAAGTCGGTGCG
>JBKKDK010000115.1:0-4087 GCA_046708245.1 Arthrobacter sp.
CCATGAATTCCTGGATGTCGACGTCGGAATCGGCGTGCGAGCCGCCGTTGAGGATGTTCATCAGCGGGACCGGCAGGACGTGGGCGTTCGGGCCGCCCAGGTACTTGTAGAGCGGCAGGTCCGCGGAGGCTGCTGCGGCGTTGGCCACGGCCAGGGACACGCCCAGGATCGCGTTCGCGCCGAGCTTGCCCTTGTTGGCGGTGCCGTCCAGGTCAATCATGGCCTGGTCGATGCTGCGCTGGTCGGTGGCGTCGAAGCCGGTCAGGGCCGGGGCAATCTGGTCGATGACGGCGTCAACGGCCTTCTGGACGCCTTTGCCGAGGTAACGGCCCTTGTCGCCGTCACGGAGCTCAACGGCCTCGTGCTCGCCGGTGGAGGCTCCGGAGGGAACTGCTGCGCGGCCAATCTGGCCGTCGGAGAGCAGAACTTCAACTTCTACGGTCGGGTTGCCACGGGAATCGAGGATCTCGCGGGCGTGGATGGCATCGATAAGCGCCATGAATATGCTCCTTTGGGTGAAGCGATCTGCTGGGAATCTGACTGCTGGGACTCTAGCTGGGGAATCAAGCTGAAACCGACGTCCTCGTCCCTCCTAGCCTAGTCGAGAGTGGTGCAGGTTACGGAAACCTATCCAGTCCCCGGACGTCATCGGGGAGTTGAGGGGCGCGCCTGGTCCGTCTGGAACCGGCGGGCCGCCCCGCGCAGAGCCCGTTCGGCGTCGAGCCCGTTGCGCCGGGCGGCCGCAACGATGCCGAACAACAGCTCGCCGAGCTCGTGTTCGCTGGCCGGGACGTCGACGGCGGGTCCGCTGCCTTCCGCCGGGAGGCCTGCCCGGTCGGCGCGGTCCAGCAGCTTCTGGGCCCGCGCCAGCGCCGGGAGCGCGGCCGGGACGCCGTCGAAAACGTGCCCGCGGTCCGGTTTTTCCGACTTCTTGACGGCATCCCAGGTGGCCACAATTTCCTGCACCGTCGCCGGGAAGGAGTCCTGCAGGGTCCCGTCCGGGCGGAACACGTGCGGGTTGCGCCGGATCATCTTGGCGGTGAGGCCGCGGGCGACGCCGTCGAGGTCGAAGGCGTTCCGCTCCTCGGCAAGCCGGGCGTGCAGGACCACCTGGAGGAGGACGTCGCCCAGTTCGGCCTGCAGCTCGGCGTCGCCGTCGCCGGCCTCGATGGTTTCAGCCACCTCGTATGCCTCCTCCAGGAGGTATTCCACGAGGGATTCGTGGGTGAGGGCACCCATCCAGGGGCAGTGCTCACGCAGGGCTGCGATCACGAAGACGAGCCCCTGGACGGGTGAAGTGTCCCCGTTAGCCAAGGCCGGCGTAGGCCTCGTTGATGTATTCGACGAGGGCTTCCTTCTCCTCAAGGGGCAGGAAGGCGGCCTCGGCGGCGTTCAGCGTCAGTTCGAGGAGGTCATCGAGGTCGTAGTCGAAGGTCTCCACGAGCAGTTCGAACTCGTCGGTCAGCGTGACGCCGCTCATGAGCCGGTTGTCGGTGTTGATGGTGACGTTGAAGCCGAGCTGGTAGAGCATGTCCAGCGGGTGGCTTTCGATGCCTTCGCCGAAGCCGGCAACGGCGCCGGTCTGCAGGTTGGAGGAGGGGCAGATCTCCAGGGCGATGCCGCGGTCCCGGACCCAGCTGGCCAGCTCGCCGAGGGTCACGAGGCCGATGTTGTCGTTGACCTCGTCGCTGCTGTCATTGATCCCGGTTCCGTCTTCGTCCTCTTCGAACTCGACGGTGACGTCTTCGGCGATCCGGACGCCGTGGCCCAGGCGCAGCGCACGGCCGTCGACGAGGGCGGACTGGATGCTTTCGAGGCCGGCTGCTTCGCCGGCGTGGACGGTGGCCGGGAAGTTGTGCTGGGCCAGGTAGGTGAAGGCGTCCTTGAACCGGGACGGCAGGAAGCCGTCCTCGGCACCGGCGATGTCGAAACCGACGGCGCCGTTGTTGCGGTGGCGGACCGCGAGTTCGGCGATCTCCTGGCCGCGGTCGGCGTGGCGCATGGCGGTGATGAGCTGGCCCACCTGGATGTCGCGGCCGGTCTCGGCCACGGCGTCCACGCCGGCTTCGAGGCCTGCCTGCACGGCGTCGACCACTTCGTCCAGGCTCAGGCCCTTTTGCAGGTGCTGTTCGGGGGCCCAGCGCACTTCGCCGTACACCACGCCGTCGTCGGCCAGGTCCTCGACGAACTCTTTGGCGACGCGGAACAGGCCCTCTTTGGTCTGCATCACGGCGATGGTGTGGTCGAAGGTCTCGAGGTAGCGGACCAGCGAGCCGGAGTCGGCGGATTCGCGGAACCACTCCCCCAGCGCGACCGGGTCGGATGAGGGCAGCGCGTGGCCGGCGGCCTCGGCAAGTTCAATGATGGTGGCTGGACGCAGCCCGCCATCCAGGTGGTCGTGAAGGGAAACCTTGGGGAGGCCCTTCAGGTCGAATTCGAGGTCAGGGGCAGCGTCAGGAATAGTCTCAGTCACGTTCCAACCATAGGGTCGGAGCGCGCAGGACGCTACTTTCTGCCGGCCTCGACATCCCCGGAGGCGATCAGCGGTGCAGGAACGGCGGCAGCCGGTTCGGGTGCGGACCCGCCGTCGAGCCATTCGTCCACGACTTCGGCGTCGTGGCGCCCGAGCCGCTTGTGCCACCAGCGCAGGACGTGGTCGATCAGGATACCGAGCACAATCGCGAAGACCACTGCGATGCCGGCGCTCATCAGCGGGTTGTCGTGCAGCCAGTGGAAGGAGCTGGCCAGGACGCCGATGCCGATCGAGTAGACCACCCAGGTGGCGCAGGCGAAGGCGTCCAGGAGGAAGAACCGGCGGTGCGGGAAGCCTGTGGTGCCGGCAACGTAGTTGACGGCGACGCGTCCCCACGGGATGTACCGTGCGGTGAAGATCAGGACTGCACCGCGCTTCTCCAGTTCGTAGCGCGCCCAGCCGAAGGCCTTCTGGACCTTTGGCTTGCGCATCCAGCGGAACCGCTCCAGGCCGATCTTGCGGCCGAGCAGGTACGCCATGTTGTCACCCGCGATGGCGCCGATGAGGGCCGTCACACCCAGGATCCAGAGGTTTGGCTGGCCGCCGCGCACGGAGAACGCCGCGAGGGCAACGATCAGGGTCTCGCTCGGGACCACCATCGCGAAGCCGTCGATAAAGAAGAAGACCAGCAGGAGGGGGTATATCCACCACTGGCCGGCTGCATGGAGCACGGCCTCATTAATGAACTCCACGCGGGCATGGCTCCTAGACGAAAATGTGGCACAACATCTGCCAGCGGAAAGTGACGTAAATCGCTCCTAAGTGTCGCATGGCGATGGCCCGCTTCGCTACGATTCCGCTGATGTTCGCGGCGGGCCTACCCCTCCGCGGGAGGAAGCGTCCGTTCCACCTCTGCCGGAACCCGTCCGCGGATCCGGCTGATACCCATATCCACGAGGATGCCGAGGACGATTGCGCAGACGATCGCGACCGTAGCGCCCAGCAAGTGGTTGTCTTCGAACCACTGCCCGAAGAACAGCCCGATCGCCACCGAATACCCGGCCCAGAGCAGCGCCGAGACCACCGTCAGCGTCACGAAACGGGGCCGCGGATAGTGCGAGACACCGGCCGTCAGGTTCACGGCCACCCGGCCGATGGGCACGAACCGGGCCACAAGGATCAGCGACGCCGGCCGCTTGTGCAGTTCCGCGCCCGCCCAGCGGAAGGCCCGCTGCATGCGCGGGCCCCGCATCCAGGCCCACCGTTTTGTGCCCGTGCGGCGTCCGATCAGGTAGGCGGTGTTGTCGCCCAGGAAGGCGCCGGCCGCGGCGACGCCGGCCAGGAACAGCGGGTTGGGGACATCCGCCGTGGCTGCGACGGCGGCGAGCCCGACCACCACGGATTCGCTGGGAATCGGCGGGAAAAAGCCGTCAATCACGCAGCAGGCGAACACAAGCAAGAGCACCCAGGGCTGGCCTGCGGCTGCGAGGATGAAGTCGTTGATTGCCTGCACGGTGTCCTATCAAGCGGCCGGGCCGGGGAGTACTGCTGTGGAGACAGTGTACTGCCGCCCCCACCCCCCGGTTGCCCAAAAAATTGACAGGGGTAAAAACG